>JAGFJE010000296.1 GCA_024103175.1 Phaeodactylibacter sp.
AATTCATAATTATCGCGGTTGCCGGAGCGGAAGCCGATATCGAAGACGCCGGCCAGGGCGTTGCCGTATTCGGCCGGGAAGGCCGAGGTCAGGAAGTCGGAGGTGGCCAGCAGGTTGGGGTTGAGGGCGCTGACCGGCCCGCCGGTGGTGCCCAGGGTGGCGAAGTGGTTGGGGTTGGGGATGGGAATTCCCTCGAGGCGCCACAGTACGCCGGTGGGCGAATTGCCGCGGATGACGATGTCGTTGCGGCTGTCATCGGCAGTGGCCACGCCGGCGAAATTGCCGGCCAGGCGGGCCACGTCGTTGCGGCCGCCGGAGAAGCGGGTGACTTCCTCCAGGTTGAAGGAACGGGTGCTGATGGTGGCCATCTCGTTGTTGGCCTTGCCTTTTTCCACACGGCCGTTCACCACCACTTCATTCATTTGCACTACCGATTCTTCGAGGCTGAGGTTGAGCACCGTCTCCTTGCCGGCCGTCACGAGTACGTTGGGAATGGTAACGGGGCTGTACCCCAGGTAACTCACCCGGACGGTATGGCGGCCCACCGGCACTTCCGCAATAGAGAACCGGCCGTCGATGTCGGTCACCGCACCCCGGGGCGGGCCCACGCTGAGCAGTTCCACGGCCGCCCCGATGACGGGTATTTCCGACTGCTGGTCGACCACGGCGCCTTTGATGGTTTGAAAGGCCTGGCCCCAGGAAGCCGGAGCACAGGCGATAGCAAATAACAGGATCAGGAAATGGAATTTCTTCATAACGGGTCAATAAGGTTTTGGCCATTCAATTTGAGTGTTGACGCCGTAAAGGTCTCTCTAAACAGGCTTGCCAGCCACCTTTTCCCGGTGAAACGTCGATCCGGAGGGGTGGATTGTGGATTAGGCGGATTGGGTTGCCCGTCTTCGCTGAAGCTCTTCCGGGTAAGATTGGTTGATGGGTTGATTGGGCAGAGCGCCGATCAATTAAATCAACTTCATAACTCAAAGCCCCTTATCTTTGCGCTGTGAAAGCAATCCGTGTATGATCGACTTTAAGTCCAAAAACTGGTTTAATCAGTATTTTGAATTTCGTCGGCAGCACCCCCTGTCGTTAAAAGATACGCGCCCGCTCTCCGAGGCCGTACAGGCTGGTTCTGCCGAGCGTTTTGAGAGCCTTCGGCACCCCTTGTATCTGTGCCTGCAGCATTCGGGAATGCTATACGGGTTTCCCATTCACTATCCCTTTGAAGAATCGGCGCCATTCATCGCAAAATTGTCGGCCGGATGGCGGGCTAAACTCATACTGCTGGACACCATTGTCTTTGCCATTAGCCTGGAGGAGGGCCAGCCACAGGGAGCGGCCTACTCCCGTATGGTGGCCAGGGTGGGCGCATGCCTGGGCGCCTATTACCTCAAGATCTCAGAATACGGGCCCGGAGAAACCATGGAATATACGGAGGAAGTGCTTTTCCACCGGGTACGCTACAAGAAAAGCCACCTGGATTTCCGGCACACCGGCATCAACAGCCACTTATTCTGGGACCTGTATTTTTTCCGGATGTATTACCAGGATCAAAAGCAGGGCCCCATAGACGATGCCGTTTATTTCCCGGAACTGCTCACCCGAAAAAAGGAGATGAAGGCGCTGTCGATCAAGGTGATCGTTGCGGCCGCCTATGCCGACTGGAAGCTGGTGCGGCAGGAAAAACGGCTCCTGCGGCAGTTTCGCCGTTCGGCACGGCTGCTGGACCGGCTGGAGTTGCAGCAGGTGCGCCGGTATTTCCGCTGGGGCCTCACCCTGGATGACATCCGTTTCCCGGAGTTGGAATGGATTGCCCGGAGGTTTCTAATGGATATTTCGCTCCTGGCCGTTTTTTCTGATTCGGATATAGACCTGCAGGAAGATTCTTTCCTGCGCCAACTGGCCCGGCGCCTGCAGCTAAGCCAGAACGACCTTCTGAGCAGTAAGGCAGACCTGGGCTGCTTCATCTACATCCACGGCAAAAGCCTGCACTTCTACCAGGCCAGAAAAGCCGGCCTGATGTTGCTCGGGCAGGCCATCTATGAAAATATGGTGAAGCTGAGCCACGCCGCCCGGATGGAAGCGGTTGAAACCCGGGACATGGCCGTCGTTTTTGGCAAAATACTCCGCAGGCGGCTGGGCATCGACGGCCATCAGGAGCTGCCCTCCGAAGAAGAGATCAAAGCGGCCATCGACCAGCTGAAAGACATACCTAAATTCCTGCCATTTTTCAGTTTCATTTTCATGCCTGTCCCGGGCATTACTGAAATGTATATCTTGCTGGCATTCAGCCTGGAAAGGTTCTCCGGAGGCGCCATAAGCCTGCTCCCGAGCCAGGTGCGAAAGGCCATGCGCAGGCATAGAGAGGAAGAATAATTCCCCCTAAAAACTTGGGCTTAAACTCAAATATCCTTAACTTTACCCATTATAGCTATCTCCATATCATCACCCCCACTTCAATTTCACAGATACCCCCAGAGCCACCTATTTGTCAAGGGCGCAAAATTAGCCGGTCCTTTTGATGAAGAAGAACCCTTTTTGTTGTTAACTTTGCCCCTCCAAAACAAAAGGTGACGAAATCTATGGATCTTGAAAATCTGATCGCAGTAAGTGGCCTGCCGGGGATCTACCGAATGGCCGCCAACAGAAGCAACGGCTTGATCATCGAAGATGTTAAAACCGGAAAACGGCGCTTCGCCTCGTCCAGGAAGCACCAGTTCACTCCTTTGGAGTCCATTGCCATTTACACGGATGACGGGGAATCCATGGAGCTGAAAAACGTCTTTCGGAACATGCTTCAACAAATTGCCGACACCCCTCCTGTCAGCACCAGCGCCAAGCCGGAGGAACTCCACGAATATTTCGCAGACATACTCCCCAACTACGACCGCGACCGCGTTTTCACCGGAGACATTAAAAAGGTGATCAAGTGGTTCAACTATTTAAACGAAAGCGGTGTGCTCTCCACCGATAAGGAAGAAAATTCAGGCGAAGAGGAAGAAGAATAAAACATCCGGGCCGGCAGCCGACACCCCAATAAATTCAAAGGCCGGCCAAATGGCGCCACCCTCCGGGCCAGCCAAAATTTAAGGCTAAAAAAGTAGAACTCGGGGTAACAATTTGCAGAAAGCCCCGTAATACCAAAAGATTCCCATAGAGCCGATTGACGACGACCTAAATTAATTAAACAAGAAACCTGCCTCCCGGAGCACTGCCTGTTTTTACCCCCAAGCGGCAACAACACAAAAGAAGCATCTCATGAATCTCAAAACGGCAACCGTTCTACAGCAAGAAAAAGAACGAACATTTGTCCCGAAGGAATTCAAAGTTACGACTTGGTCAAAGCTGAAACCGTACTACAACGAGTTACTGAACCGGAGTATACAGTCACGCGAAGAACTTGAGCAGTGGATCAAGGATAAAAGTGAACTGGATGCCGTAGTTAGTGAAGCTTTTTCCTGGCGGTATATCAAGATAACCGTAAACAGCAACGACGAAAAGGCAGAAGCCTTATATCAATACGCCGTTCAGGAGCTGGCCCCGAAGATCTCTTCTTTTGAACATGCCCTGAACAAAAAACTGGTGGAAAACCCTTTTTCCAACCAGTTGGATGCCAAGCGGTACGGTATCCACATGCGCTCCATCTATAACGCCGTCAACCTCTTTCGCGAAGAGAACATCCCCCTGGCCACCGACATCCAGATGAAATCCAAGGAATACGTCAAGATATTCTCGGAGATGACCATCGGGGTGGACGGCAAGCAGATGACGCTGCAAAAGGCCAGCTCCCTGCTCGAAGAAACGGACCGCTTCTACCGCGAAGCCGTATACCACAAGATCCACCAACGCATATTGCAGGACACCGAACAGCTGGAGAACCTTTTCGACCACCTGCTTCACCTCCGCCACAAAATGGCCCTCAACGCCGGCTTCGATAACTTCCGGGACTTTAAGTTCCAGGCGCTCGGCCGTTTTGACTATTCTGTGGAAGACTGTTATGATTTCCATGAATCCATAAAAACGGAGATCATTCCGCTCATCGACGAACTGAACTGCTACAGGAAGCAGGCTTTGAGCCTCGATAAGCTTCGCCCCTGGGACCTTTTTGTGGACCCTATCGGAGACACCCCCCTGCGCCCTTTTGAAACCATCGATGACCTGGTGGAGAAGGTGATCTTCTGTATGAATAAACTGCATCCGGAATTCGGAAAGACCATCGCCATCATGAGAGACCAGGGGCATCTCGACCTCGAAGCCAGGCCAGCCAAGCGCCCGGGAGGGTACAACATGCCCCTGCACCTCACCGGCCTGCCTTTCATCTTCATGAACGCCACTACCTCCCTCAGCGATATGCGCGTCCTGATGCATGAAGGCGGCCACGCCGTACACTCCTACCTGACGCGGCACTACAAGCTGAAGTCCGCCAAACGGGTGCCTTCTGAAGTTGCCGAACTTGCCGCCATGTCGATGGAACTCCTCACCATGGAACACTGGAACACGTTCTTCCCGGATGAAGAACAACTGCGCCGCGCCAAAGTCGCTCAACTGGAATACGTCCTGAAGGTGCTCCCCTGGATCGCCACCATCGATAAGTTCCAGCACTGGGTCTACACCAACCCCGGCCATAGCCGGGAGGAGCGGGTCAAAAACTGGATGGCGATCATGCAGGATTTCAATTCCAGCATCATTGACCATGAAGGGCTGGAAGAATACTCCGCCCATCTCTGGCACAAACAACTGCACATTTTCGAAGTGCCGTTCTACTATATTGAATACGGAATGGCACAACTGGGCGCCATCGCTCTCTGGAAACATTACCGGGAAAACCCGGGCCAGGCAGTGGACAACTACCTCAATGCCCTGAAACTGGGCTATACCCGCAACATCCGCGAGATCTATCGTACGGCTGGTATAGAATTCAATTTCTCGCGCGACTATGTCAGCCAACTGGGCGCTTTCGTCAAAGCAGAACTCGATACCTTGTTGTGGGAGGAAAAAGGCGAAGAAAAAGCGGCTTAGTCCATTTCCTGGAAAGGGTCCTGGCCTAACCCGATAGCCTGTAAGTTGTTGCCGCCGCTCAGCCCGGAGATTTCCAGGGTAAGCGGCCCTATTCTATGCCGGGTGGCCAGGCGGGCGCCGGTTTCCAGCGACGTCCATCCTTCCCAGCTGGCTTTCAGCCCCCCTATCGGGATGACCGATACCCACATTTGCCAGTTGACGGGGAGCCCTTCCTCATCGAGCCGCCACAGGTAAGCATCGCCGGGCGTCACTCCTCCGCTGGAATAGCGGACCAGCAATGCCTGGTTTCCGCCTTCCGCCTCAACAATTTCGCGGGTGGTTCCCGGGTCAAAAGCCTTGGCCGGAGCATTCAACCAGAAAGAATCGTTACAGAAAAACGCCCAGGCCTTTTTTAACAGCTTTTCGGCAGATCCGCCCTGCTGTTCTTTCCCATTTTGCCAGGCCTTCCCGCTTTGGGTGGGCGTATGCAAAATCACTTTATTTTCCCCCCATTCCACCTGTACATTTTGCCGGAACTTATCCCACACATAGCGATGCCCGCCGGGAAAGGCCCAGCGCACATAACGCGTGCTGTCCCAGGCTTGTTTATCAATGGCGGCCAGCATCTGCTGCGCCAACCGGTCGGCCTCCGGGCCGGCTTTGCCTGCCGGCAGGGGCTTATGGGCGATAAAGGCGGCTACAACCATGACAATCAACAAAACCCCCAGGGCAATTCCCGCCCACTTCAGTACTTTGCGCATCTTTTTTGTGGGTATAAAGCCCGGAAGTGCAAAAATTGTTCAGGCCCCGATTACTTAATAATCCCCTTTTTTCTTGCAAACCACTTTCCGGGCAGCCTATCTTTGCGCCCACAAATCAGACCAATGTACAAAGGCAAAAAAGTGATCGTAGTGCTGCCGGCTTACAATGCCGCGCTTACACTAGAAAAGACCTATCGGGAAATACCGTTCGATCTCGTGGACGAAGTGATCCTCTGTGATGACGCCAGTAGTGACAATACTTCGGGGCTGGCTCAGGAGATCGGGATAGAGCATATTATCGTACACGAGAACAACAAAGGGTACGGCGGGAACCAGAAATCGCTTTACAATAAAGCGCTGGAACTGGGCGGCGATATTATTATCATGCTGCATCCGGACTATCAGTACACTCCCAAGCTGATCCCTTCCATGGTCAACATCATCGGCGAAGGGCTCTATCCGGTGGTCCTGGGTTCGCGCATTCTGGGCAAAGGGGCGCTGGCCGGGGGCATGCCCCTCTACAAATACATCGCTAACCGGGCCCTTACCCTGGCGCAAAACCTGCTGGTCAACTACAAACTGTCGGAATACCACACCGGCTACCGGGCATTCGGCCGGGAAGTGCTGGAACGCATTGACTTCAACAGCAATTCCGACGACTTTGTATTCGACAACGAGATGTTGTCCCAGATCATTTACGCCGGGTTCCACATCGCGGAAGTGACCTGCCCGACCAAGTACTTCGAGGAAGCCTCCTCCATCAACCTGCCGCGCAGCATTCGCTACGGCCTGGGCGTCTTGCGGGTATCTTTCAGCCATTTTTTGCAACGCCTCGGCCTGGCCCGGTTCAGGATCTACGAGCGGCCGGGCCAGAAAGCCCGGCAACATGCCTGACGACATCCGAAAGCTGCTCGAGCAAAGTGTCCGGCGCTATAACCGGCCGGCCTTCATCGAATCCGACCCGATAAGCATCCCCCACCGCTTCTCCCGGCTTCAGGATATCGAGATCACGGGGTTCTGGGCCGCTATGCTGGCCTGGGGGCAGCGCAAGACCATCATCAATAAGTCGGCAGAGCTCATTGAACTGATGGACGGCGCTCCCTACGACTTCATCCTGAACCACCGGGAGGAAGACCGCAGGCCCTTCCTGGAGTTCAAACACCGGACCTTTCAGCCTACCGATACGCTGTACTTTCTGGAGTTTTTCCAGCAATACTACCGGCAACACGATTCCCTGGAGGATGCTTTCGCCCGCCATCTCCGCCCGGGTGACGAACACACCGAACGCGCCCTCGCCGGCTTCCACGAACTCTTTTTCTCCCTGCCCGTGGCGCCGGAGCGCACCCGCAAGCACATCGCTACTCCCTCCCGCAGGTCTACCTGCAAGCGGCTGAACATGTTCCTGAGGTGGATGGTAAGGAAAGACGACAAGGGCGTAGACTTCGGCCTGTGGGGGCGCATACGGCCGGCACAGTTGCTGATGCCCCTGGATGTGCACGTCGACCGGGTTGCCCGCCGGCTGGGGCTCCTGCAGCGCAAGCAGACAGACTGGCAGGCCGTGCTCGAACTCACCGGCCGCCTCCGGCGGTTCGACCCGGAAGACCCGGTGAAGTATGATTTCGCCCTGTTCGGCCTGGGCGTGCTGGAATCGCGTGGGCTATAGGGGCCGGCCCGGTGGAATTCGCAGAGCGGATTATCCCACAGGGCCGGCCGCACTCATACCGCCTTTTTCTACTCTTTATCGAAACGAAGTTCCTGGATGAGATACTGCCCTCCGGATACTTTCATATAAATGTATACGCGGAAAGTCTTGCCTCCGGCAACGAGGTTGCCGATGCAGTATTGGGAATCGTTGTTCGGTGAAGCTCCTTTGTGGACCTGGCTGAAGGAAGAAGGTTTGTTCTCCGAAAAGAACTTGCGCACGACGCCGACGGCCTGGCTTTTATTGTAGACATCTTCCTTGTCCAGAACCGCCACCTCGACCGTCTGGTCGAAATACTGGCCGAGCGCATCGGCATTACCGTCGCTGATCGCCTTGGTGATATTGGCCAGGTTGGCGTTATCCAGGCTGCTCAGTAAGGGTACTACCAGGATCAACAACATGAGGTTTTTCATAATCAAAGGATTTTTTATTCATGGGAAAATTCTATTGTTTGCTAGTTCTCAACCCGCAAAATCGTCTTAGGCCTTCCCATTTGCATTAAATCCAACGTTGGGACGCAGCTTTCGCGTTATGGCCACAATCGTTGAAATCCATTAATCCCGGAACATTCAAACGAATGTCGGCCAGGTTAAATTGCCTACCCTCTGGTCCGCATATCCGCCCGGATCAGTTTATAGACCCATTCCCGGTCGGTTTCGCGGGAGCAATTTACACAGAGGTTATTGATGGGATGCTCGCTCCAGGTGTAGATCAGTTCTTCGGCTGTATACATCGGCCCGCGCAACTGCGGCCCCAGGCTGATGCCATAGGCGGTGCGTTCCCAGTAATGAATGCCGTTCATGCGTTCGAAGAAAATGGCGTCGGCGATCCGGGCGCCGTGGTCCGGCAGGCGCTCCAGAAAGTGGGCGCTGTACATGGTGTGGACAAACATCCACAGCGAGGCTTCGAAGTTCGGGAATGAGGCAAATTCAGAAGGTTCAGGGTCATCGCGGGTTACTGCGTCGCAAAAGTAAAAAGCCTCGCAGATCCAGGGTTTGGCCTTCTGGCGGATGCCAAAGTAGTTGTTGGTCCGGTTGCAAAGGTAGGAAGCTCCCCAGAAAGTCTCCCGGGCGGCCTTGCTGGCCAGCGCCCGCCAGTCGGCCAGGTACTTCTCGCCGTAGATCTTGCACAAGGGCACGATATCGTAATAGAAAGCATCCTGCAAACGGGTGAGCTGTTCCGGCGTGACGGCCTCCGAACGGGGCACCAGCAGGTGCCACCGCCCCGTTTCCGGGATCTGTGCCACCATGTATGGATGGGTAAAAGCCAGCTGCCGCAGTACCGACTGAACGCTGTCGCCTCGGACAGCCTGCCCCCGGAGCAGGGATACAGATAAAAGGAACGCAAAAAAGATAAGCTTTTTGAGACGCATTGGGATCCAATTTTAAAGCGAACAAAACAGGGTAGAAAGCTGCTATTAAAGGAGGGTGCATTTTTTAATGCAGCGCAAAATTACGTATTTATAAGTAGTGATCACCCGCCCTGCCGTGAGAATTTTTGATTTCAGTGTTCTTATACGAAAAGGGCGGCAAAATGTTATAGTTTCCTGTTTGGGATTGGGCGCAATTTGAATGCTTCAGGAAACGGACTCGCTTGAACTCTCTTTCCGCAGACACTTCCCGGGGTAAAAAAGAGCGGGCATGCGTACTGGCCAGATTGCTTTTTTAATGTTCAAATTGGTACTTTTGCAGCTATGGAAAAAAAACGCGTACTACTGGTTATTCTCGACGGTTGGGGCCACGGGCCCAACCCGGAAGTCAGCGCTATAGCACAGGCGGAAACACCCTTTGTCGATAGCCTTTACGATAAATACCCCAATGCTGAACTCACCACCCACGGCGAGCAGGTAGGCCTGCCCGAGGGGCAGATGGGCAACTCGGAGGTGGGGCACCTGAACATCGGCGCCGGCCGTATCGTCTATCAGGAACTGGCCCGCATCAACAAGGCCATCCGCGACGGAGAGCTGGCAAAGAACGAAGAGCTGCTCAGAGCCCTGAAGCGAACCAAAGAGAAAGGAAAGGCCCTCCACCTCTTCGGCCTGGCCTCCGACGGCGGCGTGCACTCCCACCACCGCCACCTGATGGCCCTCTGCGACATTGCCCTGGATAACGGGCTGGAAAAGATCTATATCCACGCTTTCACCGACGGCCGCGACACCGACCCGAAAAGCGGCAAGGGCTTCATCGGGGAGGTCCTGGATCATATTGAAGGCACTCCCGTACAGCTCGCCTCCGTCATCGGCCGCTATTACGCCATGGACCGGGACAAGCGCTGGGAACGCACCAAAAAGGCGTACGACCTGCTCGTCAAGGGGGAAGGGGATACCACCACCGATATCCTGGCCAAGATACAGGAACGCTACAATAATGGGGAGACCGATGAGTTCCTCAACCCCATCGCCTGCACTGATGAGGATGGCAAACCCATCGCCACCCTGCAGGAAGGCGATACCGCCATCTGCTTCAACTTCCGCACCGACCGCCCCCGGCAGATCACTACCGTGCTCACCCAGAAGGACATGCCGGAGCACGATATGAAAACGCTGGATCTTTATTACGTCACCATGACCCGCTACGACGAAACTTACCAGGGCATTCACGTGCTTTTCACCAAGAAGGACGTAAGCAATACCCTGGGCGAAGTGCTCAGCAAAGCGGGAATGTCTCAGGTACGGATCGCCGAAACGGAGAAATACCCCCACGTCACCTTCTTCTTTAACGGCGGGCGGGAAGCGGAATTCGACGGAGAACGCCGCATACTCATCAACTCTCCGAAGGTGGCGACCTACGACCTCAAACCGGAAATGAGCGCCTATGAAGTGACGGACGCCATCGTTGACGATATTGACAAGAACCAGCCGGATTTTATCTGCCTCAATTACGCCAACGCCGATATGGTGGGCCATACCGGCGTCTTCGAGGCCGCCATGAAAGCCGCCAGCACGGTTGATTCCTGCCTGAAAAGGCTGATCGAAACCGCCCTGAAACACAATTATGAGGCCATCGTCATTGCCGACCACGGCAACTCGGATTATATGGTCAACGACGACGGCTCTCCCAATACCGCCCATACCATGAACCCGGTGCCCATCTTCTACATCGGAAACCAGCCGGATAAATACAAGATCAGAGGAGGTAAACTGGGCGATATCGCCCCCACCATCCTCACCCTCTTCGGCATGGATATTCCCGAAGAGATGGACGGAGAGGTGCTGGTGAAAGCGGCACTAGTGAGCCCGAAATAGGGCGGGCGAAGAGCAACCTTCCTCCCCTTTGCCGGTTAATTATGCAAAACCCGTCCATGAAAAAAACACTTTTCTACCTGGCCCTGCTGGCGCTCGCCTGTTCTTCCTGCTCCGGAGGTGAGGGGAAGGTGGGCGTACGCATCCCGGATGCCTTCTTCGACCTCAAGGGGTACATGGAGAACGAGATCCGGCGCCTGTCGGAAAAACAACCCGAAGTACGGAAGCGGATTGCCATAGATGGCAGGGCCGAAGAAAAAACCCTGGATTCTCTGGATTATAAAAAAGAGCTGGACATTTTCTCCCGCTCCGGGATCAATAAAGTTGCCTGGCTGGATAAATATCAGGTGGACAGCACTTTTCGGGCCGGCCAGCTCAGGCAGGTCGCCTACACTTCAAAGGACAAATCCCTGAAGACCCACCTGCTCGAGGTACAGTTCTCCGATGGCGAGGTTTCCCAGATCCACGTTCAAAACAGGACCGAAAGTATTGTCGCCGATGTCGGCCAGGAAATGTGGTATTACCCCGGAGAGGGTTACAAACTCGTGAGCCGGCAGTCTACGGCTTTGACGGAGGAGAAGAAGGTGGAAGTGGAGGTGGAATTTGTGGATTGACGAGCGATCAGGGCTGGCCTTTTTTTCATCTACTTTTAATTACGGGCCGCCCAAAGCTTGCCCGTCCGAAAAAAAAAAGAGGCAGCGCTTGCGCACTACCTCAGCCCTAACCAAATAAAACCAAATTATTCTTGAAGAGTAAAAACTCTTTCTGTTCGTTTGATAATACAAATATAAGGACTTTGTGTAAAAAATACAATTACAAAATTAACAAAAAATTCAGCCCGGCATTAATTCCATAAAACAAAAGCGGCATTTCCTTTTAAAAAAATCTATATCTGTCTCATTTCCTCCTTTTTGCTTCCGAAAATTTCTGATCAGGAAATAAACAGAAAAGTATAAAAACCCGCATTGCTGGAAATTTTATTTTGGCCTTCATTTTCCTGCCAAATAATCATTTAAATCTACGATCCGGATTTTTCCTCAAAAGATCTGGCCGGTTGGCCGGGTAAGTAGCTTTTGGGGGTTTGAAAACAGGTTTACGGGCCCGAAAAAAAATTTAACTTCTTTGAAAATTTTATCTTTGGAGCCTGAAAACGGCCCTTTTTATCCTCAAAAACAGGCTTTAAAGCCAGCTCTGATGAATCGTTTTGCCCTTTTATTCTTTTTGTTGCTTATTCCCTTTCTCAGTTCAGCTCAGGAAGACGCTCTGGCAGAAGATGCTTTTTTCATCCGCAGGATCTATGATGAGGCGCTGACGCGCAGCCGCTGTTTCGACTGGTTGAATTACCTTACTCAGCAGATCGGGGGGCGCCTGGCGGGCTCTCCCCAATCGGCGGCGGCGGTGGAATACACCCGGCGGGTGCTCGACTCCCTGGAGCTGGATACGGTTTGGCTGCAGCCCTGCATGGTTCCCTACTGGGTGCGGGGCGAAAAGGAGCAGGTGCGCGTCGTCAATTCCCTGAAGATGGGCACTGTAGAACTCAATGGCCTGGCCCTGGGCAATTCGGTGGGCACCGGCCCGATGGGCATTACAGCGGAAGTGGTGGAAGTGAAAGGGCTGAGCCAGGTAGACAGCCTGGGGGAATCGCTCCGCAACAAGATCGTCTTTTTCAACGGCGCCATGGACGCCACCCAGCTCAATACCTTCAACGCCTATGGCAAGGCGGCCGGCCAGCGGGTATGGGGCGCTTCGCGGGCATCCCGCTACGGCGCCCTTGGCGTCCTGGTCCGCTCTCTGACCACCCGGCTGGACGATATTCCCCACACCGGCTCCACCGTATATGAAGACGATGCCGTTCCCATACCGGCCATCGCCATCAGCACCCGGGATGCGGAACTGCTCAGCCGGCTGCTCCGGCAGGAGCCCGTACGGGTATTCATGCGCAGCACTTCCCAGAACCTGGGCGAAGTGCCTTCCTTCAACGTCATCGGCGAGGTCAGAGGCCGTGAATTTCCCGAAGAGATCATCCTGGTTGGCGGGCACCTCGACTCCTGGGATGTCGGATCCGGCGCTCATGACGACGGCGCCGGCTGCGTACAGGCCATGGAAGTCCTTCACCTCATCAGGAGGATGGGCTACCAGCCGAAGCGGACGATCCGCTGCGTGCTGTTCATGAATGAAGAAAATGGATTGAGAGGGGCCCGCGCTTACCGGGAGTCGTCGGATGAGCGGGGTGAATACCACATGGCCGCCATAGAATCGGACCGGGGAGGCTTCACACCTCGCGGGTTCACCGCCGACGGGCACGACGATGTTTTCACCGATAAATTCCGCAAAGTCATTGAATGGTTGCCCCTGCTGGAACCTTATGGGCTGGCCCTACGCAAAGGAGGGTCGGGGGCCGACATCTCGGGGCTCAAAGGCCAGAAAGGGCTGCTCTTCGGTTTCGAGCCTGACACCCAACGCTACTTCGATTACCACCACACCCCTATCGACGGGGTGGATGTCGTCAATAAACGCGAACTGGAACTGGGCGCAGCAGCCATTATGAGCCTGGTTTATTTGCTGGATAAATATGGTATATAAAATGAAAGACCACATCAAAATACACGGCCTGTCCTTCCGGCCTTATATCAGCCGGGAGCAGATCGCCGACAAGGTCGCTGAAATGGGGCGGCAGATCAGCCGGGACTACGCGGGCAGGAGCCCCCTTTTCCTGGCCGTCCTGAACGGCGCCTTCATGTTCGCCGCCGACCTCATCCGCGCCTGCGAGATCGACTGCGCCATCACCTTCATCCGCCTGTCCTCGTACGAAGGGCTTAGTTCTTCCGGCAAGCTGAAAACCGTGATCGGCTTACAGGAAGAGGATGTCAAAGGCAGAGATATCGTCATCGTCGAAGATATCATCGATACCGGCCATACCATGTCCGAATTCCTGCCCCAGCTCGCAACGATGGGGCCCGCCTCCGTTTCCATCGCTGCCTTCCTGGTCAAAACCGAAGCCCTGGAGTGCGATGTCGATATACATTATACCGGCTTTGAGATCCCCACTAAATTCGTCATCGGCTACGGCCTGGACTACGACGGGCTGGGAAGGAATATCCCGGATATCTATCAGCTGGCCGATTAATAGGGAATGAAGGATTGAAGGAATGAGGGATTGAGGGATTGAATAGTAGCTTCGTCCTAATCATTCCTTCATTCCTTCATTCCTTCATTCCATCACTCCTTCATTCCTTCATTCCATCACTCCTTCATTCCATCAACATGAACCTCGAAAAGATCTGCAACCAAACCATCCCCATTGTCGAGCGCAGCGGGCGGTTCATCCGCCAGGAGCTGGGGCGCGTGGCCGGCGGCGACATTGAAGAAAAAGGGCTGAACAGCCTGGTCAGCTACGTCGATAAAACGGCGGAAGAACAACTGGTGGAAGGGCTGGGCAAGCTGTTGCCGGGCAGCGTCTTCCTCACCGAAGAAGATACCATCGACAACCAAAGCGGCGACCTGCAGTGGATCATCGACCCGCTGGACGGCACCACCAATTTCCTCTTCCAGCTCCCCGTATTCTCCATCAGCATAGCCCTGCAACAGGAAGGGCGAACCGTGCTGGGAGTGGTGTATGAGATCAACCGGCAGGAGTGCTTCTACGCCTGGAAGGGTGGAGGCGCCCGGCTAAACGGCAACCCCATCGGGGTGAGCGAGCGGGCGCCGCTGGAGAAAGCATTGCTGGCCACCGGCTTTCCCTACCACGATTACAGCAAGATGAAAGAATACTTCCAGGTGTTCGAACACTTCATGCGCCACTCCCGCGGCATCCGCCGTTTCGGTTCCGCCGCCGTAGACCTGGCCTACGTGGCCTGCGGCCGCTTCGACGGCTTTTTCGAATATGGCCTCAACGCCTGGGATGTGGCCGGGGGCGCCTTCATCATTCAGGAGGCCGGCGGAGTAGTTACCGACTTTACTGGCGGAGACAATTATCTGCACGGCGGGGAGATCATCGCCGCTAATCCGGCTGTCGGGAAAGAGATGCTGGAAGTGATCAGGAAGGCGTTCGGATAGAGAAGGCGCCGGAAAGAAGATACCTCTAAATATTCCCCCCATTCATCGAACAAATTCGGCGAGCCTGTTGCTTATGCCTATATTAGGGCGCAATTTGCATATAAAGAAAGATCCACCGGCCGATGAAATTAAGCGAAAACATTATTCTCGCCTTCCGCGCGGTGCGCTCCAACCTGCTGCGGGCCATTCTCACCCTGATGATCATTGCCTTCGGTATTATGGCGCTGGTTGGCATTCTCACTGCCATAGACGTAGGGATCAAATCCCTGGGCGACAACCTTTCCTCTCTGGGCGCCAATACCTTTGACATAGACCCCAAGGGGGAGGGCATCCGAGGGCACCGCGGCGGCCGCCAGGAAAAGCGGGGCGACCCCATCTCTTTTGAACAGGCCATGGAGTTCAAGAGCCGCTTCGAGTTTCCGGCCCGGGCCTCCGTGTCCATGTTCTGCACCGGCACGGCCGCCATCAAGCACCAGGACGAAAAGACCAACCCCAATGTCGCTCTGTTCGGGATCGACGAAAATTATATGGAGGCCAAGGGTTTCGACCTGGCCGCCGGCCGCAATTTCACCAACCGGGAGATCATGCATGGCGGGTACATCACTATTATCGGCGACGAGATCCTGTCCACCCTCTTCAAGGGCAATGCCGAAAAGGCGCTGAACAAATCCATCTACGCCGGCAATATCAAACTGAAGGTGGTGGGCGTACTCAAATCCAAGGGTTCCAGCATGAACCAGAGCGAGGACCGCCGCATCCTCATCCCGCTTCAGACCGCCAAGCGGTACTACGCCACCGACAACACCAACTACAACATACTGGTGGCGGTCAACGACGCCGCCCAGGTAGATATGGGCATTGATTTTGCCACCGGCCTGTTCCGCAACATCCGGGGGCTGAGGGTATCCCAGGAGGAAGATTTCGAGATCACCAAGAGCGACAGCCTCATCAACATCATCAAAGAGAACACCACCTATTTCCGGCTGGCCGCCATCGGCATCGGTTTTATAACGCTTATCGGCGCCGCCATCGGCCTGATGAACATCATGCTGGTCTCCGTCACCGAACGCACCCGGGAGATCGGCATCATCAAGGCCATCGGCGCCACCCGCAATTCCATCATGATACAATTTCTCTCGGAAGCCATCATCATCTGCCAGTTGGGCGGCGCGGTAGGCATCGCGCTCGGCGTCATGGCCGGCAACGTGGTGGCCATCCTGGCCAACGGCAAGTTCCTCTTCCCCTGGGCGTGGGTGCTTACCGCCGTGGCCACCTGCACCCTGGTGGGGCTCGTCTCCGGCCTGTATCCCGCCCTGAAAGCCGCCCGGCTGGACCCGATCGAGGCGTTGAGGTATGAATAGAGTGTATCAGTGTTGTAGGGTATCAGTGTTGTAGTGTATCAGTGTTGTAGGGTGTCAGGGGGGGGAATGCGGAATAGTTCATTTTTCTGTGTCTTCTGAAAAATACCCCTTGATTTTCAGGGACTTGCGAACAGCGAACACCGAATTGCGAATACTCCCGGGAATGCCGGGACACTGCCCCATACACTAATACACTCTTACATTAATACCCCATACACCGATACACCATAAACTACTATCTTCGCCTTCGCCAATGAAGCGCGAATTCCAGATCAATATCATTTTCCTGCTGGCGGCCAACCTGCTGATCAAGCCCTTCTACCTTTTCGGGATCGACCGGACGGTGCAGAACACGGTGCCTATGGGGGATTACGGGATCTACTTTGCGCTCTTCA
>JAGFJE010000419.1 GCA_024103175.1 Phaeodactylibacter sp.
GGAGTTTTTCCTGTTGAGCAAAAAAAGGAGCCATCCACTGCTGAGTAGAATGGCCCCTTTACATAGAAAGCGCGTCAATGGGTGGTTTATTCAGGTGTTGAAAGGATACAGTTGTTTTTCGGAGCCAACAGGGTGATGCTGGTTCGGAATTGTGCCGTCATCTCTTTTTGCTGTCGGGATAGGGGGGTGAAGAAGGTAACGGATGGAAAATAAACAAACCTGTAAACCCCAGCTGTGTAAATGTACAATACATCGGAGAAAAAGTGCAGGGCGATCTGACTATCGGGCGGAATGGCGGAAGGAACGGGATTAAAGCCTGCTGATATGATCCAGAAAGTTATTGCGTTTCCTTTTGGAGACGGGAACGCTGGATCCGTCTTCGAGAATGACGAGGCCTTCTTTACTGTACTTGCTGATGAAGGCCAGGTTGATGAGGTGAGACTTGTGAACCAGAAAAAAACCATAGGGTTCCAGCAGGCGGACGAACTCGCCGATATTGTAAGAACTGGTGATCGGGGAGCGGCCCTGGATGCTGATCCGGGTGCATTTCTGTATGCCTTCACAACGAATGATCTTGTTGGTGGCGACAAACTCCAGGCCGTCGATGGTCGGTATGCCGATTTTATTGCTGGCGTGGCCGGGTTGGGAAAGGTTTTGCAGCAACTGCCGGTTGCGGGTATTTTCCCGTTTTTCGAGGATGCGCTGTTGGGCCTGGTGCACGGCTTTGATCAGGAGCTCGTCCTGTATGGGCTTCAGGATATAGCCGATGGCGCAGAAGGAAATGGCGTCGATGGCGTAATCGTCGAAACCGGTAACGAAAATGATCTCAAAATTCAGGCCGGGGAGCCGTTTGAGGAGGTCGAAGCCGCTTTCCCTGGGCATGGCGACATCCAGGAATACCAGGTCGGGCTGAGCGGAAAGGATCAACCGGGATGCTTCCTCTGCATTCTGGGCTTTGCCGGAAATATGGATATTGGGAAAGTGCTCCCTGAGCTTGCCGGCCAGGGTTAAACGGGCGTGTTCTTCATCGTCGACAATGATTGCTTTTATCATAATGGGTTATTCAATTTCCGGTATCTCAATGTTCACTTTTGTTCCCTGGGGCCGGCCTCCTTCGTCGAAGAGGTCTTCAATATTAATGGCAATATGGTAACCTTCTACCTCCTGCAGGGCCTGCAGGCGCTCCGTGATGATCTGCAGGGCCCTGGATTTGTAGTTTTTGTCAGACTGCATCCTGATCTCCATGGCCCGCTCCCGGCCGATGCCGTCATCTTCGATAACAAACTTAAGCCGCCCGTTGCTCATCTGGCTGACGGCTAATTTCAGCCGCCCTTCCCCATCCTTGTGAAAAAAACCGTGGTTGATGGCATTTTCCACGAAAGGCTGCAACAGCATGGAAGGCAGGAGGGTGGTGTGGGGGTCGACCTGGCCGTCTACTTCCATTTCGAAACCAAATTTGCCCTTGAAGCGAAGCTGTTCCAGTTCTACGTACAATTGGATCAGTTTCAGCTCTTCCGCCAGGCTGATGAATTTGTTCTTGGACGATTCGAGGAACAGCCGCATCAGGTAGGCGAATTTGGAGAGGTAGCGGTCGGCCTGCTTTTGGTCATTGGCCTGGATGAAATACTGGATGGCGCCCAGTGAATTGAAAACGAAGTGGGGGTTCATCTGCGATTGCAGGGCCTGGAGTTCCAGCTCGGCAAACCGTTTGTTTATGGCCGTATCCCTCATGGCTTTCCGGCGTACGGCGTTTACCCGGGCCCGGTAAATGCCCAGTAAGAGCGCGCCGGACAGCAGTATCCAGGTAATAATGGCCAGGCGGGACTGCCACCAGGGAGGGTGTATGGTGAATGCGATCGGCGGCAGGGGAGGGCTCTCTACTCCTTTGATATCTATGGCCCTGGCCTGAAAAGTGTAATTGCCGGGCTGCAGGCCGGTATAGCGGGCCTGCCGGATATGGGTGTGTTGGGGCCCTTTGTCGGCATTGGCCATCTGGTATTCATAGGTGATGTTGCCGAAACTC
The DNA here is from genome assembly GCA_024103175.1 of Phaeodactylibacter sp. GTDB lineage: Bacteria > Bacteroidota > Bacteroidia > Chitinophagales > Saprospiraceae > JACJXW01. The sequence goes on from JAGFJE010000419.1 coordinate 2,024, forward strand.
TTGTAGGAAATGCCGGTGAAGAAAGCCTCGATCTCGTTCTGGTGGTGAGCCAGTTCATAGCGTTGCTGTAGCGGAACGATGGCGCCGTTGATCCGTATCTCATCCAGGATCAGCAGGGGGGGCGTGGAATCCCTGAATGGCAGGGCCCGGTCGACGATGGCCAGCCCTTCATTGGTGCCGGCATAGATGAAACAACTGTCGGCATAAACGGCGTTGGCCTCATTGGTGGCCAGGCCGCTGTTGGTGGTCAGTATCTGTACGACGCGGCTGCGTTCTGGCGGAGCGGCTATCGTTATACCTTTCACACCCCGGTTGGTGGCGATCCAGGCCCAGCCCAGAGGGCCGATGAATACGTCCTGTATGATATCATCCTCCGTTCCGGAAACGGGAACGGCTTTTTTCCCGTCAAAGGCAAACAACCCGTAGCCGTCGGTGCCGGCCCAAATGACACCCTGGCCATCGATCTCCATATCCCAGATATTGCCTTCGGGTATTCCCACTTCCTCCCCGAGATGTTGGTAATGGCCCCGGCAATAGACGGCCAGCCCGTCCTGATGCCCCAACCAGACGCTGTCTTGCCGGCCAAATACAATGGCATGGGTTCGTTGAGAAGAGATCAGCTGTATGTTTGTTTTGCCTTGTTCGTCCATCGATAAAAGGAAAGGGTAATGGGCCCTGCCTACAGCGAGTTGCTTCTGGTGGGAGTTCCATGTCAGGCCCTTTACGTAAAGGGATAATACCTTAGGGTCGAAATCGCGGTAGAATGCTTCTTCATGGCTCCCGTATTGAATGTTGGCCTGTTCTATCCACCGGGAGAAATGCCTCGTCCTGCCGGAGGATGGGGAATACTGCTCCAGCCCCAGGCTTTGCCGCCCGATCCATAGCTTGTCTTCATCATCGACGGCCATGGCCTTCACTTCCACCACGTCATTGTAGCGGGAAGGAGGAGCAAAGAGCAATGGCTCCAGGCCCTTACCTGCCGTTACCCGATATACTGAACCCCGGCGGGTACCGGCATACAGAGCCCCCTTTCCATCGCCGGCCAGGCAGGTGATGGCGTGGTCTTCCATTCCTGCCGGGTTGGTAAGAACGGTGGCATTGCGTTCTTCGGCCGTCAGAAAAAATACGCCCTTTTGTTTGCTACACAGCCAGAAATTGCCCTCCCTGTCCTGGAAAATGCGGTCCAGCCGGATCGAGGGAGGCAGCTTCGGCTTGAATACATCCAGGATATTGAGGCCCTGGCCCAGGATGAAGGCCCCCAGGTTGCTCTGCACCTGCAGCTGGCCATCCAGCTCATAATAACGGATAAGGTCGGGTTGGCTGCCGAAAATATCTACCAGGTTGAACCTGGTAATGCGTTTTTCTCCCTCCAGGCCCAGATGGTACAATATGCTGTCGGAATAGGGCTGGATGAGCAGGCCGCCCCCGAAGGTGAAGAAGGAATTGTGTAATCGGGCGGCCAGTTTTTTAGCCAGGGCAATGTCCATCCCCGGGATCATAAAAGTATCGAGCACGGCTCCTGTACTGTTTATCAACCGGCATTGGCCGGTTCTGGCGCGAACGCGCAGGAAAACATTCCACTTATAGGGGTAAGTGCCATCGTTATCTGAGGACTGCTGCTCTTCCGGCCCTTTGGCCTGATGGTATCGAATGGTATCGAAGCCCGGTCCGTTTTCCGCAATGAGCCGCCTTCGGTTGAGGTCTTTAAACCACACCCTTTTCCCGTCGTTGAATACCGAAAAACTGTGAAAGCGGGGCGCCTGGTCTTCTGCCACGGTATGGATGCTATCGCCTACAATACGCACCAGGCGGCGGCTGAAGCTGTGGGGCCAGAGCCGCCCGCCGGAGTCTTCGGTGAGCATGAAAATATCGTTGGTGGGCAGCCCGTCCCTGACCGTGAAGTTCCTGAAGGAATAGCCGTCAAAACGGGAGATCCCCTTTTCGGTATAAAACCAGATGTAGCCCCGGCTGTCCTGCAGGCCCCCGTAGACGGCGTTGGTGGGCAGGCCATCATCGACAGTATACAGCTTGTAACTGTATTGCTGGGCGCCTGCCGGCAATGCAAAGCACATTACCAGAGTGGCGCCGGCGAAAAAAAGGAGGGAGAATAATGATATGTCATGGCGTGGGTTCACGGGAAGCAGTTTTACAAACAGCTTCTGAGGGCTTGCCGGCGAGGCGCCTTCCCAGGCCATTGACAGGCTGAGGGCAATGATCCGGGAAGGCTAGTGCCTTGGGCATTAAATAAGGGGAGAATAGCGCGAGGTTATTTTCCCGCCAGACAAGGCGCGAGGAAGAAGCATAGCCGGAGCTACGTGACTGACGAGCAACGCCGTATGGTGGGAAAAGAGCCCGCGATATTACCC
>JAGFJE010000313.1 GCA_024103175.1 Phaeodactylibacter sp.
TTCACCGAATACGTAAAGCTCACCAGAAAATACCGCGCCAGCACATTCACCCGCTCGTCCTCCACGTAGTTGATCTCCGCCCGGCGGCTGATCCCCTGGTTCTGGTTGAGCAGGTCGTAGGCGGCAAAGCGGATCTCGGCCTTGTTGTCCAGCAGCGACTTGGCAAGATAGGCGTTCCAGCGGGCGATCCGCTGGTTGAAGCCGGTGCTGCGCCCCCGGAAGATATCGTAATCGAGGCTGTTGTACAGCGTGAAACCCAGCGGAAGGTTGAGCTGCAGGCTGGCGTACCAGGTTTGGTTGAGGATGTCCTGATCGAGGCCTTCCTGGATGGAATAACGGGCCTGGGTGTATTCCAGGCGGACGCCGCCGGCCAGGTCGAATTTCTCTTTGAAGCGGTTCTCCAGCCGCACGTCGGCAGAGGCCATGCGCTGGCTCGTCCGGTTCTCCTGCCCGTTGATCTCATTGAAGCTGCGGTTGTAGGCGAGGGCTGCTTCGACGTTTACCCGGCTCTTCAGGGGGCGGATGGGCGCGCTGTAGTTGGCGCTGTTGCGCAGGCGCCAGGCGTAGGGGGCGTTAATGGGTTGGGTGGTGCGGATGAGGTTGTCATCGATGGTGAAGGCCTGGCTGATGGGATTATCGGTATAGTTGAAGGAAAGGGTATTGAAAAAGTTGGACAGCAGGGCGGCGTTGAAGGTGAAGTAGCGCAGGCTCAGTTCGTTGGCGTACTCCGGCCGTAGGTTGGGGTTGCCGATGTAGATGTTGAAGGGGTCGCTGTTGTCGGTGATGGGCTGGAGTTGTTGCACGGAGGGTTCGCGCACAAAGGTGGAGTAGTCGAATTCCAGGCGCTGCGACTGGTTGAATTCGTACTGCCAGCGCAGGGCGGGCAGCAGGTTCCGGAATTCCTGGCGGAGGGTGGTGTCGGCGCTTATCAGCTGGCCGTTTAGGCGGGCGTACTGAAGGGCGGCACTGGCCCATACCGACTGCTTCTTGCCGTTGGCGCGCAGGCCGCTCTGCAGGCGGTGGTAGGTGTAATCGCTTCCGAAGGCGTTGCTCAGCGCTGCGTTGAAAACGGGCTGGCCGTCGGCAATGTCATAGGCCTCCTGTTTAAAATCGGACCGGTTGTGCTGGAAAGCATAACGCCATTCCAGGTAGCTGCGCTTGCTCAATGGTTCTGAGTAGGAGAGCTGGGCGCCGAAGGTAGCGGATTCATCATCCCGGGTTTGTTGCTGAAGCAGGGTGTCCGTGCCGCTTTCAAAACGGTTGAAGGCATCCACCTGCCGGGCCTGGCGCAAGTCGCGGCGCCCGAAGCTGGCGTCGGCGGTGAAGACGCGCCCCGGGCGCCCCAGCCGCTTGCGGTAGAGGAGGCTGCCGTCGAAGTTGGACTGGTGGCCGTTGGTAAGGTTGAAACGATCGCTGCCGCTGCTAAGCCGACTCTCTTTGAAGTTCTCCGCCAGGCTGCTGGTTTCCAGCTCGGTGGTATTGTAGGCGCCGCTGGCGCGGAAGCGCAGGGCCTGGGTGGAGTCGATATCGTGATCCAGGCGCAGGTTCAGGCGTTCGTTATTGTTGAGGGTGCGCTGGCGGCTCTCTTCCTCGGTGATGAAGGCGCCCCCTTCCAGGAAGCTTTCCCGCCGCAGGCTGCGGGTGAGGTTGTTGTTAAAACGGTTGTAGAGCAGGCTGCTGTTCAGGGCCGTTCTGTCGGTAATGTCCTTGTTGTAATTGACGCCTCCCGCCTGGGAGCCGGCGATGCCGCTGTTGCCCCCGATGTTGAGGGGCAGGCCCATCTCGCCGGGATTGATCTCGATTCGGATGCTGCCGCCCCCGCCCCGCATCATGCCCTGCAGGCCGCCCATGAAGTCGATGTAGTCGTCCAGGGAAAAGCCGGGCTCGTTGACGTTGTTGGCCATTCCCAGAATGGAGAGCTGCTCGTCGGTAGAAAAGCGGTTGAGGTTGCCCTTGGCCTGGTAGCGCCCCTGGTCGCCGTAGCCGGCCTTGAGGCGGCCGAAGTAGCCCTTCTTCTTGTCTTCTTTCAGGGCCAGGTTGATGGTTTTTTCGCGCTGGCCGTCGTCGATGCCGGAGAACTCCGCCCGGTCCGATTTTTTATCGAACACCTGCACCTTGTCGACGGCGTCGGCGGGCAGGTTCTGGGTGGCCAGTTTGGGGTCTTTTCCGAAGAACTCTTTGCCGTCGACCGTTACCCGTTCAACATTCTCACCCATGGCGCGGATGTTGCCGTCGCGGCCGACCTCAACGCCGGGCAGCTTCTTCAGCAGGTCTTCCACTACGGCGTTGGGCTGGGTTTTGAAGGCATCGGCGTCAAACTCGATGGTGTCCTTCCGGATGGCCAGGGGGATGCGTTCTTCTTTGACGAGCACCTCGTCGAGCATTTCGGCGCGTGGCTGCATGTGGATGTCGCCCAGGCCAATGGAAGGTTGCCCTTCCTCCACCACCACAGGCTGGCTGTGGTTTTCATAACCCAGGAAGGTTGCCTGCAGCAAGTACCGCCCTGGCCGGCCGCCTTTGATGGTGAATTGCCCCCCGGCATCCGTCAGGGCGAATTGCTGCAGCACGGAATCCTGGGCCCGCAGCAGCATAACAGTGGCATTGGGCAGAGGTTGCTTTTCCTCATCCAGAATTTTCCCGGTAATGGTGCTCCCCTGAGCGAGCAGGGGAGCATTGGAAAGTGAAAAAAGGGTGATCAACAGGGAAAAAAGCGTCGGGTGATTTCTTAGTAAATGCATTGTCGGGTGGTTTTCGTGATTGTCTGGAGGCAGTGTTTTGTGCTGCAAATGGCTGCCTTCAAATAAGCACTTATGGCAAAGTTAGGGGGAGGGGAGGTGGAGGTAGGTTAAGTTGGGTTGAAGTAAGGTTAAAAATTGTTAACCGGGTGGTTTCTAATGGTATTTTAATCGGCAAAAGCCCGGAAAAACAATCGATTTTCATTTCTTTGGATAATTCCCTGTTTGCGAAACCGGATCCAACACTTTACCCAATGAACATTTTACTTGTTGAAGATGAGGCGGGCGTCGCCGGTTTTCTGAAAAAAGGCCTGGAAGAACAGCTGTTCAAGGTATCTGTCGCCTATGATGGCCGGGCCGGGCTGGATATGGCCTTGTCCAGCCAATGGGATGTCATTATTCTCGATGTGCTGTTGCCGAAGGTCAATGGCTGGGACCTGTGCCGCAAGCTCCGCCGGGAACACGGGCTGGCCACGCCTGTCCTGATGCTGTCGGCCCTGGGCGAGACCAACCACGTCATCAAAGGCCTTAATGAAGGAGCGGACGACTACCTGGCCAAACCATTCAAACTCGATGAACTGATCGCCCGCCTGCTGGCCCTGCACCGGCGCAGCAACGGCCAGCTAGCCGAGAAGAACCGGTTATCCTTCGAAGGGTTGGAGATTGACCTGGACTCTATGGAGGCCTTTCGCGACGGGGAAAAGATCAAACTGACCGCCCGGGAGTTTAAACTGCTGGAGTATTTCATGAGAAACCCGGGAAAGGTCCTCTCCCGGATGAAGATCATGGAGCACGTCTGGGAAGTGGATTTTGACCTGGGAACGAATGTAGTGGATGTATATATCAATTACTTGAGAAAGAAAATTGACCGGAATTTTCATCCCAAGTTGCTGCACACGGTAATTGGAATGGGGTATGTTCTTAAGAGAGATGACGCTGAAGAATAAGATTGCGGCCACCTTTGCACTAATTACCTCCTGCATCCTCATCGTAGTGTGTTGCATGATCTATTATCTGTTTCAGCAGTCGGCGCGCAATGACTTCTTCCAGCGGTTGAACGAGAGGGCCGGAATTATCGCCACCTTTCTGCTGGAGAAAGATGAACTGAACATCAATGCATTCAGTGAGATCAAGGAGAAGTATTTTCAGGAGCTGCCCCATGAACAGGAATTTTTGATCAACCTCGATAATCTACCCAATTGGGATACCCTGCCCGCCTTTGTCAACGGCGAATTCATTGAGTCGGTGGAGGAGCGGCAGATGGTGTCCCGCATGGCAGGGGAAGTTGCTGTCCTTGGGAAGTACTATAACGACAACCAGGGAGACTTTGCCGTCGTGGTGACGGCAAAAGACGGGCCGGGAATTCAGAAGCTGAACCGGCTGGGCAGGATCCTCATTATTGTCGTCCTGGGTTCTATGGCCCTTATTTTCGCCCTGGGGCGCTGGTACGCCGAGGAGATGTTGTTTCCGCTGAAAGCGATGATCCGCAAGATGCATGACATCGACACCAATAACCTCTACCTGCGCATCGAGGAAGGGCAACAGCAGGATGAGGTGAGCCAGCTGGCGCGCGCTTTCAATAAGCTGCTGAACCGGATAGAAACCTCCATAGAGTCGCAGAACAACTTCATCAGCAGCGCCTCTCATGAGCTGAAAACGCCCCTCACCGCCATTCTGGGCGAGCTGGAGGTGGGGTTGCGGGGAGAACGCTCGGCGGAGGAATACCGGCAGTGCCTGCTCCTGGTGGAAAGAGAAGCCGAACGCCTTAAAGCGCTGACCTTGCGCCTGCTGCACCTGGCGCAGGCGGGCGTTCCGGAAACGGGCAGGGCCTTTGCCCCTCTGCGGTTCGATGAGCTGGTGCTGGAAGTAGCGGAGAATGAAGGGCATAACGGAGCCGGGCCCAACGTGCTGCTGCACTTCGACGGCCTGCCGCCCGACCCCCAGGAACTGGAGGTTATGGGCAGCGCCAATTTGCTGAAGATCGCCCTGTCCAATATTCTGGGCAACGCGGTAAAATTTTCCGGGGGGAAACCGGTGGAAGTATTCTTCACCAACTATGGCGATCATATAGAGGTGGAAGTACGGGATAAAGGCATCGGCATACCGAAGGAATCGGCCGGGCAGGTCTTTACCCCCTTTTTCAGGGCGGAAAACGCCCGGGATATAGAAGGGTTCGGCGTAGGCCTGCCGCTGGTGAAGAAAATCATTGACATCCATGAAGGCGAGGTTGCGTTGGAATCGGAACTGGGCCGGGGGACTACCGTCCACATCATACTGCCGAAGGGGCGCTTTTAATGGGGTTCTAATTTGGTTTTTACCTCCTTTTAATATGCCCCCTTTACTTTTGTATTCAAAAAAAGTAGATGCGGCCAGCATGGTGGCGCGCCCGCAGATGCGGCTGGTGATCAACGAAGGGCTGCTGGTGGGCATCGTGCCCGGCATCCCCGTCAATATCGAGGGGGAACGCCTCAGCGCGTTCATGCGGCTGATCTACGAGCCGGGCCACCAAAGGTTGCCGAACCTGAACCCACGATAGCAATATCGAAAGAATTGAGTAAGCAGAGCTAATGTTAGTGTCGTAAAGGGTTTCCGCCCCCCTTCGGGGGGGCTTTTCCCCTTTAATCTTTTTCTTTTTCATGTGCTGATTCCTCATTCCGGGGGCAGAAACAGAATAGCTCTGAAGGCCAACGCAGCCAAACGGAATTTCAGTGTGGGCTTCTGGTGTTTTTGTCCTAATCAAATCCTTCCTTTAGGCTTGCCGTTACACGGCAAGCCTTTTTTATTGTATGCCATTTTTTTGTATAAATCTTACAGAGGAAAAAATTGTGAAGTTAATTTGAGTTTCACAGGGGTTTCTGTAAATTTGTACATGGATTACGGAAATAATAATTTGAAAAACCCATCAATAGCAGTGTAACGTGGGTACAGAAAAATGGAAATTAGAAGACATAGCAGACGTATCTACAGGAGTATATAAAAAAGGCAGCCCTGACGGAAACGTCTATTGTCTTCAGGCAAAACATTTTGATGAAAACGGAAAGTTCTATCAAAGCGTAGTGATTGGCCCCGAAATCAATATGGACGAACGGCTGGAGAAGCATTTGTTGCAGAAGGGGGATATCATTATCATTTCCAAAGGAGAAAGTAACAGAGCCTGCTTGTTTCAAAATGAAGTCAGCCCGGCAGTAGCTTCCTCGATCTTTTTTGTGATTCGTTTACATCATCAGGACGTGTTGCCGGAATATTTGCAGTGGTATCTCAATACTTCCTTTATGCAAGCTACTCTTTCTGGTTTTTCCAGGGGGACGCAAATACGTTCTCTTTCCAAAAAAGCACTGGTCAAAGTCGAAGTCCGTATACCCTCCATCCACCGGCAAAAACAGATACTGAAAGTACAACAGCTTTGGGAGAAAGAGCGGGCGCTTACCTTCGAGTTGATGGAATTGAAAGAAGCGCTGTACCAGGGCTTTTTATTTGACCTGACAAAATCGAACACGAATGCATAAGACCAACAAAGAAGATGTTTTCAAAGTCGTCTGGCGGGCCTGCGATACCTTCCGCGGCGTCATCGACCCGGCGCAGTACAAGGATTATGTGCTGACCATGCTGTTCATCAAGTACGTCAGCGACGTGTGGAGAGACAAAATGGAGGCCTACACCGAAAAGTACAAAGGCGATAAAGAACGCGCCGAGTGGGCCATGCAGCGGGAACGCTTTATCGTTCCAAAACATTCCCGCTTCGATGATTTGTATGAAAACCGGGGTGAAGCCAATATCGGCGAACTGATCAATCAGGCCCTGGAAGCTCTGGAAGAAGCCAACCCCGGTAAACTCTCCGGGGAGGACGGCTCCGGCGTTTTCCGAAACATCGACTTCAACTCCAGCAACCTGGGCGATACCAAGGACAAGAACAACCGCCTGAAAAACCTGCTCATCGATTTCAGCGATAATAGGCTGGACCTGCGCCCCTCCCGCCTGGAAGGGCAAGACGTAATCGGCGACGCCTACGAATTTCTCATCAGCTTTTTCGCTTCCGACGCGGGGAAAAAAGCGGGAGAGTTTTATACCCCCAGCGAAGTATCTACCCTAATCGCTAAATTGACTCGTTCACAGCCCGGCGCCCGGATCTGCGACCCCACCTGCGGCTCCGGTTCCCTGCTGATCAAGGCCGGAAAGGAGGTCGGGTCGGACAACTTTTCCCTTTACGGCCAAGAGGCCAACGGCAGTACCTGGGCCCTGGCGGTGATGAATATGTTCCTCCATGGCATGGACAACGCCACGATCCGTTGGGGAGATACCATCCGCAACCCCAAATTGAAAGAGGGCGACGCCCTGATGAAGTTCGATACGGTGGTCGCCAATCCTCCCTTCAGCCTGGACAAATGGGGCGCCGAAAGCGCGGAAGCCGACAACTACGGCCGCTTCTGGCGGGGTGTGCCCCCCAAGAGCAAGGGCGACTGGGCCTTCATCACCCACATGATCGAAACGGCCTACGAAGGCAAGGGCAAAGTGGGCGTGGTGGTGCCCCACGGCGTCCTCTTCCGGGGCAGTTCGGAGGGCCGGATCCGGCAGAAAACCATCGAGGAAAACCTGCTGGAAGCGGTGATCGGCCTGCCGGCTAACCTCTTCTTCGGTACGGGCATCCCGGCGGCGATCCTGGTTTTCAATAAAGGGAAAGGTGACAACCGCAACGTCCTTTTCATCGATGCCAGTGAGCGTTACGAGCCGGGAAAGAATCAGAATAAGCTCCGGGAAAAAGACATCGAAGAGATCGTTGCCACCTACCGCCAGTTCAATGAAGGGCAACTTTCCCCCGGCGTAGTGGAGGATAAATTCTCTTACGTGGCCACCTTCGAAGAGGTCAAGGAGAACGACTTCAACCTCAACATCCCTCGTTACGTGGATACCTTCGAGGAGGAGCCGGAGGTGGACCTGGAGGCGGTGCAGGAGCGGATCGAGGCGATAGAGGCGGAGTTGGGGGCGGTGCAGGAGGAGATGGATAGGTATTTGGAGGAATTAGGTTTAAAATGATGTAACAATGGCAAAATCAAAAAAATCAACCATCAATGTGCAGGGTACGGCTATCACTATCCTTAGCCAGGAAGAAGATGATTATATTTCGCTAACGGATATGTTGAAGGCAAAAGACGGAGACTTCTTTATTTCAGACTGGTTAAGAAATAGAAATACAGTCGAGTTTTTGGGTATCTGGGAAAGCGTTTATAACTCCGATTTTAATTATGGCGAATTCGCCATAATTAAAAGTCAAGCAGGCCTGAATAGTTATAAGTTAAGCGTGAAAGAATGGGTAGAAAAAACAAATGCCATTGGCCTAAGAGCTACAGCAGGTAGATATGGTGGTACATACGCTCATAAAGATATTGCCTTTGAGTTTGGTATGTGGATAAACCCCGAATTTAAAATATATTTGATCAAAGAGTTCCAGCGCCTGAAAGAGGATGAAAACAGGAGGCTTTCTTTGGAATGGAACCTCAACCGCACCCTTTCCAAACTCAATTACCGTATTCATACCGACGCTATAAAAGAAAATATTATCCCGGAAAACCTGACCAAAGAACAAAAAAGCTTCATTTATGCCAGCGAAGCGGACGTGCTCAATGTCGCCCTCTTTGGTAAAACGGCAAAACAGTGGAGGGAGGAAAACCCTGGTAAAGAAGGCAACATTCGGGATTACAGCACTGTCGAGCAACTACTGGTGTTGGCCAACCTCGAAAGCATGAACGCCGAATTCATCCGGATGAATCTTCCTCAGGCAGAAAGGCTTGAAAAGTTGAATCAGATCGCCATACAACAGCTGAGATCCCTTACTGCAAACCCCAATATCCGAAAGCTAGTCAAGAAAGATGATGGCTAGTGGGTAAGGTAAATAAACACTATTTCGAACTGTTGCAAAAATTGCAACAGTTTGAGAAAGCTGCTGCAACTGTCAAGAAATCTTTTACAGTTCGCCTTAAACCGTAAATTAGCCTATGGCCATACCCGAACTCATCCTACAAGCCGACGCCCTGAAGGCGGAACTCGACGAACTGCGCCCCCTGGACGAAACACAGAAGGCCAGGATCTGGCAGCAGTTTCGCTTGTGGTGGAAC
>JAGFJE010000336.1 GCA_024103175.1 Phaeodactylibacter sp.
GCGGCGGTTTCGTTGCCGCTGCCCGTGAGGTTGAGCCAGGCGATGCGGTTGTCGTCCAGCACGCGCAGGCTGTCCATGCCTTTGGGCGAAAGGTTGATCCGGCCGCCGGCGCCGGCGGTGGCCACGAAGAATAGCTTCTGGGCCTCGATGAAATGGATGAGGCGCTCGTTGAGCGCCGGTAGTTGTTTTGCCATGGTGGTGGGTTAAAACTTCAGAACTTCGGCATCTCCGGCCCGTCCATCAGCCGCATCAGGAAGAAATCGAGTAACCCCGGCTGGAATATCGCGGCGACGGCCAGCATGAAGACAACGCCGTAGACCGCCCCCCACAGGTGGGCCTCATGGGCGATGAGGTCGCCCCCGCGGCGCGACATGTAAGAAGAGTACCAGATGTACCCCACCGCGAAGATGACGCCCGGCAGGGGCGGGAAGATAAACCAATCCCAGGGCGCAAAGAGGATGTAAGCCATCACCAGGGCGGAGGTGGCGCCCGAGGCGCCCACCGAGGAGTAGCCGGCATTATTCCGGTACTTGAAGAAGGTGGGGATATCGGCCATAATGATAGCGCTGAGGTAGAAGAAGATAAATACCAGGCGGCCGATCAGGGGGTCGAAGATCACCTGGGTGAAGACGGGCTCCAGGGCGGAGCCGAAGAGGTAAAAGACGTACATGTTGAGGATGAGGTGCCCCCAGTCGTTGTGTACGAAACCGCTGGTCAGGAAGCGGTACCACTCTCCGAATTCGGCCACCGAAGAGGGGTGGAAGGCCAGCTTGTATTTCATATCCTGGTTGTTGAAAGCCTGGTAGGATACCAGTAAGGTCAGGCCGATCAGGATGAAGGTCAGGCTAATGGTCATAGTTCAGGCGTTGTGATAAGGTTCGTTATTGAGTATGGTCATCGCGCGGTAGAGCTGCTCCAGAAAGAACAGGCGCACCATCTGATGGGAAAACGTCATTCGGGACAAGGATAGTTTGCTGTCGGCGCGGGCGTAGAGTTCCGGCGAGAAGCCGTAAGCCCCGCCGATGAGGAAAATGATGCGCTTGTAGCTGAGCTGCAGCTTGTGGCTGAGGAACTCGGCGAAGCTTTCGGAAGTGTACTGCTTCCCGTTTTCGTCGAGCAGCACCAGGAAGTCGCCGGGTTTGAGGCGTTGTTGTACGGCCTCGCTTTCCTTCGCCTTCAGCTGTTCCGGGCTCAGCTTCCCTGCCTTTCTGATGTCGGGGATGATCTCCAGGCCGAACTTCAGGTAGTGGCCCAGGCGCTTGTGGTACAGCTCCATGCCCTCTTCCAGGTAGCGCTCATTGGTTTTTCCTATGGCCCATAGTTCGGTCTTCATGGGGCAAAGGTAGGCAATGTAAAATGTAAAACCGCAAAATGTAAAACCGCAAAATGTAAAACTGCTGATTATAACGGATTGCGTAGCTACAATGATGTATGTCCCGGATCAGAGACGAAAAATCAACGCTAACTCGGTTCGCCAAAATTTTTTGGCGTCGAAGACGATAAACCCGCGTTCCCTCAAATTGA
>JAGFJE010000355.1 GCA_024103175.1 Phaeodactylibacter sp.
GGTTGATTGGTTGCCCGTCTTCGCTGAGGCTCAGCCGGGTAAAATTGGTTGATTGGTTGATTCTGAGACGCCTAACGAGTAACGGATAGACAGATATACAAATCACGAATCAACGAATCACGTCTTCCGCTTCTTCTTCTTCGCCGCCGGGAACAAGACGTTGTTCAGGATAAGGCGGTAGCCCGGGGAGTTTGGGTGAAGGTTGAGGTCCGTCTCCGGGTCATGGACATAGTGGCGGTAGTCTTCGGGGTCGTGGCCGCCGTAGAAGGTCCAGAAGCCCTGGCCGTAATTATTGTGGATATAGCGGGCTTCCTTTACCGGTTTGTTCTCTCCCATGATCAGGACGTTGGACCGGATGTACTCCTTCTGGAAGGCAGTGGTCTGGCCCATAAACCCTTTGACGGTCCGGGTGTGGTTCTGGGTCAGCATGGTGGGTACGGGGTCCCATTTGGCGGAAAAGTCAAACAGGGTGAAGTAGTCTTGCTCGGGGTTGACGTTGCGGCCCCGGCTGTGGTCTATGGTGGAGTATTCGTATTCGAGGGGGTTGCGGGAAAGCTGGAAGTTCTCGAAGGCGAAGGTCTGGTTGAAATCCAGCTTGGACTGAGCGTTGGGGTCCATGGGGTCGCCGTCGTACATTTCGGCGCAGATGTCCACCCCTTCGGCGGCGAGTGCGATGTCGTAGGTGTCGGTGGCCGAGCACATGGCGAACATGAAGCCGCCCCCGATGACGTACTCCTTGATCCTTTTCACTACCGCCAGCTTGAGCTGGGAAACCTTGTCGAAGCCGTGGTAGCGGGCCAGTTCTTCCATCCGGCGCTGGTTCTCGCGGTACCAGGGCTGGTTGTGGTAGGAGCGGTAGAAACGGCCGTATTGGCCGGTGAAGTCCTCGTGGTGCAGGTGCAGCCAGTCGTATTTGATCAGTTCGTCGCGCAGCACCTCGGTGTCATAGATGGTTTCGTAGGGGATCTCGGCGTAGGTCAGCACCAGGGTCACGGCGTCGTCCCAGGGTTGTATTTTTTCTCCCTTGGCGTTGACGTCGGGGGTATAAACGGCGATCTTGGGGGCCTTTTCCAGTTTCATGGCCTCCATATTCACTTCGGGGTTGGAAATGTCTTCCAGTATTTTGTTGAACTGGGCGTCGGGAAGGATCTCATAACTGACGCCCCGGGTGAGGCATTCTTTCTCGAAAACCCGGTTGTGGGGAAAGGCGAAGCTGCCGCCCCGGTAATTGAGCAGCCACCAGGCTTCCGACCCGCCGGCCAGCACCCAGTAGGTGATGCCGTAGGCCTTGAGGTGGTTTTTCTGAGATTCTGCGTCCATGGGGAGGAGTATATAGGCGGCCTGCGCCTGAAGGGCAACAAAGGCGAGAGCCAGGACGATTGCTATCTTTTTCATGGCGAATACTTTTCTTTTTTAAACAACGAGGGGCTTGATAATTATATACCTTTGCCGGGCATTTTAACGAAAAAACAGAAATTGGGGCGTACTGTTGGCCGTTTTAACATAATTGTAACAGGGCCAGCTCCGGGGGGCGGTAAAAATCCGTTATTATTGCAGGATCTAACCCCCGGATGAGAAAAACAAATAACAGCTTGGGAAGTTATTATTTCTGAGCGACTAATCAGGCAACTTTCATGGACAATATCACTTTTCAATATCCTTCCTGGTATATTCTGTTGTGCATTCTGCTTGGGCTGGGCTACGCGGTTTTTCTGTACCATCGCGATGAGAACCTCCGCGAGCAGTCCCCCCTGCTCAACTGGGCCCTGGGCGGCGCCCGCTTCCTGTCCGTCACCCTGATCGCATTGCTTTTGCTGTCGCCCCTGCTGAAGAATATCGTCCGGGAGGTCAAGAAGCCGGTGGTGGCCATCGCCCAGGATGTATCGGAGTCGGTGGCCGAAGGCTGGGACGAGGCCGAACGCACAGCCTATCAGGAATCCCTGCGGCAACTGGCCGGCCAACTGCAGGGGGACTATGAAGTGAAGGAGTACGCCTTCGGCAGCAGCGTCCGGGAAGGCATCGGGTTTGAATTTACGGATAAGACGAGCAACCTTTCCGAGGCCCTCTCTACGGCCTACGACCTGTACAGCGACCAGAACCTCGGCGCCGTCATCCTCGCCACCGACGGGATCTACAACGAAGGCAGCAACCCGCTTTATACGTCCACCCAACTGGGCGCACCCGTTTATACTATCGCCCTGGGCGACACTACGCCCCAGCGGGACCTGGTGGCCCGGCGCGTCTTCCACAACCGCATCGCTTACCTGGGCGATAAGTTCAGCGTACAGGTGGACATCGCGGCGGAGAATGCCGCCGGCAGCAACAGCCAGCTCCGCGTTTATAAGGTGGAAGGCAACCAGCTCCGCCTGCTCCAGCAATCGCCGGTGTCCATCAACAGCAATGACTTTTTTGAGACCAGGGAGGTTGTCCTCGAGGCCAGCCCCGCCGGCGTACAACGCTACCGGGTGGCGCTCAGCGAGGTGCCGGGCGAGGCCAGCACGGAAAACAACAGCAAGGACATCTTTGTGGATGTGCTCGACGCCCGCCAGAAAATACTCCTCCTGGCCAATTCGCCCCATCCGGACCTCACCGCCTTCCGGCAGGCTCTGGCCAGCAATAAGAACTACGAAATTACGGTTGCTTATATCGATGAGCTGAAAGAAAATGTGGCGGCCTTCGATTTTGTTATCCTTCACCAGTTGCCCAGCCGCCGCAACGACGCGGCCGGAGTGCTCAATACCATCGCCCAGCGCAACACCCCTCACCTGTTCATCGTCGGCGCCCAGTCCAACCTCACCCGCCTCAACCAGGTACAACCCCTGGCGGCAATACGGGCGGGGGGCGACAATACCAACGAAGTACAGGCCCGCATAAATGCTGCCTTCGGCTTTTTCAAGCTGAGCGAACGCCTCACCGACAACCTAACCAATTTTCCACCCCTGCTGGCCCCTTTCGGAGAGTACTCTCTGGCAGGTAACAGCCAGGTGCTGCTCTACCAGCGCATCGGAAAGGTTGATACCCGCTACCCCCTCCTGGCCCTGGGCCAGGCCGGCCAAACCAAAGTGGGCGTCCTCTTTGCCGAAGGCATCTGGAAATGGCGCCTCTTCGACTACCTCCAGCACCAAAACCACGACATTTTCAATGAGCTGGCCACCAAAACGGTACAGTACCTCAGCCTCAAGGAAGACAAGCGCCGCTTCCGGGCCAGCCTCAGCAAGAACATCTTCAACGAAAACGAAAGCATCTACTTCGACGCCGAACTGTACAACGAAAGCTTCGAGCTGGTCAACGAGCCCGACGCCCGGCTGTCTATCACCGACAGCGAGGGCAAGCAATACAACTTCACCTTCAACCGGGTAGGGGACGCCTACCGCCTCAACGCCGGCATCCTGCCGGTGGGCAATTACTCCTTCCAGGCTTCCACCAACTACAATGGCGAGAACTTCACCTATGACGGCCAGTTCAGCGTGCAGCCCATCCAGCTGGAGTCCTACGAAACTACGGCCGACCACGGCCTGCTGCGCCTGCTCAGCGAAAAGTACGGCGGCGAGCTGGTTTACCCCGCCGATATGGCGGCCATCGCCGATATGATCCGCGGCCGGGAAGCGGTCAAGCCCGTTATCTACGAAACCTCCCGCACCCAGCCGGTGATCAACCTCAAGTGGCTGTTCTTTGCCCTGCTGGGCCTGCTGACGGCGGAGTGGTTCTTCCGCAGGTATTTTGGAGGGTATTAGGCTTGGGTTGGCCAAAATTTTTTTGGCCCCGGAGATGAGAGCCGACGCATCCCCGGGCTCTTTTCGCTTTCAACCCCAGCTTCTTAGTATTTTTTTAGACAACCATAATGTTGACGCCCGGTAATAGTAAAAAATAAGCCGAGCTATGTCCGGGCTTGAAAAATTTGACATCATTTCTATTCAAGTACTTATAAAGCAGAGGTTTATAATTTGAGTTCGCCCGCTTTTCTTCGACAAACCACCATTTTTGTCCTGGCGTCTTCTGTAACTTTCCTCCATTTTTGTATTGTGATACATAGAAAACGAACCGCTTTTGGCAGGAACCTGACTTATGAGAAATTCAGGCGGCAATGTTGCCAAAAATGTAGTAATTTGATATGGATCAGGTTGCATTTCAAAAAAATGTGTCGTTTTTTTAAAACTGTTAAAATGTATTAACGGCCCAACGCAGGCTGGCTTTTTTACGTCAATACCGTTAAATTGGGTAACCAAGTTTATAATGCGCAAATAGAGTGAGTACTTTTCCTGTACGGCTTCAGCCTTGAAGCCCTTTGGCAAGAAAAATTATCACACGGAATTCAGGGTGTTATAAGGCACATCTCCGGTAACCGGCGTTGCCGGAGCGAGCCATTGTAGTGTCCAGTAGACAAAAAAGCGCTTTTCCCGGGCAGTTGCCCGAAGGAAGGCCAGGGAAGCTATTATCCGAACTGAACATAAATAACCTAAAATTCTAAACCATGAAAAACTTGATACTGCTCTCCATCCTCGCCCTCTTTTTTACCCAGATGGCCAATGCCCAGCATCGCCGGGCCCAGGAAAACTATCTCGACATCAATGCCGGTATGGGCATTCTGCCCACCTTTGTCAAGGATGCCGGCAAGGTTGTATCCCCTCCGCTCAGCCTGTCGGCCGACTTTAAGCTCGCCCGGAATTTCAGCCTGGGCGCCTTCGCCGGCTTTTCCGTTACCGAGACCGGCCTGCGGCCGATGAGGGACGGAGGCACGGCAAAGTGGCAGAACCGCTTTTCCCTCGCCGGCCTGCGGCTGGCCGGCCGGAGCGGGCAGATGGGCCCCTGGAATATTTACGGCGGCATGTCGGTAGCTTACAGCCACTCCACTATCGACATGATGGAAGGGCAACTGGAAAAAGTCAAGGATGAGCAAGGCGTACAGGAAAACTCCGGGAAGATACTTCTGGCCGGCTTCATCGGCGGGCGGCACAGCTTTACGCCTCGCCTGGGCGCTTTCGGAGAGTTGAGTTTCGGGCTTTCACTGGCCACGGTGGGGCTGAGCGTGCGGCTTTGATGGGGAGATAATGGTTGGATGGTTCCGTGGTTTTGGCTCTGCGCTTGCAACCTGTGGGCAACGAGGCGGCCGGGAACCAATAGGGCCATCAGCGCCGGCGCCGGCCTGCCGGAAATAAAAAAGCGCGGAGCTCCCGCCGGAGCCCGCGCTTTTTTATTCCTGAAAAAAACTTACCAGGTCATATCGTCGTCGTTGCCGACGTCGAACTTTTGCTTGGAGGGAGACTTCGTGGCGCTTGGCTCATCGTCGCCGTCATCTTCATCGTAGCCATCGTCCTCGTCATCGTCCTCTCTCTGGCGCGCTTCGAATTCTTCATGCCGGCGGGTATATTCGTCGTAATCATACTCCGGCATCAGGTTTTCCTTGACGTGGTTGATCACGTCCTCAAGGCTGTCTAGGAAACGATTGAAATCTTCTTTGTAGAGGAAGATCTTGTGGCGCTCGTACCCGTCCCCGTTGAATCGCTTGGTACTTTCTGTGAGCGTCAGGTAGTAATCTTCCCCTTTGGTTTTCCGCACATCAAAGAAGTAAGTCCTTCTCTTGCCGGCACGTACCTTCCTGGAGTACACACTCTCGAATCTTCTTTGGTTTCTCTCGTTATCCACTTTGATTAAGTTTAGTTAATAATATTATACCGATCACGAGGTGGTTTCGGAACAGGCGGGAAACCACCTCGTGATGAGCATAGCCCCGGGAAAAACCGCACCGGATGTTCCCTGCTGACAGCACTCCCTTACAAAAGTAATTATTTGTGGAAAATTTCAAAAAAATTGGTTGGCAAACTGTGGTGGGAGGGATTGGTCGATTCGGTTGATCGGAACAATCCAACCATCCAACCATCCATGCCCCCTCACTCCACCTCCGCTTCCTCCAGGCTCTGTTTTTCGTAAAGCTCATAGTAGTAGCCCCGTTTGCGGAGCAGTTCCTCGTGGGTGCCGTTCTCTACGATGGCGCCGTCTTCGAGGACGATGATCTTGTCGAACTGCAGGAGGGAGTAGATGCGGTGGGTGATGATGATGGCGGTCTTGTCGGCCAGGGCGCCGGAGAGGTAGCCGAGGATCTGTTTTTCCGTTTTGGTATCGACGGCGGAGAGGCAATCGTCGAGGACGACGACGTCCGGTTTTTTGAGGAAAGCCCGGGCGATGGAGACGCGCTGTTTTTGGCCGCCGGACAGGGTCACGCCCCGTTCGCCGACGGCAGTGTCGAAGCCGTCGGGCAGTTCCTTGATCTCATCGTGGATGGCGGCGTGGCGGGCGTGCTGTTCGATGTCCTCCCGGCTGGCGTCCCGCTTGCCGAAGGCGATGTTGTTGGCGATGGTGTCGGAGAAGAGAAAGACGTCCTGCGGCACATAACCGATGCGCTGGCGAATGTGGCCCAGGTTGTGCTCCCGGATGTCTTTGCCGTCGATGCGGATGGCGCCGCCGCTGACGTCATACATGCGGGTGATCAGGTCGGCGATGGTGGTTTTGCCGGAGCCGGTGCGGCCGATGATGGCCATCTTCTGGCCGGGTTCGAGGCGGAAGGTGACCGCTTTCAGCGCCTGTATGCCAGTGTCGGGGTAGGTGAAGTCTACGCGGTCGAATTCGACCTGGCCTTTCACCGGTTCAGTTTCTTCGGTGGGGTTGGTGATCTCCGGTTCGGTGTTCAGGAATTCGTTGATGCGTTTCTGGGAGGCGGCGGCCTGCTGGACGATGGAAGCGATCCAGCCGATGGCGGTCACCGGCCAGGTCAGCATGTTGACGTAGATGACGAACTCGGCGATGTTGCCGGGGGTGATGGCGCCGCGGACGACCTGCAGCCCGCCGACGTAAACGGTGATCACCGTACTGGCGCCGATCAGCAGGATCATAAGGGGGTAGAAAAAGGCGTCGACCCGGGCCAGGTTGAGGGACTTGGCCTTGTAGTCGTCGCTCTGCTCGGCGAAGAAACTCGCCATGGCCCCTTCCTGAACATAGGATTTGACCACCCGGATGCCGCTGTACACCTCCTGGGCGTTGCTGTTGAGGGTGGCCAGCTGCCGCTGTATCACCTCGCTCTTCTTGTTGATCATGTTGCTGACGTAGTAGATGGAAATGGACAGCAGCGGAAGGGGCGCCAGGCTGTACAGGGTCAGTTCCACATTGACGCTCAGCATGGAGTAGATGACCAGCACGGTAAGGGAGACCAGGTTGATGCCGTACAATACCGCCGGCCCCAGGTACATGCGCACCTTGGATACATCTTCGGTGATGCGCGACATCAGGTCGCCGGTATTGTTGCGCTTGTAGAAGGCAGTATTCAGCCGCTCGTAATGGGCGAAGATCTCCTTGCGCATGTCGTACTCGATCAGGCGGGACATCACGATGATGGTCTGCCGCATCAGGTACATGAAGATGCCCATGAGCAGCGCCAGGATCAGGACAAGCACCCCGAAATAGAGCAGCGACCGCCCCAGTATCTTGAACAGCTCCGGCTGCATACCGAAGCCCTGGAACAGGCCGAAAAGGCCGATGTTCTCCACCACCAGGTCGAGCGCTTCCCGGATCATCTGCGGCTGCAGCACCCGAAAGTAGTTGGACAGGGACACGAAGATGATCCCCAGCAGGAAGCGCCAGCGGTAGCGGACGAAGAATTTATTCAGGTAGGATAGTTCTTTCACAACAAACCGGGTTGTTCCATTGGCAAAAGTACAACACTATTAACCGATGGGGGGAAGATAAGTTGAAAGGAGGGA
>JAGFJE010000442.1 GCA_024103175.1 Phaeodactylibacter sp.
GCCGCAGCAGCGACCCCCAGGTGACCTGCTCGGGCGGCACGCCCACGCTGAGGAAAGAAAGGAAAGCCTCCAGCAGGATGGCGCTGGCCACGCCGAAAGCGATGGTGATGAGCACCGGCGTCAGCGCATTGGGGATGGCGTGGCGGAAGATGATGCGCCACTCGCTGAAGCCCAGGGCCTGAGCGGCCTCGATGTACTCCAGGCTACGGACGCGCAGCAGCTCCGCCCGGATGAAGCGGGCGATGCCCGTCCAGCGGATCAGCCCGATGATGGCCATGACGTACAGTATGGACGGCCGCTCGATCACCGCCAGTATGCTCAGCACCAGCAGCAGGGCGGGCACGGAGCTGATGACCTCGATCAGGCGCATGACCATGATGTCGAGGGGCAGGGTGATCCGTTTGCCCAGTGCGGGTATCCGCCGCAGCGCTGCGGCCAGAAGGTTTGCCGCCACCATGATGGCGGCTATGATGCCCAGGCTCTTCAGCAGTTCTACACTGAACGTACCCTCGCTGAAGGCATAGGCGCGGGCGGTGAAGCCGTAGAAGATGCCGGCCAGAATGCCCAGGATGTTGAGTATGAGCCTGATGCGGGACGCCTGGAAGCGGTCGTCCCCGAAGTACCCGGCCAGGGCGCCGAAAAAGATACCGATGAGGGCGGCGATCGACATGGAAACGACGCCCACCAGCATGGCGATGCGGGTGCCGGAGATCATGCCGGCGGCCACGTCTCTGCCCAGTTGGTCGGTGCCCAGCCAGTGGCGGAAGCGGGCCGATTCCACATTCTGATCGTCACCGGGAGCGGTATAATTGTTGTTCTTCCGGTCGATGGTCGTGGCGGAGTAGGGGATGGGCGCCCAGATCACCGATTGGTATTCGTGTTCGCGCCAGCCTTTCTGGAAGAACTCCGCTTCCCAGGTGGCCAATCCAAGGTCTACGGCATATTGGCGGAAAACAGGGAAGTATACCTTACCGTCAATCTTGCAATACAGCGGCTTTTCATTAGCAAGGAAGTCAGCCGTCAGGGCGACGAAAAGCAGCAGGTACAGCAACCGCAGTGACCAAACGGCCAGCCTGTTCTTCCGGAACTGCCGCCGCACGATGGCCCGGTAGCTCTCCCCCATGGCCTGCCGACGGGCGATGCCTTCCGCTAAGTCCTTCTCTTTTTTTACTCCGATCAGCATAATCTATCGCTTATTGCGGCTATACGATACCCGGGGGTCGGCCAAGGCGTATAACACATCGGCGATGAGGATGCCCGCCATGGTCAGGATGGCGGAGAGCATCAGCACGGTGTACACCACCGGCCAGTCGCGCTGCGTGATGGCGTCGATGGTCAGCTTGCCCATTCCGGGAATATTGAATATTACTTCTATGGCTACCGAGCCGGCAAAGACGGCCGGGAAAATATTGGCGAACAAGGTGATGATGGGAAACAGGGAGTTCCGGAAGGCGTGCTTCCAGATGACCGCCCGGCTGCTCAGCCCCTTGGCCCAGGCGGTGCGGATGTAGTCCTGCCGGATGACATTGAGCATGCCGCCCCGCATCTGCCGGGAGATAAAGGCCAGCGCCCCGTAGGCCAGGCAGAACACAGGCAACCCCAGGTGGGAGGCCGTCTCCCAAAAGCGGTCCCAGAAGGGCGCCTCCGGCGGCAGGTTGCCCAGGCCGATGGAAGGGAACCAGTCCATCCCGTATTCCGGCGTAGTAAAAAAGACCAGCAGCATGGTGCCGATCCAGAAGCTCGGCAGCGAGTACAAGATAAACAGGATGATGGTGGAGGAACGGTCGAAAAAAGAACCTTTCCATATTGCGGAAAAGACGCCCAGGGGGATGGACAGCAGATAGGCCGCCAAAATGGCCATACCATTGATGAGCACCGTCCAGAACAGCGCGTCCTTCATCTTATCGGCCACCGGGCGGCTGTCGTAGTAGGAAATGCCGAAGTCGAATTGCAGAAAGCCGGAGATCCAGTTGTGGTATTGGTTGTCCAGCCCGTACCATTTGATGTCGGGCACGTACAACAGGCCGGGGCGGGCTTTTTCCTTGACGGCCTCATAGCTGCCGCGCAACTCCCGGATGGGGCTGAGCAGTGCCGCCTGCAGGCTGCTGTCCTGCAGGGCCAGCGTCTCCGCCTCCTCCATCAGGCTGGTGATGCGGGCGTCAGAATGCGCCAGGAATAGCTGTTGGAGGGAGGAGCGGATGGTGCGGAAGGCATTGCTTTCCTGCCGGTTGGAAACCTCCTGCAGGATATGGTTCATTTGCAGGAGCCGGTGATAGTAGGCAGAAATGGGCTCCCAGTTGCCGTACTGGGCGATGAGCTTCGACAGCGTTTCGCGGTGGTCCCTTCTGAGGATATGGTACAGGGTGTCCGGGTAGGCGGCCGGGGAAAGGCCGATGTAGAAGGCCGGCTTGTCGAGCCCCAGAAAGCCGGCGGTTTCCCGGTAGATCCGCTCGGCGTTGGCCAGGTTTTGCTGGTCGGGGCCATAGCCTCTCAGCTTCAGCTCCACCGGGTCGCCGGGAGCTACCTTGCTCAGGGCGAAAGCGAGCAGGGAGATCACCAGCAACGTAGGAATGAAGATGAGTATGCGCTTGAGCAGATATTGTAGCATGGGATGTACGCTGTAAAACGGACGTTATTTTTGCAAATCTTTATTACTTCGGGGGGCAATACGCCGGTAGCTTTGTTCCCGGGGCCATGGTTGGATGGCTGGTATTGTTATATTGCCATATTGTTGAGCTGCGGGCGCTTACCTCGCCTCGATTCTTGATTAAAGTTACGTAAAAGAACCTTCTCTGTTCCGTTTCACCTTTGTTTTTGGCCATTTGGCTTGCCAACAACAAAAGCGAACGGCTGACAGCGAATCACGAAAAGCGAGTTACTCACCCCTTCCCCCCTCACCTCACCTCCTCTCCTTCAACCTCAGCTGAGTCGGAAAGTAGCCCGGAAAGATCGGGGTCGGCTCTATATCGAACCGTTTGTGGATAGCCACGCGGCTGGTCGGCACCATCAGGTAGATGAGCGGCATTTCATCGTAGAGCAATTCCTGCAGCTCCATATACAGCTGGGTGCGTTCCCCTTCATCCAGGGTGACCTGAATGCGGTCGATCAGGGCATCGGACTCGGCGGTGGCGAAGCCGGTGCGGTCATCGCCCTCGGAGTGGAAGTCCTGCTTGGGCTCCCACAGGGAAGGGGGGATGGTCTTGCCCCAGGGAGCCAGCTCGAAGTCGCGGCGTTTGAAGTCGTCGGCCAGCACGGCAAATTCTTTGGCCTCGATCTGTATGTCGATGCCGGCCCGTTTGGCCGATTCCTGCACCAGCAGGGCAACGCTTTGTATATTGTCTCTGCCGGCGACGATCTTGTAGTTGAGGGACAGCTCTTCCCGCTGGCCGTTGATCTCCTTGTCGGCAATGCCGTTGTTGTTGGTGTCTTCCCAGCCGGCTTCCCGGAGCAGTTCTCTTGCCTTTTCGGGATCATAGGGAATGGGGTTAAGGTTCTTGTGGTAGAAAGCAAAAGAGGGGTGCACCGGGCTGGCGTAGGGGGTTCCCATGCCGGAGTAAACGGTTTCGATGATCTCGTTTACGTCGATGGCATAGGCCAGGGCTTTGCGCACCCGTTTGTCCGACAATTTCGGAACCCGGGTATTGACGTAGATGAAGGTATTGCCCAGCAGCGGCGGGCTGAAGAAGTCGTACCGTTTGGCGGTAAACTCATTTTCCTGCAGGGCATTGAAGTCATCGGGCGGTATGTTGGCCATGGCGTCGATCTGGGCATCTTTCAGGGCGGTAAGGGCCGCGTTGGGGTCGGGTATAGGCCGGAAGATAAACTTATCGGGGTAACCGGCCAGGGTGGGGTATTCCTCCGCCAGGGCGTCGCCCCAGTAGTTTTCCTTTTTGGCCACCGTCAGCTGCTGGCCGGTCTCCCAGGCTTCGAAGGCATAGGGGCCGGATCCGGATAGCCCTTCCTTTTCCCGGCTGAATTTCGGGCTGGTGAACAGGTCGGCGAATTGCTGAAGGCGGGGGTCGTTTTCGGCCAGCTCGGCGGCTTTGTCCGGATCGGCCAGTTCAGCCAGCGGTATGTCTTTCAGCAGGCCTTCGGGGTCATAATGATAGCCGGGCAGCACCGGCAGGGTGGAGCCGATGGCCTCTTCTCCCAGAATATATACCTGGTCGGCCAGTACCGTAAACCGCCTGGGGTTGGCCGGGTCCACCTCCACATCTTTGATGAATGACAGGTATGCCCGGTAGGCGGGGGCCGGCACGCGGGGGTTGAGCACTGCCTTGAGGGTGAAAATAAAGTCTTCCGCTATTACGGGGCTGCCGTTTTCCCAGACGGCTTCGTCGTGGATCTCAAAGGTATAAGCCATTCCTCCGGCGTAGGGCCCCCCGGTAATGGGGGCGGTTTCGGGACGGGCTTTGGCCAGTTGCGGCACGATCGCCAGGCTCTGAGGGTCTATGAACAACAGGTACTGGAAGATGGTATTGGAAACGATGCGGGCATAGGTGCTGGTTGAGAGCGCGGGGTTGAGCCGGTCGGGCTCTGCATCCATCTGGATGACGGCTTCATTCAGGGGCCGGTTGAGCTCGAAAATGATGTTGTCTTCCGAGGAATCGGAACTGTTTTGTTTACATCCTGTTCCTGCAATTAAGAGTAATGCCAGAATGGCGGGTAGAAAATTAATGGGTTTCATTCGATTGGATTGTTGGCGTTAAATACTGGGTGCAAGTTAATCATTTTGGCGCTGCTTCCCGCCTGATGAAGCTATTTACCAGAAAACCGGGCCGGCGTACGGTAGCCTCTGCCTGGAAACGCTTGGAAATAGCGATGCGCTCCAGGGGCGCAAAGAGGAAGATATAAGGTTGTTCCTCATAGATCAGCTCCTGGAATTCCTTGTAAAGCTGGTTGCGCTTGTTTTCATCCAGCGTTACCCGTATCTCTTCGATGAGGCGGTCGGCTTCGGCATTGGTGAAGCTGACGCGGTTGCCTCCGTCCGGAGTGTCGCTTTCGGAATGCCACAGTTGTTTGGGGTCATCGATGGTGGGGTCCTGGGCCCAGGCTCCGGAGTAGAGTTCATAGTCGCGTTTTTTGGCGTCGTCGATCATAACCGTAAATTCCTTGGGAACGATGTTGATCTTGACGCCGGCCTTTCTGGCGTCGTCCTGGAAGAGCAGGGCCTGGCTGTTGGCAAATTTGCT
Source organism: Phaeodactylibacter sp. (assembly GCA_024103175.1). GTDB lineage: Bacteria > Bacteroidota > Bacteroidia > Chitinophagales > Saprospiraceae > JACJXW01. Next base: position 5,193 of record JAGFJE010000442.1, read on the forward strand.
GGACGCGCTGATCTTGTATTCGAGCTCCATTTCCGTCAGCACTCCGTTGATCTCCTTATCGACGATGCCGTTGCCGTTGGTATCTTCCCATCCTGCTTCAGCCAGGAGGCTGCGCGCCTTTTCCGGGTCGAATTCAATGGGCTTGAGCCCCTTGTGGTAGTAGGGCTTGGCAGGGTGGAACGGCCCCACGGTGCGTTCGGCCAAGCCGTAGAACAGGCCGTCGATCAGGGCCGGTACGTCGACCAGGTGGGCCAGGGCGCGGCGCACCCGCTTGTCGGCCAGCCGGGGCTTCTTGTTGTTCAGCCCGATGAAGTAGAAGACCATAGTGGAGGGGGTGTGCAGGTTGTACAACCGGTTGATCAGCTCGTTTTCCCGCAGGTCGGTAAAGTCCTTGGCGTCGATCTGGCCGGACACATCAACCTGCTGGTCCTTCAAAGCAACCACCGCGGCGCTCTGGTCGGGAATGATGAGAAAGGACAGCTTGTCGGGATAGGCCTGCAGGAGAGGGTATTCATCGGCCAGTTGGTTTCCCCACCAGTCTTTTTTGCGGTTCAGCACAATGCGCTGGCCGGTCACCCATTCTTCGAATTCGTACGGGCCTGAACCGACGATGAATCCCTTTTCCCGGGAATACCTCGGGGAATTGAAAGCATCGGCAAAGTCCTGAATGGCTTTGCGCTCCTGTTCCAGGCCGGGCCCCTGGCCGTTAATGCGTTCGACGTATGCCGGGTCGGTCAGGCTGGTGAGCGCGATATCTTTCATCAGCCCGTTTGGGTCATAGGCGTATTCCGGCAGTACCGGGATATTGCTCACCGCCGTTTCGCCGATGATGTATTTTTTGTCGGTGAAAACGGTGAACCGGCGAGGGTTCTCGGGATCGATCTCCACGTCCTTGATATAGTCGAGATAGGTGCGGACATTGGCGGCGTTCACCTTGGGGTTGAACAGCGCCTTCAGGGTAAATTCAAAGTCTTTTCCGGTAATGGGCTGGCCGTTATCCCAGGTGGCTTCGTCGTGGATCTCAAAAGTATAGGCCACTCCCCCCTGGTAGGGGCCTTCGGTGATCGGTTCGACCTGCGGGCGAGCCTTGGCCAGTTGGGGGCTGAGCTCCAGCGTTCTGGGGTCAAAATGCAGGAGGTAGAGGAAGATCTGCTCATTGACGGCGCGGGCGTAAACATTGGTGGAGATCAGCAGGTTGAGCCGGTCCGGCTCGGCGGGCAGGCGGGCGTAGACGGTGTTATCCTGGTTTTTAAACTGGCTGGCATCCAGGCTTTCTTCCTGTGGTTTATCTCCTTTACAGGCGGTCAGAAGCAAGCCTACAATAACGAGAAAACTGATAGAACGGATATGGATCATATTTAATTTGGGATTTTCCTGATATGTCGAGGCATTGGAATTAAGTGCCCTAAATTACAGGATTTGAGCAGCAAATAAAAAAAAAATTGCTACGGCCCGGCGGTAATGCTTCTATAAACCTTGGCTGCTTCCTTTTGTTTTCCTTAAAAACCAACGATCATAATGTCTACAATCCTTATCGCCGGCGGCAGCGGCATGATCGGCGGCCGGCTCAGCCAGATGCTTCGCGAAGAGGGGCACGAGGTGCTTCACCTCAGCCGGCGTTCCCGGCCAGACGCCGATTTCCCCAGTTACAAATGGGATGTCGGGGAGTTCAGTATTGACGATGAGGCCGTCCTGCGCGCCGATTATGTCATCAACCTTGCCGGAGCGGGTATCGCCGACAGCCCATGGACCAAATCCCGCAAGCAACTGATCATCGACAGCCGGGTGGACGGCGCGCGCCTGCTCTTATCTTCCTTCACCCGCCTGGGCCGTTTCCCCAAAGCCTATCTTTCCAGTGCGGCCATCGGTTATTACGGAGACAGGGGGGATGAATGGCTGGACGAAAGCGCTCCGCCCGGAAACGGGTTTCTCTCGAAAAGCTGCAATGCCTGGGAAGGCGCCATCAGGGAAGTGGCCGGGGCCGGCGTGCGCACTGTGGGCCTTCGTGCCGGTATCGTCCTCTCCACCCGCGGTGGGGCGCTGGAAAAGATCTTAATGCCTTTCAAGGCGGGGCTCGGCACTTACTTCGGAGACGGTAGCCAGTGGTACAGCTGGATCCATATCGATGATCTCTGCCGCATGTACATCAAGGCCATGCAGGACGAAGATATGCAGGGCTTTTACAATGGGGTGGCGCCCAATCCGGTGACCAATAAGGAACTCGCCGAGGCCATCAAGGAAGCCCGGGGTAAACCCGCCCTCGTAGCGCCCGTCCCCGCCTTCGCCCTGCGCCTGGCCATGGGCGAGATGGCTGACACTATACTGGACAGCACCCGGGTAAGCTCGGAAAAAATCGAGCAGGCCGGCTTCGAATTCTCCTTCCCCGTGCTGGACGAGGCCCTGAGGGATCTGCTGCAGAGGAAAGTCTGAGGGGTGTTTTCGGGATTCGGGATTCGTGGAGCCGGGGCCTGTTTCCTCATAAGGAACGTATCCCGAATCAACAAATCAACAAATCAACAAATCAACAAATCAACAAATCAACGAATCAACGAATCAACAAATCAACGAACTACGGCTTAAACACCTCGATCTCCTGATTGCGGACGACGAGGTCAGTAAACTTACCCTTGAAGCGGGTAGCTTTGACGATGTTGTTATCCACCCAGTGATAATTGCCTCCCCGCGGTTTGTTCATGATCATATTGTGGTATTTGAAGCCGTTTTTGTGGAGCCACTTTTCCGTCATTTGCCGATGTTCTTCCGTTCGGGAGGTGAAGAAGGTAATGATGTGGCCATCTTCGTACCATTTGTTAATGATCTTGAGGGCATCGGGATAGGGGAGCACCGTCAGCATGCGTTCCGGCTCCTCGTTGGGGATGTCATCGCATATTGTCCCGTCAATATCGATCACGAAGTTTTTGACGCCTTCGGGTAAAAGCGGGCTGGTCTTTTCTCCTTTTTTATTGTAAGAAGCCTGTAAATTCTGATTCTTTTGTGTACTCATGGACAACGGGTTTAGAATAAAGGGGAACCACTTAGCTATGGCAAGACCACGCGCAAGCTGGTAAACCGGAAATGTAGCCAGAGGGTTCGGGCCATAATAATGAATAATAAGTTGTTTTGAATGTTCTGTTGCCCCACCTATGGGCAGGGAAGGGATTTTCGGGTTGGCGTAAGGCCCGCATCGCCATTTGGTATTATTGATCTGGCCAGGGATAAGGGGAGGGAAATAGGCAATTAACTGTTTGGGCCTTAAAACTTAATGTAGTCTCTGGGATCAACGGGCGTTCCTTTATGCCAGAGCTCGAAGTGCAGGTGCGGCCCGTCGGAGAGGGTTCCGGTGTTGCCGATGATGGCCACGGCCTCTCCTGCTTTGACGAAGCTTCCTGCTTTCTTGAGCAGCACGGAATTGTGTTTGTAGAACGTAATGGTATTATTGGCATGTTGTATGCCAATGGTATTACCCGTTTCCAGCGTCCAGTCGGAAAAGAAGATGTAGCCGTCCATCGCGGCCTGAATGGCCGTATTTTTGGCGGCGAGGACATCGACCCCGAAGTGCTTTTTGTCGGGCATAAAGCCGGCTGAGATCTCTCCTCTCACCGGAGAGTTGAAATACATCTGTTCCAGCGGGACATCCCGGGGGGAAAAATTGGCCGTGCGCGGCCGCTGGGCGGCCAGGCCTACTTTTTGCAGCTCCATTTCCTGCCGCAGCTGTTCTTCTTCCCTGGACCGTTCGACTTCTCCTGAAGTGTCCGCCGGGTTGGCTTTTATGATGTCATCAGCGGTTTCAACATCACCGACCAGCACCTTTCGAATGTTGGTGGAGACGGCTTCTTCGGCCGCCAGCTTTTTTTCCAGCCTTTTGACCTCCCGGTATAGCTCTTCAATTTCCTCGCGGTTCTCGCCTCCCTCTCCGTAGCCTGGCATATACCGTTTGAGCGGGGTGAAGGCCACGGCCAGAACCACCAGGACAGCGACGAGCACCAGCATGGTGCTGACAAAAATGTAGACATTGAGCAAGGTCAACCGGTAAGAACCCACCTCTTCGAAGGTCTCGTTGTTCATCACCACGAGCCGGTAGGTGTGTTTCATTTGCTCTTTCATTCTTTCCCACCTTCCTTTTGCATTATCGTTCTCCGCTGCCATGGGAATCGCTGGATTTCTTCAGTTTTTGCGGGATTTCTCTACTCCGCCGGCGCCTGTTGGCGCCGGTAAATAAGTGCCGGAGGAAAATACGCGCTTTGAAGTTCTTAAATAATAAAATAATTTTGCCTTTCGACGTTTATATAACGATGTTGCCTCTGAAATGGATCAAAACGGCACGCCAAAAATTTCCTGCCAGATAAATGGCTGGGCTACAAAGTTATGTCGACAGAACAGAGGTTTGCAAGAAAAATAACATTTTCTTTTCATACCTGTATATAATTACGGGTTCCGCCATATTGGCTGATGATTAAAAACAACCGGATTTGAAACGCATAATAAAGGCATCGCTGGTTCTTACTCTACTCTTCGTGTTTTTTGCCTGCACGACCCAAAAAAGCAGGAGCGACATGTCGGCTCTCGGAGAGCTCTATCACAATACCACGGCCCATTACAACGGCTACTTCAATGCCGAGGAGATCCTGGCCGCAAGTATAGAGTCGCTCAACGAACAGCATCAGGACAATTATACCAAGCTCCTGCCCATGTTCGAATATGTGGCGGCGGAAAACCCCCAGTCGGAAGCTCCCAACCTGGATGAGGCCATCAAAAAGGTCACCGTCGTCGTCAACCTGCACCGGTACAGCAAGTGGACCGATGATTGCTATCTGCTGGTAGGCAAAGCCCAGTACCTGAAGCAGGACTATGAGGCGGCGGAGGAAACCCTCCGGTTCCTGGCGGCCGAATACAGCCCCGAAAAGATGAAAGAGCGGGAGAAGGTGAGCAAGCAGGATAAGAAGGTCAAAAAAAAGAAAAAGAAACGGGGCGGAAAGAAGGGCAAGAAAAAAAGTAAAAAGACCAAGCTGGATAAAGAGAAAGCCCGTGCGCTGAAGCAATACCAAAAAGCGGTGAAGAAGGCCAAAAAGAAAGGCGCCAAGGCGCCTCCCCGGCCCGAGATCCTGAAACGCAAGAGCGAGAAAGAAGAGCAGGCCGAGGAAGAAATGGCCGCCGCCGAAAAGAAAAAGGAGGAAGCGGAGCAGGAGGATAAGCCGGGCAATAACGACGGCTTCCTCAAACACCGGCCGGCCTACCAGGAAGGCTTGCTCTGGCTGGCGCGCACCATGATCGAGCGCGATAAATACGATGCCGCCCAGGCTTACATCGGCGAGCTGGAGAACAGCATGGATACCTATTCCGACATCCGCGGCCAGCTTCAGGCCGTCAAGGCCTATTATCACATCCATCGCCAGGATTACGTTCAGGCCTTGCCTGCCCTGGAAGACGCCATCGATGCGGAAAAGGATAAAAAGCAGCGGGCGCGCTACGCTTTTATCATGGCCCAGATCTTTCAGATGAATGGCAATGCTTCCGGCGCTTACGCCTCCTTCCAGCAAGCCCTGAAGATGAAGCCTGGCTATGAGATGGAGTTCAACTGTAAACTCAACATGGCCCTCAACGAGTGGGCCAGCGGAAGCGGCTCGGCCTATGACGCCCGGGAAAACCTGGCCAAATTGCTGAAAGACTCTAAAAATGCTGACTACCAGGACCAGATCTACTTCGCCCTGGCCCAGATCGCCCTGAAAAACGGGGATCGGGAAGAAGCCATCAAAAACCTGGAGCTTTCCCTGCAGAACAGCCGCCAGAACCAGGCCCAGCGCGCTGAGTCGTACCTTACCCTGGCCAGCCTCTATTACGAGGTGGAAGATTACGTGCGCGCCAAGAACTACTACGACAGCACCCTGCTGGTAATCGCCGAAACCGATAACCGCTATGCGCGGGTGAAGAGCCTGAGCAGTAACCTGACGGACATTGCCGCCAATATCCAGGTGATCGAACTGCAGGACAGCCTGCTGCGGATCAGCCGGATGAGCAATGAGGAAAAGGAAGCCCTCGCCCTGGCCATTAAAAAAGAACAGGATGAACAGCGCCGCCAGAAGATCGCCGCCAAGGCCGGGACGCCTTCCGGCTTCGCTGCTTCCCGCCGGGCTGTACCCGGGGGGGCGCTGCAGAAGGAAAGCACCTTCTTCGCCTATGATGACCGTTCTATCAAACGGGGGCAACGCGAGTTTGAACGCAAGTGGGGCGGCCGCCCATTGGAAGATAACTGGCGCCGCTCCAGCAAACGCGACGCCACCGCTTTTGAGGAGGAAGGCCAGTCCGACTTCTTCGACAGCAATACCGATATCCTCACCGAGGAAGAGATCAGCAGGCTATTGGGCAATGTGCCGAAAACGGAAGGCGAAGTGGCCGTCGCCAACCTGAAGATCCAGGAGGCCATGTTCAACCTGGGGGCGCTGTACCGGGAACGCCTTGAGAACATGCCCAAAGCGATCGAAATGTTCGAAACCCTTAACAGTCGCTACCCCAGCAACAACTACGAGCTGGATTCCTGGTTCCAGATGTACCTCATTTACGACGGCCTGGGCAACGTGGCCAAAGCTCAGGAGTACGCCGATAAGATCCTGGAGAAATACCAGACGTCCAAATACGCCATGGTGATCAAAAACCCGGCCTATGTGGAAGAACTGGAACGGGAAGGGCGCTTGCTGAACAATTATTACAACGAAACCTATGCCGCTTTCACCAGCGGCAACTACCGGGAAGCTTACGATAAAAGCATCTCGGCCAAGGAAAAATTCGGGCCGGCCAACGCCTATCAGCCCAAATTTGCCCTGCTGGCCGCCATGAGCACCGGCAACCTGGAAGGTAAAGACGCCTACGTGGAAGCCTTGCGTAACGTAGTGGCGCGCTACCCGGATACCGATGAGCAGCGGCGGGCCAAAGAGATCCTCCGCCTGCTGGGCGAGGCTTCCGCCAGCCTGCCCGGCGGCGCCCGCCAGGACGCCGGCCAGTTTAAAGCCGAAGACGATGCCCTGCACTATGTGGTGGTCGTCTTTAAGAATAAGGATATCGACCTCAATAAAAATAAGATCATCGTTTCGGACTACAACGAGAAATTCCACAAACTGGATCGCCTCCGGATATCCAATATTTACCTCGGCACGGATGCCGAATCGCGCCTGCCCATACTGGTGATGCGCCGCTTCAAGGATAAGGCGGACGCCATGAAATACTACACGGGTATCCAGAAGAACTCAGCCGACTTCATTCCCCAAAGCGAACCCCATGAGGTCTTCCCCGTCACCCAAAACAATTACCGCGAGATCCTCAAGGAGAAATCAGTGGACGGCTACCGCGCCTTCTTTGAGCTGAACTACCTGAAGTGAGTTTCGTTATTCGGGATTCGTAGGCCCGTCGAATCCCGAATAACGAATCCCGAACCCCGAACCCCGAATAACGCCCCCCTCACACCCCTTTCCGCAGCGCCATCATATACCCCAGGTGCAGACCTTCGTGGATGTTGTTGAACTGTAGGGCCTGTTCTATGTCTTTCAGTTTTGCCCCGTAACTGGTTTGGTAAGCTTTGAACTCCCGGAACAGCCCTCTTTCGTAATCCAGCGCTGCCTGCTGGGCGGTAGGCAGCATCTTTTCTTTGATGAAGGCGATCAGTTCATCATCTATATGTTAATTTAGGGCCGTAACAAACTCCAAGAACATGAGATACCGTACTCTGCTCTGGCTGTCGGCCCTGCTTTTCCTGCTCAGCGCCTGCGATACGGCCCGTCCGGCCCTCACCGCCGATCCTTCGGCGAATATCGAGTTCACCATTCTCCATTTCAACGATGTTTACGAGATCGCTCCGCTCGAAGGCGGTAAGGCCGGCGGCCTTGCCCGGGTAGCCACCGTAAAGAAAGAGCTGATGAAAGAAAACCCCAACACCATTGCCGTACTGGCGGGCGATTTCCTCAGTCCCTCTGTGATCGGCGCCATGAAGAAGGAGGACGGCGAGCGCATCGCCGGCCTGCAGATGGTGGAAGTGCTCAATACTTTGGGGCTGGACTATGCGACCTTCGGCAACCACGAGTTCGACCTCAAGGATGCGGATCTGCTGCAGCGGCGCATCAACCAGAGTGGCTTCGAGTATACCGTCTGCAATGTGCGGCGGGCGGATCAGGGCAAGCTGCTGCCCTTCGTACAGGTAGTGAACGGACAGCAGCGGTACATCCCCCGCTATATCATCCATGAGTTCAGCGATGAGAACGGGCGGCGCGTTCGCCTGGGCATCATCGGAGTGGTGCTTCCGTTTAACAAGGCCGAGTACGTCGCCTATGAACCCGTTACCCAGGCGTTCCGGGAAACCTACGAGGAGCTGAAACCCCAGGTGGACCTGGTGGTGGGCCTGACCCACCTCGAGGTGGCTGGCGACATCGAACTGGCCCGCGAAGTGACGGGCCCGCTCCTCTTCATGGGCGGCCACGACCACGTGAATATGACCCGTTATTCCGAAGAGACTATCGTCGCCAAGGCCGATGCCAACGTCAAATCGGTGTACATCCACCGCGTCACTTACAATCCGGCCTCCGGCTTTGCCAAAGTGCGCTCCACCCTGAAAAAGATCGACGACAGCATCCCGGATGACCCCGCCACCAAAGCGGTGGTGGACAAATGGCAGGGCGATGTATACGCCATTATGGAAGGCATGGGCTTCAACCCCAGGGAGCAGGCCATGTACGCCGAAGAGCCGCTGGAGTGCAAAGAGGTGGACATCCGCAACCGCCCTACCAACTACGGGCAGCTGACGGTCGACGCCTTCGCCGCCGCCTGGCCCGGGGCCGATGTATACATGATCAACAGCGGCTCCATGCGCATGGACGACGACCTGCAGGGGGTGGTCACCCAGTACGACGTGCTGCGCACCTTCCCCTTCGGCGGCGGCATCACCTGGATGGAACTGCCCGGCAACGTGCTCGAGAAGGTGCTGGAAACCGGCCTGAAAACCAACCGGGGGGAAGGGGGGTATTTCCAGGTCAAAAATGTGGAGCTGCGGGGTAATCAGTGGTTTGTGAGAGGAACCCCCGTCAGTGTCGGCCAAACCTACACAGTGGTCCTGCCGGAGTTCGTCGCCAAAGGCAATGAGAACAACCTGGGCTTCCTGAAGGACTTTAAGTACAAAACTCAGGAAACCCTGAACATCGGCGCCGATCCGGTGCGCAACGACGTGCGCAACCTTGTGATCGCCTATATGAGAACTTTGTAGGTAGCCCGTCGTAAACAGGTTTTTTAGCGCCGCAGATTGAAAACTTATATTGTAAACTAACTGGAGCGCGGGCCTCCAGGCCCGCTGAATCGATCATATTCGCGGACTTGGAAGTCCGCGCTCCAGTCCAAAAACATAGAACTTTAACCTGCGGCGCTAAAAAACCTGGAATCGTTTTGTCAGGAGTAGCAAGATGACATTACCTGACATCTCCGATAGACACTGCCGGGTTGTGCAATATTGGATCAACCTTAAACCCGGCAGGTTGAAAGCCGTTATTTCATATTAATTTAAACAATTTATTGTGCGAACCCGGATCAACTGCAAGCCGGCTATCATGGCCTTTTTATTGACCGCCGCCCTTTCCGGCTGCACCGCCTCCAAAACCACCTTCTACGCCTTCGCCGACCTGCCGTACAAGGAGAACGAAGTAGAGAAGCTGAAAAACGGCGTTCAGGCCATCAACCGGGACGGCGCCCACCAGTTCTCCGTTCACCTGGGAGACATCAAAGCGGGCAAAGACAGCTGCACGCGCTTCTACTACGAACAACTGGCCGGCCTGCTGAAAGGGCTGGACAAAACCACCTTCATCATTCCCGGTGATAACGAGTGGAACGATTGCACCGAGCCGGAGGCCGCCTGGCGGCTGTGGGAGGCGTATTTTATGGGATTCGAAGACAATTGGAACAGCCGCCGGTTCGTCGTCAACCACCAGCCATCCCGCCCGGAAAACTTCGCCTTCCTACACCGCAAATGCCTCTTCCTCGGCCTCAACCTGGTGGGCGGCCGGGTGCACGACGAAGCGGAATGGGAACAACGCCTGGCCGACAACGCCGAATGGTTGGCGCAAAACTTCGAAAGCTACGGCAGAAAGGCCAAATGCGCCGTCGTCTTCGGCCACGCTCAGCCCCCTTCGGATACTGCTCACCTGAACCAGCGCTTCTTCAATGCCCTCCAAACCACGGCCGCGGGCTTCGGCAGGCCCGTCCTCTTCATGCACGGCGACGGTCACGTCCTGGAACTCGAACGCTTCCTGGCGCCCAACGTCCTGCGCTTCGAGCTCAACGGCGGCAAGGAAAGCGACTGGCTGATGAAGATAGTGGTGGAGGCGGGAAAGCGGCAGCCGTTCAGCTTTTTGCTGCCGGCGCCACGGTTTTAAAGTAACAAAGTAAAGTAGTATTTAGGAGTCCTTTTTAATTAATCGTTACCACCAGGCCGGCATTCCTGCTTATCTTTAGAGGAATACGATTCTTTAAACAGAAGCAAGCTATGAAAGCAAAAAATGATCACCTCGACAGAAGAACCATGGTTAAAAGTTCCCTTTTCGGGCTTCTGGCCGTTTCGTTACCCCATATCATTTACGCAGGCACGGTGCGGCATAAACCGGGCAGGTTGCCGTTTTCACCCCAAAAGCCGAACAACAGTTTCCCCAATATCGACCCGGAAATTGTGTCTGCAGTAGTGGGCGCTTCCCACTTTGACCTGGATAAGGTCCGGGAACTGGTGGACAAACGGCCGGAACTGGCCCGGGCCACCTGGGAATGGCGGTTTGGCGACTGGGAATCGGCCATCGGCGCGGCTTCTCATGTCGGCCGCAGAGATATCGCCCATTACCTGATGGATAAAGGCGCAAGGCCCACCATATTCACTTTCGCCATGCTTGGCGCCTATGATGTGGTGCGGTCAATGATTGAGTTTTACCCTGGCATACAAAGGACGATGGGCCCTCATGGCCTTAGTTTGTTGCATCATGCTCAGGTTGGCAGCCGGATGGAGGATGAGATGTCTTCAGTAGAGCGGGATAACCTGAAACGCCTGGTCGATTACCTGGAGTTGCTGGGCGATGCCGGCGGTGAAACCTATCTGGATGTCAGCCCTGAAGAGCAGCAAAAGTACCTCGGCGAGTATAAGTATGGCGACGGCCCGGAAGATGGCTTTTCGGTCCAGGTCAATATGCGCAAATTGCTGGCGCTGGGGCCGATCGGAGGTTTCGGAGGCGCGCTGTACAGGATCGGGGAACATAAGTTCACCTACAACGGAGCGCCTTCTGTTGTCATTACCTTCGAGGTGGAAGGCGATATCGTCCGGTCGCTTACCGTGCATGATCCGGAGCTGACGATTACGGCGGAAAAGGCCAATTAATATCCAGGCGCCGGAGCAGGGTTGGCATTTTAAACCAGAAAGAAGTAACTTTGGTTATAACGGCAGGCTGTATAAACAAATTAATGTAACCCATGGGAACAGCGGTTCAGGAAATTCCGAAAAGTCTGATCTACGAAATGGTGGATGGGAAACCGATCTACTATAAAGGATATGAAGAATATTTAAAAGGCAATTTACAAATTGAAGAAATTGTGGGTAGCAGCCTGTTGCAATCGGCGATAATAACCGGACTATTGGTCCTGTTGTATCCGAAATATGGAGACAAATATCATCTATTGAGTAATGAATTAGGGATTTTATTCCGAAAGAACTCCTGGAGATCGGCAGATCTTGTGATCATAGAGAAGGAAAAGCTGGGAGCCAAGATCCTGGAAAACAAATATCTGGATATTGCGCCTAAGGTTGTTGTGGAGATAGACACCAAGGCAGATCTGTCGGAAATCGAAGATACTTTCGGGTATTATCATAAAAAAACCAAACAACTACTTTCCTTCGGAGTGGAGAAGGTGGTTTGGATCTATACCGACCTTCAATCTGTGCTGATTGCTGATCAAGAGGATTGGCAGATCATCGACTGGGATAAAGATTTTTTAATAATGCCTGATCTGGAGGCCAATATTTCCAAAATAGTAGGATCGCTAAAGGGCTAACCTCCCCATATCGCGCCAATCCCCGCTTTCCACAGCAACTGATTATAAGCCGGAATATCCCGCTCCAGTATCTCCCGCCCCCTGGCCTGCAGCTCCTTCCACTCTGCATTCAGTTCCTGCAACCGCTCCCGGGAAGCGGCGTTCACTCTCGGAATATCGCTCTCGGTTTGGTTGATGAGGAACAGATAGTTGGCCGTGAACTTATTCGGGAAGTTCTCCACGTCGTCGTAGGCCTTGGATTTTCGCTGTACCATTTCGCCGTCCCATGCCGCCATCTTTTCAATTAGTGCCCGGCCCTCTTTTCTTATGTCCTCGTATTGCTCTTCCTCCGGTAGGCCCTGCAGGATGCTTTCGATCTGCCGACGCATTCCGGATAGCCTGTTAACCATCTGGTGCATGCTGTCGAGGGCGGCTTCCATAGCCGTCATTACCTCGTGGTATTCCCGGTAGGTTTCGGCATCGGTGGGGTAGAGGGGGTTGGGCAGTATTTTACAGCTGGTGGAAGCTGTTTTCTCGCCTATTTTCAGGGTAAGGGTATACTCGCCCGGGACGGCCTTATGGCCCCGGTAGCTGCCTTCGATGTACACCCCGGGCACGCCGCTCATGATGGGATAGCGCATGCTCCAGACGAAGCGGTTCAGGCCTTTGTCCTTGCTCAGGGTGGGCGCTGCCGGCGGCCCTCCGTCCCATTCGTGGAAGGCGGTGTCCTGGAGGGCGGTATACCGGCGTACAAGCTGCCCCTCGCTGTCCCTGATCTCCAGAGAAATGTGGCGGGTATCCGGGATTTCCGGAAGTTGGTAGTAGATCACTATTCCGTTGGCGGGGTTTACGCCCTGCAGGGGAGCGGCGCCGGTAAAGCCGGCCGACGTTTGATTTAATTCACTCGAACCATTGGCCAGCACGGCATCCTCCGGCCGGTAAAGGATGAAATCATCCACCGAATTACCGTATTGGCGGAGCAGGCTGAGGTCGTCCAGTATCCAGAACCCCCGGCCGGAGGTTGCGGCGATGAGGTCGCCATGGCGGACGGCAAGGTCGGTAATGGGCGCCACCGGCAGGTTCAGCTGGAAGGGCTGCCACTGTTTGCCGCCGTTCCAGGAGATGTACAGTCCCGTTTCCGTGCCGGCGAAGAGCAGGCCTTGGCGTTCTTCATCCTCCCGCACCACCCGGGTAAAGGCGCCATAGGGGATACCGCTGCTGATGTTGGCCCACGTTTTGCCGTAGTCGGTGGTCTTATAGATCGCCGGGGTATGGTCGTTGAACTTGTACCGGGTAGTGGCGATGTAGGCCGTTGCCGGGTCGTGAGGAGATACTTCGATGGCGTTGACCAGGCATTCCGGCATTCCGGCGGGCGTTACGTTCTGCCAGGTGGCGCAGCCGTCGCGGGTGAGCTGTACCAGGCCGTCGTCCGTACCCACCCAGATCACGCCTTTTTCGTGGGGTGACTCCGCCACATAGCTGATGGTGCCGTAGTTTTCGGCGCCCACCGCCTCATTGGTATAGGGGCCGCCGCCTTTGCCCTGTTTTTCTTTCTCATTACGGCTGAGGTCGGGCGACACCTCCTCCCAGGTGAGGCCCATATCGCGGGTGCGCAGCAGGTACTGGGCCGCGTGGTAATAGGTGTTCGGCTCGTGTTGGGACCAGATAATGGGGGCGTTCCAGTTGTACCGGTATTTCATGTCTTTGGCGTCCCGGCCCAGGTACTGTATAGGAGCTGCCATGATATTTGTACCGGCCTCCGCTTTGGTGTCCAGCACTTCGATGGTGCCCAGGTAGCTACCCCCCAGCACGTAGTGGGGGTTGTCGGGGTCGAAGGCCAGGAAGGCGCTTTCGCCGCCGGCGCTGTACGTCCAGCTGTGTTGGGTGATGCCGTCGTTGTAGAACTCCCGGTGGGCGATGGCCACGGAGGAGTTGTCCTGCTGGCCGCCATACACCCGGTAGGGGAAAGAATTGTCTACGTTCACCCGGTAGATCTGGGCGGTGGGCATATTGCTCTGAGTAGACCAGCTTTCTCCCCGGTTAAAAGTGATGGCGGCGCCGCCGTCGTTGGCGATCACCATATTGCGGGGGTTGTCGGGGTTGATCCAAAGGTCGTGAAAGTCGCCGTGGGTGCCCGAGAGCGTTTCCCAGGTTTTGCCGCCGTCGATGGAGCGCAGGGCGTCGGCGCTCAGCACGTAGACGGTATTTTCATTCTGAGGGTCGGCGAACACTTCGATGTAATACCAGGCCCGTTGCACGAGGCGGTGGTCTTCGCTCACCCGTGACCAGCTTTTGCCGGCGTCGGTGGAGGTGAACAAGCCGCCCTGTTCTTTGTCCGAATCGCTTTCGATCACCGCGTACAGCTTATCCGGGTTGGAAGGGCATACGGTAACGGCCATTTTGCCCAGTTCTTTTGGTAAGCCGTTGTGGATCTGTTCCCAGCTGTCGCCACCATCCGTCGATTTGTACATTCCGCTGCCCGGCCCGCCGCTGATCACTTTCCAGGGCAGGCGCTGGTGCTCCCACATGGCGGCGTAGAGGGTGAGCGGGTTGGTGGGGTCTATGGCCAGCTCGGCGCAGCCGGTGCGGTCGTCGACATACAGTACTTTGTCCCAAGTGGCGCCGCCGTTGGTAGACTTATAGACGCCCCTCTCCTCCGAACGGCTGTACAGGGCGCCCTGGGCGGCCACGTAAACGATGTCCGGATTATCGGGGTGGATAACGATGCGGGCGATGTGTTGGGTGGGCGCCAGGCCCAGGTGGCGCCAGGTTTTACCGGCGTCGTTCGACTTGTACACGCCGTCGCCGTGGGAGGTCATAACGCCCCGCACGGCGTGCTCGCCCATGCCGCAATAGACGATATTGGGATGGCTCAGCGAGACGGCTACGGCGCCTACCGAACCTGTTTTGAAATAACCGTCTGAGATATTTGTCCAGATCTGCCCGGCGTCCTCGGTCTTCCACAGGCCGCCCCCGGTGGTGCCCATGTAATAGGTGAGCGGGTCGCCGGCCACGCCGCAGGCGGCAACCGAGCGGCCGCCTCGGAAGGGGCCGATGCTGCGCCATTTGAGGGGTTGGAAATAGGCGGCGGGTTCCTGAGTGGCAGATCCTTTGCCTGAAGTCTGGCTGAATGCTCCAGCCGTGAGGGCGAGCAGGGCGCCGGCTAGGAATAGACGTTTCATACTAGTTCGTGCATTAGTGGGGGCAAATATAGGGCTAATTTCGATGGCTAGTATGAGTAGCGGGACAGGGATTTCGGCGCCCGGGCCCTGCCTGCCGGGTTTTGTTAACTGCATCTTTACTGCAAACCCGGCAGGTAGGGCCCTTTATTCTGTATTTGGGGTTCAACCTTTTGCCGTTTCCGGCTTTCTCAGGTTCATCGGAGCGGGCCTTTCCTGCCGGCGCCCGACGTAGTTAAGCCCGATGTAGGAAAGCGCAACGAACCAAAGCATACAGGCGCCGGGGTAGGTGATTTTCAGCGCCCATTCCAGTTCGAGCACCTGGGCCAGCGGGAAGCCGATGCCGGCGGCAACCAGGGCGGCGGATACCCAGGTGGGGAAGGTTTTGGCGCGCCAGAAGCCAACACCCAGCAGGATGGAGGTGAGGGGGAAGAGCGGCCCCATCAGGGCCACGATCAGGTATTCAGTATTGGGGTGGGCATAGAAGCTCTGCCATACAGCATCGTCGGCCCCGTGCGTGCGCAGGCTGAACTCGATAACGCGGAACAGCTCCAGGCTGAAGCCGGTGACGCTGCCCATCAGGCCGGTGATGGTGGCAATTGTGCCAAGCGTCCGGTGAGTCCGGCTGAGCCGTGCTGCCAGCGACAGATATATGGGAACGAAGAGCAAAAGGGCGTAGGAGCCGAAGATGCCTTCAACATAACTCGTAATGCCCGGCGGAATGAGCCCGATGCCCAGGGAAAAGCTGAGGGCGGAAAGCACCAGCAGGAAGGGCCCGGCAATGTAGGCGATCTTAAGCAGCGTTTGTTGGATGGATGGAAGGGTGATGGTCTCCATGATTGTTTCAGTTTGTTTGTGAATGAGAATAATAGTGTTATCAGATGGGACAAAAATGGCCTCCTTTTTTTCCCGGAACGGCCGTAATTTGCGACAGAAAACGAACAGCTTGCGACACCATGGAAAGAAACGGCTTTTGGGCCTCCATGCCCCTGGTCCGTAATATCGCTCTGGTGGCGGTGCGGCGAGGAGCCGCCCTGGAATCCGTCTGCCAGGCTATTGGCCTGAGCCCGGAGGCCCTGGAAAACCCGGAGGCCATCGCCCGGCTTGATCAGTGCATCAAAGCCTGGGAGCAGGCACTGTATTATACCGGCGACCCCTTCCTGGGCCTGCACCTCGGTGAGGCCACCTCTCCCGGGCTGGTGGGCATGGTCGGTTATTTTATGGAAAGCAGCCCCGGCCTGTGCACGGCATTCCGGAACCTGGTGGAGTTCAAGAAGCTGTTCGACAGCGCGTCCAGTTGGGTGGAAGAACGGGGAGAGGCCTTTTTCTACCACATGGAACCCGACCCTCTGTGGAAGGAATTGTCGCCGGAAACCGCCCGCCACGTTTTTGACCACGGCCTGTCCGCAATCCTGAATTTTATCAAACTACTGACGGGCAAAGCGATCTATCCTGTCCTCGTGGTTTCTCCCTTTCCGCGCCCCGAAGATACCCGGGAGTATCTGCGTGTGCTGAAAACCGAACCGCTGTTCAATCAGGACGGCGCCTTCATCGAGTTCCGCCTCCGGGACATACAGGCGCCCCTCATCGGCCACAACCCGGTGCTGAACAGCATCTTCAAAAGCCTGCTGGAGGAAGCGCTGGCCAAAGCGAATGCATCTTCTTTCTCCAATGAGGTGCGCCGGGTTATCCTGCAGAAGTTCGGTTCTTCCATACCGCAGTTGCCTCAGGTGGCCGAGTTGCTGCATATCACCCCCCGCACACTGCAACGGCGGCTGAAAGAAGAAGGCGCCACTTTTCAGCGTATCGTGGATTCGGTAAAATCGGAACTGGCTATCGGCCTGCTCCAAAAGCCGGGCCTGACAGTCAGCGAGATCGCCTGGAAACTCGGCTATGTGGAGCCGAACGTATTCCGCCGGGCATTCCGGAAGTGGACGGGGAAGAGCCCGCGGGCGTACAGAATGGGAGCTTAGCGACGTGCCCCCATTTGAAGTCGGAAGTGGGACACGAGCGAAGCAACTGACGCCTGCCTACCCGCCAGGCAAGCCTTGGCGGCCTGGCAGGCAGGGAGTAAATCGGAAGTCGGAATTTGGCTTCGAATGGGCGCTCAATGCCTGCTTTTCCGCCTTCCGATTTCCGCCTTTCCCCTGGGGCCGTCCGAAGTCCAGTAAAAGGATGGCTTCCTGCTGTGGGTGGTTGCAACCTACCGCAGATACGGCAACACGCTCACCACCTCAAAATAAGGCGAATCCTCCGCGATCTGCTCAAACAGCGGCACGTGCCCCTGTCCGTATATGACCAGCACCCGGTCTTCCGGCCCCAGCCCGATCTGGTGCAGGTTGCTCATGATGCGCAGGTTGCGCTGCTGCCAGTCGGCGACGAGGTCGGCCCCGGCGTAGTTGTCCCCTTCCACAGTGGGCAGGAAGAAACGGAGATAGAGGCCGTAGTTCGCGGCCAGGAATTCCGGGCGGTTCATCTCGTAGAGCATGTCGGCAATCGTTCCCTCTTTAAGCCACTGGCCCATCAGGGTGACGGCTTTCTGCCCGTATTGCTGGAGCGTTGCCAGCCGTGGGCCGTGCTCAGCGGGATTGGCGGCGACGACTCCCTCCAGCGCCGCCTGGTTGAAGTTCCCCTTCACGTCGATGGGGTAGATGGTTTCATGGCCCAGCATTTTGGCCAGGCGGAAGCCGATCTGTTCTTCCTCACTGCGGCGCAGTTCGTAATTGCCGGCCAGGTATTGCCGATAGCGGGCAATAGTAGCGCTGTCGCCATAAGGCGCTTCAACGGCAATTTTAGTGGGTTTAAAAGCAGACAGCCTTTCTACTACTTCCTCGATCTCCTTCTGTCGTTTAGGGGAGAGCACGTCGTCGGCTTCCAGGTTGAAGGCATCGGCGCCGGGGTTGCTCATGTGGTAGGAGCCGAGCAGCATCAAGGGGGTCTTTTTCCCTTCCCACTGGAATTGCGACAGCACATTCTGCGATCCGGGGGTGGCTGTTGCCGAGACACGGTGGTAAACCAGGGCGGCTTCTTCGTGGCTGCCGTCTTTCTGCTCCATGGCAAGGTAAAGTTGGCAGGTATTGCCCTCCAGTTTCATGGTCAGGCCATCGAAGTAGGCGGTATTTGGTTCCAGCTTCACCAGGGGGAAAGTGACGTACTCATCTTTTTCCTCCCAGCCCGTCAGGCCCGGGTTGAAGTGTTTGACCTTATACACCAGGGAACTGCCTTCCGGCTCGATGAGGCAGATCTCATAAAAAACGGGCTTGCCTTCTGATACCAGGCGGAAGGTGGCCACCATAGTCCCGCCCAGAGGCGGGTTCCAGGTTTCTTCGATCACTCCGCCGAAGCCGTCGCCCAGCCAGCGGCCGGCCAGCCAGGCCATATCTTCGATGCTCGCCTCCGGCATGTTGGCCGGATCGTCGAGCTTCAGGGTGTGCTCGGTGAGCTGGGACTGGGCGAATAAAGCTGTTGAAAGAAATATCAGAACAAGAATGGGAAATAGCCGGGTCAATTTCTTCATTGGAATGGATTTTATCGGGTGAAATAAGAATCAGGAATGCTCATACGCCATTTTCAGCCACTTCACCACTTCCGCATCGATATCCTTCAAATCCGTGGCGCGGATGCGGTGCGAGCACATGCTGTTCCAGCTCCCGGCGGCTTCCAGCTTGCCCTGCGGATCCACATCTTTCAGGTTCAGCCCGATGTCGAGCCGGGTTTTCGTGGAGGGCTGCAGGATGGCGAACTGCTTGTTCCGCCGCAAGCTGACGTAGGCCTTTTTCGGGGCGGCCTCTACATCCTTCCCGAATTTCCCCACCTCTTTCATGAGTTTGTCGTACATCGGCCGCAGGTTTTCCTTGCCTTTGTACTGTTCTGCGACGAGGTCTGTCGTCTCCGCCAGGTTGGCGGCGGCCGACCCTCTGGCCTCGTGGGCTACAAGATTGGCGAAGCCGTGCGTGAAGCCGTGTTCCGATTTCAGGAATTTGATGATCTCGCCGTGTTTGGCAAAACCAGAGGAGTTCACAACCGCCACCCATTCCGATAGTGTTTTGCCGGTGTTCTTTTCCAGGTTGGCGATCATAGTTTTTGTTGCCTGGTCCATTGGTGTAGTTTTTTTAAAATTAAACAGCTTCTAAAAATTTACCAAAGTAAATTCCATTTTCCTGTCAATCCTGGAAATTTTGGGATACTGTCTAATTTCTGCTCAGCACTTTTTCCCAGTCCAGCGGCCCTTCTGTCATCCGGACGAACAAGCACTTCAGGATCTCCGGGTTGGTTGCGCCGGCCATCTGCCATACTTTTTCGCGGTATTCTGTATCCTGGATCTGTCCCCAGCCGGTGGTGATGGCGCTTACCCGGACCTTGTTTTTTCCGGCTTTTTCAAACTTCATAGTCGAACGGAGGGCTTTCATAGCCTCTTCCCGGAACATGTTTTGCGGCACCCGCACGCCTCGGGTGGTAAATTGTTCATACGGGATTACATTAACCACCTCGTTAAGGAAATTATTCGGATCCCCGATCTCGGCTTTCAGGTTATAGGAGGCTTCCCATTTTCCACCGTTTCTGAGCTCTACCGCTATTACGGGCGCCACGTGGGTTGACAACTCGTAGTCATTGTCATAGTATCCCCATACTTCCTCAGGAGAACCCTTTACAATAATCTCGTGCCGCTGTATCCATTTTCCATCTTCATGCTTCACGGAAGTATCCAGTATTTCTCCTGTTTTCTG
>JAGFJE010000451.1 GCA_024103175.1 Phaeodactylibacter sp.
TTCCGCCTTCCCACTTCAAGTCATTTCCCATTCGGCACGCCCTTCGGCGCGTCGGCCTGCCCCGACGGCTCCCGGATCTGCTCATCGCTCCGCACGTTGCCGTCCACCAGTTCGATGATGCGGGTGCCGAAGGAGGCGTTGCGTTCCGAGTGGGTCACCTGAATGATGGTGACGCCTTCTTCGTTGAGTTCCTGGAAGAGCTCCATGATCTGGTCGCCCTGCTTGGTGTGCAGGTTGCCGGTAGGCTCATCGGCCAGCAGGAGGCGCGGGCGGCTGATCACCGCGCGGGCGACGCCCACCAGCTGCTGCTGCCCGCCGGAGAGCTGTTCGGGGAAGAGGCCCTTCTTGGCTACGATGTTGAAGCGGTCCAGGATCTCGGCCACCATGCTTTTGCGCTCCTTGCCCTTCACATTGCGGTACAGCAGGGGCGTTTCGATGTTCTCGTAGACGGTGAGGTCGTCGATCAGGTGGTACGCCTGAAAGACGAAGCCCATATAGGCCTTGTGCAGGTCGCTGCGCTTGCGCTCGTTGAATTTGTGCACGGCCTCGTCGAAGAAGTAGTACTCCCCGCCGGTAGGCTCTTCCAGCATGCCGATGATGTTGAGCAGGGTGGATTTGCCGGCCCCGCTGGGCCCCATGATGGTGACGAATTCGCCCTCCCGGATGTCCAGGTTGATCTGGTTGAGGACCCAGGCCTTGCGCAGGCCGTTGCGGTAGTACCGTTCGATGTCTCGGAGTCGGATCATGTTTAAGTTTTTTTGCTGCCGGAGCCGCCTGCTCGCCGGAGGGCGGCGAAAGGAGCAGGCGCCGCCGGCAGCGGCTTATGGCAACCCAGTTGGCTCTTAAGGCTACAAGCCGGCTCAATATTGCCGGGCTGGATTTTTTTCAGCCTCTTTTCCATCGTGAGAAATGCAAGCCTTATGCCAAAACTACAATCCATTATAAACCAACACTTTACAATAAACCCCGGCGTTTTCAGGCCACCTGGGCTGTGCGTTGGTGGACAGGTGGGTGTCCGGAAACGGACAGTTGTCCGGACGCGCCGGATTTATCTGGTGCGTAGTTGCCGACTGCCTGGCTTTGCCAATTTTTCCGGTTAGTCCCCAGCGCCTCAATATGGTAAGTGAACTTTACTGTTTCCTGTACACTCATATCCCTTACCAGTGAAAATCCGCCGCATCCGCGCCATCGCCCGACGCCTAAGCTATGGGCGACGGCGTCCGCGTTCTATCAACCAGCCCTCATTCGCACACCGCCCCCGCCTGCCCCTCAAAGTAATCCACCAGCCCCGGCACAATACTGTCAAACGCCGCCCCTTCCCTGCCCTCGTACGCCTCCAGCACGGCCAGTATGCCGTCGAGGTGGGCGAAGCTGCCTTCCTCCACTTCCCACTTGCGCAGCGCCTCCCCGTATTCCTTGCCGAAAGTGTGGTGCACCATGCGCACTACAGCGGCCCGCACCAGATGCTCGTACAGGCAGGTTTTCCAGTTGCCGTACCCCTGTTTCTGCATGGCTTCGGCAATGGGTTCATAAAGGCATTCGAACTGCCCCAGTTGCTCGTAGTGGTCGTTGATCAACGGGTTGCAGAAGGAGTGGCTGAATTCGTGCAGGATCAGGTCAAGGGCCAGGTAGTTGGCGTTGAACTGAGGAAAGGCCCCGCTGTTGCCCGCCGGACCGATGAAGGCGAAAAGGTCATGCGTGCCATCGGCCCGCTTCAGGCGGGGGCCGAAGCCGCCCTCGTGCAACAGCGGGCTGACAATCACATTATAGGAAGCCTGGCCGGCGCGGTAGTAGGCTTCCAGGATGCCGACATAATCCTTACCGCTCAGCTTGGAGCGCACATCGGCAGCTATCGAATCGTAGAAGGGCTGCTGGGCCTCGAAGAAGCTATGGAAAGAGGAGGCCCGGTAGAAATCCTTCAGTTCCCGGATGAATAGGTCCAGCGTATCCTGGTGTTTCCCATATATCAGGTGGTTTTCCTCGAATGGAACGGCCACTTCCAGCTCGGGAAAGGAATAGTGGCAGATAAATTCAATGGGCTTGTCAAAAGCGAAGTAGCTCTGCGATATGGACTGGAACAAAGCCACCGCCGGATGCTCCCGGTAGGCGCCGAAGGCTTC
>JAGFJE010000473.1 GCA_024103175.1 Phaeodactylibacter sp.
ATGGTGCCGTCGATGTCGTCCACGCCGAAGGCGAGGGACAGCTGCGCCACATTGCGGCCGATCATGGGCCAGTAGGCCTTGATGTGATCGAAGTTGTCGAGGTAGATGCGGCTGATGGCGTAGTTGCGCAGGTCTTCCACTACCGTCGATTCCGGTATGTGAGACATCTGGTTGTCCTTGTTGCGGAACTTCAGCGGGATGAACGTCTGGAAGCCGCCGGCCTTGTCCTGCAGTTTCCGCAGCTCTTCCAGGTGGTGGATGCGGTGGCGGTACTCTTCGATATGGCCGTAAAGCATGGTGGCGTTGGAGCGGCCGCCCAGCTCGTGCCAGATCTCATGAATGCGCAACCATTGCTCACCGGTACATTTTCCCCCGGCGATCTGATCGCGGATCTCGGGGTGGAAGATCTCGGCGCCACCGCCCGGCATGCTGTCCAGCCCGGCTTCCTTCATCAGGCGCATGCCTTCCTCGTAGCTGACTTTGGCCTTCTTGAAAATGTAATGGTATTCCACCGGCGTCAGCGCCTTGACGTGCAGCTCCGGGCGGTGCGCCTTGATCCGGCGGAACAGCTCCGAGTAGAATTCCATATCGTACTGGGGCAGCACGCCGCCGACGATGTGCACCTCCGTCACCGGTTCCCCGTCGTACTTACGCACGATGTCCATGATCTCCTCCATGCTGTACTCCCAGCCCTCCTCCCGCTTCTTGATCAGGCGGGAGTAAGAACAGAAGGTGCAGGTGTACAGGCAGACGTTGGTGGGTTCGATGTGGAAGTTGCGGTTGAAATAGGTGCGCTTGCCGTGGCGCTTTTCGCGGATGTGGTTGGCCAGGGCGCCGACGAAGGCCAGCTCGCCCTCTTCAAACAGGCGCAGGCCTTCTTCTTCGGTGATGCGGTTACCGTCGAGTACCTTTTCGGCAATGGCGTGCAATTGGCCGTTCAACGTTTTGTCCTGGAGGATGACTTCTATAGGCCGGTTCATTTGCATGTGGTGTGAACGTTTTTTATCCAAACAAAGGTATAACAAAGTTTCGGAACTTTCAGTTTTTTGTGAAAAGGCAAAAGCCTTTCGGCAAAGATAGTTTTTTGACGTTTCCTAATGAAAAAACAGGGGGCATTCCTTTAGCGCCGCACCACCCGGGTGTGCCAGCGCTGGCCGCTATCGGCTATCAGTTGCACGAAACAGGCGCCGCGAGGCCAGGAAGAGGCGTCGAGTTGCACCTGGTTGGCGCCAGCCTGTATCTGGACGGGTTGTGACAGGACCCTGCTCCCCTGGGCGTTCCATACCTGGAGTTGTCCGCCTTCGCTTTTCGGGGAAGCCCATTCCAGGAGCACCGAATGAGCCGTGGGGTTGGGCCGGGCCATCAGGGGCGATGGCCTTTCAACCGGAAAGGAGAGGCTGCGCACGGGGCTGTAGGTGGCGGAGCCATCGCCGTCTTCCATCCGCAGGCGGTAGTAATAGGTAAACCCCTGGGCTACGCCGGCGTCGGTAAAGGAATAGAAGGAGTGGCCGGCTCCTCCTTTCGCCGGCGCCCAGCCGATATCCAGGAAGTTTTTACCGTCGGTGGAGCGCTCCACTGCGAAGCCATTGAAATTTTCTTCATTGGCGGACTGCCAGTTGAGGACGGCCGCGCCGTTTTCTACCCTGGCGGAGAAGCCGAGCAATTCCAGGGGCAGGGCGCCGCTGGATTGCACCCATACCGAGTAGGAGTTGGGCGGCAGGTCTATATAGATCGAGTTGGGAAGGGAGTGGTTCTGATCGGAAACGATGGCGTAGGGGAAGCCGGAATTGCCGATCACATCGTCGAAACGCGTGCCGCTCGGAGCATTGGCGGTATTGATGACATGGTCAACCCGGAGAGCGCCGTCGCAGAAATTTATGGCGACGATGACCTCCTGGCCGGTAGGCCCGCCGCTGATCTGGTAGATCAGCGCTTTGTCCTGGCAGCCGTTGAAATAGTTGGCCGCATAGGGGGCGGGCGCCTGCTTGCGGTTGAGGTAGTCGACGGTAGGCGCTCCGAAGATGTAGGTTTTGTGGAGGTTGATCAGCTGGTCGATCGCCGGTTTCAGAACCGGCGGTTGGTAGTAACCGAGATCGACGCCAAAGTAATCGGGATAGAAGACGCAGGGCAGGCCCACCTGGTTGTTGGTGAGGATGTAGGCGTAGGCCAGCATCATTTCATTCTTGAGGTATTCGCCGTTGGTGCGGAAGTCGTGGTTGTTCAGAAAGGTGACGACATCGAAGCCGCTGCTGCCCGCCTGGCCCACCATGCCGGAGGTGAACACGTCGCGCGAATCGTAATTGTTGTTTTCGCAGGCCTGTTTGAGGGCGTCGCGCAGGGCAAAGTCGAAGGCGCGGACGCCTACGCCCGGCGCGCCGCTATTGGCCTGGTCCACCCAGCTTTTCAATACAAAAGGGTTGGAGTCGAAGAATTCTCCGACGACGATTCCCGGGGTGTGGCCATTGCCCAGAACGCCGCTCATGGCCGTGCCCACGAAGCTCGGAGGGAAGTGTTTGACCGCATCCATGCGATAGCCGCGGATACCGGCGTCTTCCCACAGCCAGTTGGTCCAGTCGGAGAGCGCCGCGCCCACCTGAGGCTGGGCCTGGTCGTAGTCGTAGAAAAACCAAAGCCAGTCCCAGTCGCCATCCAGTTGGGTGTAGCTGGCGTTGGTGGTATTGGGCTTGAAATATTCGAAGTTCATCTCTCCCTGGTTATGGGAGAAGTCAAAATTGGTGTAAGTCTCATAGATCAGCAGGTTATCCATATCGATGAGGAAGCTGTCGACACCGGTTCCGGGGCCATCGGGGTCGTAGTAGACGGCGTAAATGCGGTGGTCGGAATAGCCGCCCTCAATGTTGGTGAGGTAGATGAAGAGGTGGTCGCCGGCGGGGTTGAACTGGCCAGAGGCCAGGTCGAGCCGGAATTCGTCGGTATTGCAGTTGTTGACCGTGCCCAGGTAAGCCTGCATGTCCTGGTTGAGCAGGATGGTGTTGTTGCCCTGGTTGCAGTCCTGGCCGCCGTTGTCTTCCACTTCGTCGACGGCGCCCTGGTAGGGCTGGCTCTCGTAGGCCCCGGTGGTGATGTAAACCTTGTAGCGGTAGCTGGAACCGTAAGCTCCTGTTTTGGAGCTGATCCGTAAATAGTAGGTTCCCGCGCCCAGGGCGCTACCCACTCCGTTGGCCCCCGGGGCGCCGCTGAGGGGCGCCGAACAGCGGTACCGGTCGGAAGGAAAGGCCCTCTTGTTGGTGTTCATATGCACCTCGATGTAGGATTTCAGCGCGGGGTTGGGCTCGGGCTGGCCGCCGTCGCGGTGGTTGTAGACCACATCCGCAATGGGTTCGATGCCGTTGGCATTCAGCGCGCTGATCAGCGCGTCATATTCGGCGCGGGAGCCAAAGCCGGTGGGGCCCAGGCCGTACTCCCCCAGGTCGTAGAGGTCCTTGGGGTCGTAGCCGTTGGAGCAGCTGCCGAAGCTGGCCCGCGGCAGGGGCGGCAGCCACAAATGGGTGAAGTTGGACAGGCTGCCCGCCTGGCCGGCCAAAGCGCTGGCCCAGGAATTGCCGCCGTACCCGTTGCACCCCGGTTTGGGGTAATCCCAGTACCAGGCCTGCATCATAAAATCCTGCGGCCAGGCGGCAACCGCCCAGAACAGAGCCGCTATTGTCATGCTGTGGCGTAACATCGGTTGTTCGGTTTTTTCAGGTAGAGAGAAGGAGGGTAGAAGGCGTTAAAAA
>JAGFJE010000475.1 GCA_024103175.1 Phaeodactylibacter sp.
GTGAGGGTCGGTATAGCGGAGGAAATACCAGGAGGATCCGGCCCAGTTGGGCATGGTGTCCGTCTCCCGCGTCCCCGGGCCGCCGCATTTGGGACAGACGGTTTTGACCCAGCCGGTCAGCTTGGCCAGGGGGGATTCGCCTGTTTCCGTGGGCAGAAAGGAGGCAGCATCGGGCAGGCGGAGGGGAAGCTCATCTTCCGGTATGGGCTGCCAGCCGCAGGTCTCGCAGTAGACCATGGGGATGGGTTCCCCCCAGTAGCGCTGGCGGGAGAAGACCCAGTCGCGGAGCTTGTAGTTGACCTTGCTCTTGGTAGCCCATAAATCCTATACTCTTCCGGCACCTCAGCCGCCTCTGCGCCTTTCAGGTGGCGGTTGAAGAAGTCCAGCACCAGGTGCGTGGTGAGCCGGTGGTGCTCTTCCCGGTGCGGGGCAGTGATAAAGCCAAAGGGCATCATCAGGGAAAAATCGGAGAAGCTCATATGGTTGGCGTAGCGGAGGGTGTAAGATTCGTAACCGTTGCGGGCGTAGCTGTCGATCCGCCTTTTCCACTCATCGAACAGGAAATCCTGGTATTTATAGCCACTCGTTGAGCAATGGCCCGGAAATGATAGCGGTGATGAGCAGCACAAAAAGGCCGATGAGCCAGGCGTTGTTTCGCTTTGCGGCCGATTTGCAGGCCAGGGCAAGGAAAAGCAGAAGCCCCTGCCCGATACCGAAAATGAGGAAATATTCCATGCTGATGGTGTTCGGCTGTTCCGTCCTATTTGCTTACCCTCTGGTAATTGAATTTCGCTTCCGCCTTCTCTTCCCCCCGCTGGATGACGAGGTATATATTCATCTTATAGTGGTTTGATGCAACGCATTTCAGCGATTCTCGCTTTGGCGGGTAAGCTTTAAATCCTGCCACGAAACCACAAAAACACTAAATTTTTCGTGGGATTTCGCGCTTTTGTGCTTTAGTGGCATTCAAAATAAGAACAGCTGAACGCATTTTGCTCCTCAAAATAAAAACAATTTGTATGTTTGCACAACCAAAAGTAAGGAAATGAAACAAATACTGTACGCCCTGTTCGGCTACCGGTTCATCTACCTGGGCATGTCCACCCGCAACCCGGGCAGAATAAAGATAGGGATCGCCCGGAATGTGAAGCTGAGGTGGAAAGCCATCGGCCGCAGCATGAGGGGGTGGCAGTTCCCCATTTTCTCCCTGCCCTGCTTTAATGCGCTGTGGATGGAGGGGCACCTGCACCGGGTCATGAGGCGGTTCAACCGGCCCGTCAAGGGAGATGGCGGCAGCGAATTCTTCTCCTACCTCAACCCCTTCAGCTGGATCGGGTGGATCTATGTGTTCACGGCCATCATCTGGGCGTTCCTGGTATCCCACCTGTTCATTTACCTGGCCCTCACCGGCATCTGGTGCTGGTATGCGGAAATAGAATTTATCGAATTCCAGAAGGATGTGCTGAGGGGGATACAAGGCCTTTTTTATCTGTAAACGAGGGCACCGGTTCAGCGCACCACCCCCGGCAGGATGCGCTCCTCCAGGGCCAACCAGGTGGACATCTCCGGGCGGCCGTGGTGCTGCCAGCCGTTGAAGGCCACGATCAGCTCGTATTCCGGCGCCACCATCAGGAACTGCCCGCCGTAGCCGTTGCCGGCAAAGATCCGCGTCTGGCCATCCCGGTGTTCCGGTATCCACCACTGGTAGCCGTATCCCCGCCGCTCATTGAATTGAACGGCAGGCCGGAGGGATTGCTCCACCCATTCTTTAGAAACGATCTGTTGGCCTTCCCATTGCCCGCCGTTCATCATCAGATAGCCGATCTTGGCCATGTCATAGGTGGACAGGTACAGGCCGCCTTCAGTATCCACTTCGCCTTTGGGCGTGGTCTTCCAGTAGTAGTCGATGTCCAGCGGGCCGAACAGCTTCTCTTCCGCCCATTTATCGATGCGCTTGCCGGTGGCCTCCCGCACGATCTTTCCAAGCAGTACGCTCGCCCCGCTGTTGTATTCGAACACCTCGCCGGGCATAGTATCCATGGGGTGGCGGAGCACAAAGCTGATCCAGTCGTCGCTGTTCTCCATCAGGATGCAACTGTTGTTGGCCTCGTCGTAGTTTTCCTCATCCCACTCGATGCCGCTGCGCATGGTCAGCAGGTCTTCCAGCGTCATGGCCTGCCTGCGCTCATCGGAAAGGTCGACATCGTAGCCGGTGAAATAGGCCATGGCGGAGGTGTCCACTCCCGGTATCAGCCCCTCGTCCACCGCGATGCCGAACAGGACGGAGGTGACGCTCTTGGTCACGGACTGCATGGTGTGCAGATCTGTATCCCGGTAGTAGGGGTGCCAGGCCGTATGGTCGTAATTGTACTGATAATTGGTGGTATCGAAAAGCACCATCACCGAATCGTAATCCTGCTCGTAGGTATGGTCCACCAGGATCTTGCCGTTGCGGATAACCAGAAAACGGTCGACCAGCCCGTAGAGCCCCTGGGATATTTCCTGGTGGATGGAATCGAGGACGAGGGAGTCCACGCCTTCCTGAGACGGGCTGGAAACCGGCCAGGGAAGCTCTGCATCAGCCCCTTCAGAAACGGCCGGGCCAGAATTGCAGGCTGCGATGAGGAAACAGAGTTTGAACAGCAGTAAGAAGTTTTTCATGGAGTGCGTTTTTTGTTTAGCAGGAAGAAGCGGCTATAAATATAACCCGTGGAGGGGTAAATTGAAGAAACCGGTTCTGCCTGTTTGTCATCCCAACCTGGCCCTCCCCTCCTGGCGATAGTACTCCAGGCTCCTGAGAATGGAACGTTCATTTTCCGGCAGCCGCTGTAAATAGCTTCTATCTCTGAATGCCGCTTGTTTGACTTCTGCCGTTCCGTGAGTATGGAGCGCCCCTTTCCAACTGCTGGAATAAAATTCAACGGTGAAATACTGGATCTCATCTCCGTTCGGATACCGCACCGTTTCCACCC
>JAGFJE010000489.1 GCA_024103175.1 Phaeodactylibacter sp.
TTGGTTGATTAGTTGCCCGTCTTCGCTGAGGCTCAGCCGGGTAAAATTGGTTGATTGGTTGCCCGTCTTCGCTGAGGCTCAGCCGGGTAAAATTGGTTGATTGTTGCCAATCGGCAACCGACAATAAACAATAACATGCCGGAACGTCCACATGCATCCTCCTACAACAGCCTCACCGAGGCGGTCATCGGTTTTGCGCACCTGGCGCGGCAGGAAGGCTGGACGGTGGGCGTGCAGGAAACGCAGGAAGCCCTGATGGCTGCCGCTCACGGTACTTTGGACGAGCAGGACACTTTCAAATACGCCCTAAAGGCCATTTTCTGTACCAGCAAGGAGGAGGCCGAGCGGTTTGAGCCTTTTTTCGAACGCTTCTGGGGCAAGCGAAAGGGCGCCATCAAGAGCCGCATGACGTACAAGAACCGGTCGAACATCCAGCGCAAATCGCCGGGGTCGCTGGTGTGGATGGGCCAGGGCGAAAGCAAGGAAGAGGGGAAGGAAGAAGGGAAAAACGTATCGGGCGCCAACAAGATGGAACGCCTGCGGCAGACCGATTTTTCCAAGGTCAGCGAGATGGACAGCGAGCTGCTCGAAGAGCTGGCCCTGCAGTTGTGGAAGCAAATGAGCCTGCGCCTGAAACGCAAGCTGAAAGCCTCCGCCAACCGGGGGCGGATCGACCTGCGGCAGACCATCCGCGCCAGCATTGGCTACGGGGGCGACCCTCTGGACCTGCGCCGGAAGAAGCGCATCCCCCGCCGGCAGCGGCTGGCCATCCTGCTGGATGTGAGCGGTTCGATGGACAAGTACAGCTTTTTCCTCCTGCGGTTCATCTGGGCGTTGCGCGCCCACTTCGAGCAGGTGGAAGCGTTCCTCTTCAGTACGAACCTGGTGCGCATCACCGATTATCTCGATGCCAAAGACCTGGGGCACACCCTGTCATTGCTCACCGCCCGGGCCCACAACTGGTCGAGCGGAACCAAGATCGGGGAGTGCTTCCGGCAGTTCAATGAACAATACGCCAGGCAGGCGCTCTCGGGCAGTTCCACCGTCATCGTCCTGAGTGACGGCCTGGATACCGGAGAACCCGAATTGCTGGCTGGCCAACTGGCCATGATCAAACAACGCACCCGGCGGCTGATCTGGCTCAACCCTCTGAAGGGCATGAAAGGTTATGAGCCCATTGCCAAGGGGATGAGCGCCGCGTTGCCGGAGATCGACGTTTTTAATTCGGCTCACAACCTGGACAGTTTGCTGGAGCTCGAAAATTATCTGGTCCTGATTTGAAGCTGTCTTTTTGTCGAAGAATTATATATCCAACTATGTTCAATCAATTTCTGGAAAAGGCCCAGCGCCTTACGAACGATAAAGAACCCTTTGCCATCGCCTTTGTGGTCAACAGGCAGCTGCCGTCTTCCGGCAAGCCGGGCGACAAGGCCGTTATTGAAAAGGACGGTACGGTAACCGGCTGGATCGGCGGAGGCTGCACGCGCGGGATCGTCCTCAAGGAGGCTTCGGCCGCCCTCAAAGAAGGAACGCCGCGCCTGGTGCGCATCAGCCCGGAGGGCCCCGGCGAACCCCGCCCGGGGGTGGTGGATTACAATATGACCTGCCAAAGCGGGGGCACGGTGGAGGTGTATATCGAGCCCGTACTGCCGCGGCCTCACCTGCTGATCCTCGGCAAGTCGCATGTGGCCATGGCCCTGTCGCGCATCTGCCGGGCGATGGGCTATCCGGTCAGCGTGGTGGCCCGGGGAGCAGATCTCCATGCCTTCCCGGATGCAGATCGCGTACTGGATACTCCGGTTGTCGATCCGGCCCTGCTGACGCCCAACACCTTTATCGCCGTGTGCACCCAGGGCGAGAACGACGAAGACGCCCTGCAGCAGGCCCTGGAGTCGGAGCTGCCTTACGTTTCGTTCGTTGCCAGCCGCGCCAAGGCCAATGCTGTCTTCCGGGTGTTGCGGCAGCGGGGCCTGACGTTCGAGCAGTTGAGGCGGGTAAAGACTCCCGCCGGGCTCGACATCAACGCCAAGTTGCCCGAGGAAGTCGCCATTAGTATCCTGGCGGAAGTGATTGCCTTCATGCGCAGTGAAGAGGCGCCTGAAATGACCGGAAAGCCAGGGGCGGAAGGAACAGAGAACGACAAGATATTCATCAACCCGGTTTGCAATGTGCCGGTGGAAAAGGCCACCGCCAAGCACGTTCTTGAATATGAGGGAATGAATTATTATTTTTGCTGCGATGGGTGTAAGGCGACCTTTGAGAAGGAGCCGGAAAAATATGCGCTGAAGCCGGAGAACGCTCATTAAGGTTAGGCGTTATTTGTTGCCGGTTGATGGTTGCTTGTTCTGCAAACGGCCCCAGCTCCCGCCTGGCAACCAACAACCAACAACAAATAACCAAACGAGCGCCCGTCACCCGAATATTCCTCCCTGGCCAAAAGCATTTTTAAACGCGCCACATCAAATTTCCGATGAGCCGAAACACCAAGCAGCGAATACTGGACGCCGCTCTCCGGTTGTTCAACGAGGAGGGTTATGTGAATGTACGCCTGGCGCAGATCGCCGAGCAGGCCGAAATGAGCGTAGGAA
>JAGFJE010000504.1 GCA_024103175.1 Phaeodactylibacter sp.
AATTCACCCCCTTCTCCCTCAGCGCCTTCCACACTTTATACGGCGTGATCGGAATGTCGAGGTGGGTAATGCCGTAGGGCGACAGCGCATCCACGATGGCGTTGGCGATGGCCGGCGGAGCGCCGACAGTCGGCGACTCCCCTACCCCTTTGGCTCCGATCGGGTGGTGAGGCGAAGGGGTAACGGTGTGGCCTGTCTCCCAGCTCGGCGATTCCACCGCTGTGGGCACCAGGTAGTCCATGAAGGTACCGTTGAGGATGTTGCCGTCTTCGTCGTAAACCAGCTCTTCGTACATGGCCGGCGCGATGCCCTGGGTGAGGCCGCCATGCACCTGCCCCTGTACGATCATCGGGTTGATGATGTTTCCGCAGTCGTCGATGGCGACGAAACGGCGCACCTTGATTTCCCCGGTCTCCTTGTCGATGTCGACCACGCAGATGTAGGCGCCGGAGGGGAAGGTCAGGTTGGGGGGGTCGTAGTAGTGGGTCGCTTCGAAGCCGGCTTCCATTCCCTGGGGGTGGTTGGTGTAGGCGGCGAAAACGATCTCCTGAATGGTCTTGGCCTTCTCGGGCGCGCCCTTGACGAAGAACTTGCCGGGCTCCCACTCGAGGTCGTCCTCGCTCACCTCCAGCAGGTAGGCGGCGATCTTGCGGGCCTTGTCCCTCAGCTTGCGGGCGGCCACGGCGGCAGCGGCGCCGGCGGTCGGCGTACTGCGGCTGGCGTAGGTGCCCAGGCCGTAGGGCGCGGTATCGGTATCGCCTTCTTCTACCTGAATATGCTCGGCGGGAATGCCGAGTTCTTCAGCGATGATCTGGGCGTAGGTGGTCTCGTGGCCCTGGCCCTGCGACTTGGTGCCGAAGCGGGCGATGGCCTTGCCGGTGGGGTGCACGCGGATCTCGGCGCTGTCGAACATCTTGATGCCCAGGATGTCGAAGTCCTTGGACGGGCCGGCGCCGACGATCTCGGTGAAGGTGGAAATGCCGATGCCCATCAGTTCGCCCCGCTTGCGTTTCTCGGCCTGCTCCTTGCGCAGCTCTTCGTACCCGACAACCTCCATCGCCTTTTTCAGGCCGGCGTGGTAGTCGCCGCTGTCGTACTCCCATCCGGTGGGCGACTTCCAGGGGAAGTCTTCCTTCTTAATGAAGTTCTGCATGCGCAGCTCCGCCGGGTCCTTGCCGATCTCGAAAGCGAAGCGGTCGGTAATGCGCTCGATGGCGTGTACGGCTTCCGTCACGCGGAAGGAACAGCGGTAGGCCACGCCTCCGGGCGGCTTGTTGGTATAGACGGCGTCCGCTTCCATGAAAGCGGTTTGGTAATCGTAGGACCCCGTGCCTATGGAGAACATGCCGGTCGGGAACTTGGAGGGGTTGGCCGCGGCGTCCGTGTAGCCGTGGTCGGCCAGGATCTTAAAGCGGGTGCCGAGGATCTTGCCGTCTTTGGTGCCCGCCATTTCGGCGGTGATGTGGTAGTCGCGGGCAAAGGAGTCAGCCTGCAGGTTCTCGCTGCGGTCTTCGACCCACTTCACCGGCTTACCGACCAGGAAGGAAACGGCAATGGCGACGACGTATCCCGGATATACCGGCACCTTGCCGCCGAAGCCGCCGCCGATGTCCGGAGAAACCACCCGGATCTTTTCCTCGGTCAGGCCCACATGGCCGGCCACCAGGGCGATCACCGTACGGATGGCGTGGGGCGCCTGGGTGGTCATATACATGGTCAGGTGGTTGTTGACCTTGTCGTAGTCGGCCACACAACCGCAGGTCTCGATAGAGGCCACGTGGATGCGGGGGATGTGCATCTGCTCTTTGACCACCACTTCCGCTTCGCTGAACAGCTTTTCAGTGGCTTCCTTGTCGCCCACTTCCCAGTGCCAGATGTGGTTGTCCTTTTTGCCCTCCTTGTCGGTACGCAGTACCGGCGCGTCCGGGTCGAGCGACTTATAGGGGTCGATGACCGGCTTCATCGGCTCGTATTCCACCATGACCGCTTCTTTGCCATCGCGGGCGGCGTAGCGGTCGGTGGCGATCACGGCGGCCACTTCCTGAGCCTGGTACATGACCGTATCGGTAGGCAACACCATCTGGGTGTCCGACATCAGAGTCGGCATCCAGTGCAGGTTGTACTTTTCCAGGTCCTTACCCGTCACCACGGCGATCACGCCGGGGATCTTGAGGGCCTCTTCCGCATTAATGCTCTTTATTTTGGCGTAGGCGTAGGGGCTGCGCACGATGTCCATGTGGAGCATGCCAGGCAGCTGGATGTCATCCACGTAGTGGCCCTTGCCCTGGATGAACCGGGCGTCCTCCTTCCTTTTGAGGGAGTGCCCCATTCCTCCTATCTCTTTGGATGTTTTACACTTTATCATTTTGTTGTCAGGATTGAAGATGATTGATGATGGTTTCGCGGTTCGCGGTTCGCGGTTCGCAGTTCGCAGCCGAACTCCTAAAAGCGAACACCGAACACCCGGCAACTCTACACAAACTCCGGCTCCGTGGAAGGCGTCTCCTTGCCCTGCATTTTAGCCGAGGCGTACTGTATGGCCTTAACGATATTGTTGTAGCCGGTGCAGCGGCAGAGGTTGCCGGCGATGCCCCAGCGGATCTCCTCTTCGGTGGGGTTCGGGTTGTGTTCCAGGAGTTCCTTGGCGCGCATCAGCATGCCGGGCGTGCAGAAGCCGCAGTGCAGGCCGTGGTTCTCTTTGAAGCCTTCCTGCAGGGGGTGCAGGCCTTCGGCGGTGGCCAGGCCCTCTACGGTGGAAACTTCCTTGCCGTCGGCCTGAACGGCCAGGACGGTACAGGATTTGATGGATTTGCCGTTCAGCAGCACGGTACAGGCGCCGCAGCTGGT
Source organism: Phaeodactylibacter sp. (assembly GCA_024103175.1). Classification (GTDB taxonomy): domain Bacteria; phylum Bacteroidota; class Bacteroidia; order Chitinophagales; family Saprospiraceae; genus JACJXW01. Next base: position 2,848 of record JAGFJE010000504.1, read on the forward strand.
GGTGTCGCACCCGATATGGGTGCCGGTGAGGCGCAGTTTTTCCCGGATGACGTGGACCAGGAGTTCCCTGGGTTCTACCTCCAGGGTATGCTTCTCCCCGTTGACGGATATGGTAATTTGCTTTTTCATGTCAATTGGAATTTGTAGCCTTTGGATTAAGACGTTGCTCGTTCAATAGCTTTGTTGATCATGCGTTTAGTCAGGGCCTTCACTACGGCGCGCTTGTAGTCTTCATCGCCGCGCAGGTCGGAGGAGGGGTTGCAGTCTTCGGAGGCGTACTGCCCGGCCAGTTCGATCCTTTCGGCATCCAGTTTGTGGCCCACCAGCGCCTCTTCCGAGCGGGCGGCGCGCATGGGCACCGGGTTGACATTGGTCAGGCCGATGCCAGCGTAGGTGCAGACGCCGTTCTCGTCCAGGCTGAGTTGGACGGCAACCCCGGCAGTGGCGTAGTCCCCGACTTTGCGTTCCAGCTTGTGGTAGGCGTTGCCCGTCCGCGGGCCGGGAACCGGGATGCGGATCTCGGTGAGGATCTCGTTCGGCTGGACGGCGGTCATGTAGAAGCCGTAGAAAAATTCGTCGATCGGCACGGTGCGCTGCCCTTCGGCGCTGCTGATGACGACCTCTGCGCGCAGGGCCATCATCACGGCGGGATGGTCGTTGGCGGCGTCACCGTGGGCAATATTGCCCCCGACCGTGCCCATGTTGCGGACCTGAGGGTCGGCGATCAGCTTGGTGGCGTCCAGGAAAATGGGATACTTGGCGCGGATAACCTCGGAAGTCTCCAGCTCGGCTTCCCGGGTTAGCGCCCCGATCTTCAGGTAACCATCCTCTTCCTTGATGTGGGAAAGCCCCGGGATATTGTTGATGTCGATCAAAAATTCCGGCGAGGCGAACCTCAGTTTCATCATTGGTATCAGGCTGTGGCCACCTGCAAGGATCTTGGCTTCATCGCCGTGTTGCTCCAGCAGGGAAAAGGCCTCCTCGAGGCTGCCCGGAGCGGCGTAGTCAAAAGGTGCAGGTATCATGGTTTTGGATTTAGAGAATTAATTATGGCTCGAAATTAGAAAATAAATTCTAATTTTTAATGTTTTTTGGAAAAAATCAACTTTTGGGGCCTTAAATTTTGCGCTGTACCGAAGAGAAAAATAAAATTTCACACAGAAGAGAGGAAAGCGCAGGAAGTGAGGTGCAGCCTGCGTTTTTTGAGAAATTGATGGTTAAACAGTAAAAAGGGAGAAAGGTTCAGGTTATTTTGTTGGTTGTTGGTTGTTCGGTTCGCCAAAATTTTTTGGCGTCGAAGACGATAAAACTGAAGGGCGCAGTTGCGATTTGTCCCCGGTACTCGGATGAATAAACTTACTGAATCAAAGGGGATATGCCAGGCTCTATGCGTAAGGCGCCCCCCTTGAGGGGGGAAAAGGGGGGTGATTTGCTCCTATC
>JAGFJE010000524.1 GCA_024103175.1 Phaeodactylibacter sp.
TCAGGCATTAATGCCTGATTTACAACCATATTATTATGGCCGCCTCGGCTATCCGTCTAACGTTGGACACTGTTAGAAACAGGCAAGCCCAAGCAGCCTGCCGCGGTTGCGAACAGCGCCCGTCCTCTCCCGATAGTTGTCGGGATTGGCCGGGTAAAAATACCGAACTGCGAACTCGTCCAGCCCTAGAATGCTAGCCTGGCCGCCTCTCACCTAAGAAAAGCAATTAAATGACCATGAAAGCTTTAATCTTTCTTTTTTTTCTGTCCATCAGCGTTTTTCCTGTCTCCGCTCAGTCCGACACGCCTGATACCCTTTCCGACGCGGACATCCTTACCCTTTACCAGGGCCTCCGCGTTGCCGATGTCTCCGACGGTATGGACATGGTGGGCCTGGAGGATGCCGGCCTGATGGACCAGAAGATCGTGCCCCTTTGGAGAGATATTGACGATCTTTCTCACCTCTTTTGCGGCATCGCCGTCACCGCCCGCTATGTGCCGACCAACCGGGTGGTGAAAGCGCCCATGGAGAAAACCGAATTTCAGAAGTGGGAAGGGCAGTGGTACAATGAAATATCCAGCGAGCCATTCGTACCCTTGATCAAGGAAGGAACGGTGGTCGTACTGGACGTAAACGGCGATGGGGATACCGGTTCGGTCGGTTCCTATAACTCCCTGGCCTGGCACAGCAAGGGCGCCCGGGGCATTGTCTCCAACGGCGGCATCCGGGACACTGACGAGATCATCAAGCAGAAAATACCGGTCTACCTCGATATGATGAACCGGGGCAGGGGCATCCGCCCCGGCAGGAATGAGATCGAATCGGTGAACAAGCCTGTTTCTGTGGGCGGAGTATTGGTCCGCCCGGGCGATGTGGTCGTCGCCGACGGGGATGGGGTAATCGTCGTGCCCAGGGAGTATGCCAAGCCGGTAGCCGAATACGCCCGCGAGATCCTGAACAAGGACAAGCAGGGACGCCGCAGCCTGTATGAGCAGCTGAATATTCCGCTGGATAATACGGTGAGGGATTAACTAAATGTGTCAGGAAAGACTTGACAAGTTTTCAGCGGCGCGTCAGCGGGGACACTTGTCAAGTCTAACCTCAGGCAAAACTTGTTATAGCATTTAATTGACACTGTACTTACTTACTTGCTCATTTACGCCTTTATATTATGGCTACCCGCCCCTCTGCGCATGCTGATCCGCTAAAACCTGCTATATCCGCGTCATTCGCGTTCTATCCTCACTCCGCCACCACGATATATTTATTCTTCTTCCCGTTCTCCACCATCAGGTATTTGCCGTGGAGCAGTGCCTCGTGGCTGACAGTGACATCATGATCCTCGACCTTGTCCTTATTGACGCTGATGGCGTTGCCCTTGATGGCGCGGCGGGCGTCGCCTTTAGACGCTACAATTTCCGTATGCTCCGCCAGCAGGTCGACGATGTTGAGGCCATTGGCCAGCGCGTTTTTATCCACGGTAAAGCTGGGGATCTCGGAGGCTACGGTGGCCAGCTCGCTTTCGCCCAGCTCCAACAGGTGCTCCCTGGTGGCTTTGCGGCCGAATAACAGCTCGCTTACCCGGAGTACGGAGCGGTAATCCTCCTCGGAGTGCACCCGAATGGTAAGCTCTTCGGCCAGCAGGCGCTTGAGTTCCTGCGGGTTGCCGGCCAGTTCGGCTTCCCGGGCCTCGATCTCCTCGCGGGACTTCAGGGTGAAGTAGCGGGTGAACTTCGGAATATCTGCATCCGCGGCGTTGATCCAGAACTGGTAGAACTTGTACGGGGTGGTAAGCTCCGGGTCCAGCCAGATGTTGCCTTCGGTGGATTTGCCGAACTTGGAGCCGTCGGCCTTGGTCAGCAGGGGCGTGGTCATGGCGTAGGCCTGCTCGCCCAGGTTCTTGCGGATGAACTCCGTGCCGGAGGTGATGTTGCCCCATTGGTCGGACCCGCCCATCTGCAGGCGCACGCCGTATTGCCGGAACAGCACCTGGAAGTCGTAGGCCTGCAGCAGCTGGTAACTGAACTCGGTAAAGGAAATGCCCGTCTCCAGCCTTTTCTGCACAGATTCCTTCGACATCATGTAGTTGACGGTCAGCGTCTTGCCCACGTCGCGCAGGAAGTCCAGGACGTTCATGTTTTTGTAGAAGTCCAGGTTGTTGGCCATCAGGGCGGGGTTGCCCTCCTTATCGAAATCGAGGAATTTGCGGATCTGTTCTTTCTGGTGTTCCAGGTTGGCGTCCAGTTCCTCGTAGGTTTTCAGCTCCCGTTCGGCGTCCTTTCCGGAGGGGTCGCCGATGCGGCCGGTGGCGCCGCCCATGAGCACGACCGGCTGGTGGCCGGAGCGCTGGAAGAGGTCCAGCAGCATGATCTGTACGTAGTTGCCGATGGTCAGCGCCGGGGCGGTGGGGTCAAAACCGATGTAGCCCTTCATTTTGCCTTTGGCCAGGGCTTCGTCAATACCGGGCGTCGCATCCTGCAACATGCCTCTCCATTGGAGTTCTTCGATAAAATTCATCGCAGTTCAGTTTTACGGGCGCAAATTTAGTTTTTTTACTCAGTATTAGGAACTGAACTAACGGTGAGGTGGGAGGAAAGGTTTCTGAAAAGTGTATCAGTGTTGCAGTGCATTTGTGTATCAGGCCTTACCCTGCCAACTGATACACTAAAACACTACTACTTCACATGCGACACCTGGTCCTCCTCCAGCAGCGGCATATACTTATAGCGCAGGTAGAGCTGGATGGTGGCCAGCACGTCCTTCTCGCAGTACAGGGCGAGGCGCTCCAGGTCTTTGTCTTCCCAGTAGACGCGGCCGACGTCGCTGCCGTCGATGTCGTCTTTGGGAGAGGGGAAGCCCAGCAGGGCGGCCAGCAGCTTGAGGGAGGTGTAGTGCTTGCGGTCGCCGAACTTCCACATGTCCATGGTGTCGAGGATGTGTTTGGTTTCCCAGGGTTTCTTGCCGGAGATGTTGAAGGGGACGGGCAGGGGCAACTGGTTGACGACCATACGGCGGCAGAGGTAAGGGATGTCGAATTCCTTGGCGTTGTGGCCGCAGAAGCCGTGCTTGTTGGGGTCGTTGTAGTACTTGAAGACCATCTGGGAGAAATCGTGGAGCAGTTCCTTCTCGTTCTCGCTGGCGAAGGACTTCAGGCGGACCTTCAGGCGCTGGTCCTCTTTGTCGCGGTAGACGACGCCTACGGAAATGCAGACGATCTTGCCGAACTCGGCAAAGATGGCCGCGCGTTGCTTGTAAAGGGCGGGGTAGTCCGGCCCTTCTTCATCATCGCCGCGCGACAACTGGCGGGCCTTGGCCTGCCATAACTCCTGGAAATCTTCACTCAGGTTTTCGTACTCCGGTTTGCTGGAGACGGTCTCGATGTCCAGGAAAAGTATGTTGGCGATGTCGACGTTGTGTTCGTGCATGGTATGGCGTTTTACTGGGGCAGGGTTATATGGTTATATGGCTAAATTATTATATGGCTAAATTGTTTTTTCCGGGAACTTAACTGCCAAATCTAAGAAAAAGCCAGGAATCCAGCGGTAGAAGAGTAGGGGAATGCGGGTAAAAAGAAAGATATTCAGGGAGAGAAGGCAAAAAAAATATCTTTTCGGGATACAATTTTCTAAAATAGGCGGCCGTTTTAATCGCGATTTAAAGCACGCAATGTTCTTAACTAACTTTTAAGCTAAACAAACCTTCTATTATGGCTACTAGCAGTCCAAGTCCTACACCCACTAATCCAGGCCCTGGCAAGCAGGACAAGTCACAACAGCAGCTCAAAGTGGCGGCTATCGTTACCATCGCGATACTGTCTATCGTCTGCATTGTTCTGGTGGCTAACCTCATCAGCAAGAACAAGGCCAACAACAACCTCACTTACGAACTGAACGAATCCGAACAGCTTAAGGCAGAACTGGAAAAGCAATACTACGAGTCCCTCTCCGAACTGGAAGAGCTGCGCGGCTCCAACGAAGAACTCAACGCACTGATCGAAACCCAGAAAGCAGAACTCAAGGATTCCAAGGAACGCATCGAAGCCCTCTTGCGCGACAGCCGCAACCTGGCCCAGGCGCGTAAGGAGATCAAGAACCTGACTGCCCAGGTAGAACAGTACCTGGCAGAGATCAACCAGCTGCGCCAGGAAAATGAGCAGCTGACGGCCAGGACCACGGAGCTCACCGAAGAGAACATGGCCCTGACCACCAACCTGGACTCCGCCCGGATGCGTAACATGGAACTGTCTTCCGCCAAGGCCGCGCTGGCCAGCGAGAAGGAAGCCGTCGAAGCGGAGCGTTCCTTCCTGGCCAAGAAAGTGAACATCGCCTCCGTGATCAAGGTCAACAACCTGGAAGCTACCGGTATGAAGATGAAGGGCAGCGGCAAGGCCGTCTCCCGCCGCAGCGCCAAGAACGTCGACCAGATCCAGGTGTGCTTTTATACGACCGCTAACCAGGTGGCCGAACCGGGCACCGAGCAGTTCCTGGTCCGCATCATCAGCCCGCTGGGAGAAACCCTGGCCGTTGAAGAAATGGGCTCGGGGATCTTCACCAACAGCGCCAACGGTGAGCAGATCCGCTTCACCCAGGCGGAAGAAGTGGATTACAATCAGAATGAACAGCAGGTCTGCAGCTTCTGGTCCCCCAACCAGCCGTTTGCAGAAGGCAATTACAAAGTCGA
>JAGFJE010000543.1 GCA_024103175.1 Phaeodactylibacter sp.
ATCCTATTCGTTAACTTTGCCGGAAACAAACCGAAAATATCCGATATGGAATTTGTCGATACGCTCCACCGCACCCGTTCTGCCCAGCTCTTTGAAGAAGCCAAAAAGTACTTTCCCGGCGGGGTCAACTCCCCCGTGCGGGCTTTCAAGTCCGTCTCCGGGCCGCCCCTGTTCATCAAAGAAGGGCAGGGTTGCCGCATCACCGACGAAGACGATAATACTTATATCGATTTTTGCTGTTCCTGGGGGCCCCTTATCCTGGGGCACAACAATGCAAAGGTCAGGGAACTGGTGCTGGAAACGGTAGCGAAAGGCACCTCTTTCGGCACCCCCACCCGGCTCGGCAACCAACTGGGCAGGCTGATCACGGAAAACAACCGGTACATTGACAAGATCCGCTTTGTCAGCTCCGGCACCGAGGCCGTCATGTCCGCCATCCGCCTGGCGCGGGGCGTGACCGGCAAGAGTAAGGTGGTCAAGTTCGAGGGCTGCTACCACGGCCATGTGGATTCCCTGCTGGTCAAAGCAGGTTCCGGCCTGGCCACTTTCGGGGTGAGCACTTCGGCCGGCATCCCGGAGGATTTCGCCAAAGCCACCATTGTGCTCCCGCTGGACGACCGCGAGCTGCTCGATCAGGCTTTACAGGAGCACGCCGATGATATTGCCTGCATCATCATAGAACCGGCGCCGGCCAACAACGGCCTGCTTTTGCAGGACAAGTCCTTCCTGGAATGCCTGCGCAAGAAGTGCCACAAGTACGGCGTACTGCTCATTTTTGACGAGGTCATCTCCGGTTTCCGCGTAGGTTTTGAGGGCGCCGCCGGCTACTACGGCATTCAGCCCGACATCATCACCTACGGCAAGATCATCGGCGGGGGCATGCCCGTAGGCGCCTATGGCGCCAGCCATGAGATCATGAGCCACATTGCCCCCGACGGGCCGGTCTACCAGGCGGGCACCCTGTCGGCCAACCCGGTGGCTATGGCCGCCGGCTACGCCGCCCTGCAACAATTGCTGGAACCCGGGTTCTACGAGGGGCTGGAGCGCAAAACCCGGCATTTTGTGAATGCGGTCCGGGAGCACGCCGACGCTAAAGGCTTCGAAATGCAGGTTCAGCAACTGGCATCTATTTTCTGGATCGCCTTCTCCAGGGATAAGATCGTCCGCGCCAGCCAGATCGACGCCGGGAGCATGGACAAGTTCAAGGTATTGCACCACGAGCTGCTACAGCGTGGCGTTTACCTCGGCCCGTCCGGCTACGAAGTTGGTTTCGTCTCCGCCGCCCATACGGAAGAAGACCTGGAAGAAGCCGCCGGAAAAATGAAGCAAGCGCTGGATATTGTCTTTAAATAATCACTTTCATTGAATGGAAAGGCCCAGGAATATACGGCTCCGCCTGCTCTCCTACGGGGTGATCGCCTACATGATGCTCGCTTTCGCCTGGTGGTCCGTATTGCTTTTTATCAAGAACCGGGACGCCTACGAGGCCAAGCGGGACACCATGCGCCTGATGATGATCGCCCGGGAGGAGATCCCGCCGACGGACGAGGCATTCTACAACTCCCCCGCTTTCACGGAGTTGAAAAAGCAGTACGAAAACCAGGAGTACATGATCCTGGGGGAGGCCAGCGTTTTCGTTCTCAGCCTGGCCATCGGGGTATGGCTCATCAATCGCGGCTATCACAAAGAGGTAATGGCGGCCCAGCAACAGCGCAACTTCCTGCTGTCGATCACGCATGAACTCAAATCTCCCCTGGCTTCCATCCGGCTGGTGCTGGAAACCTTCCAGCGCCGGGAACTCCCTCGTGACAAAGCCGCAAGCCTGACCCGAAACGCCCTGCTGGAAACCGAAAGGCTCAACAAACTGGTCAATGACCTGCTGCTGTCCGCCAAACTGGAATCTGCTTACCAACTGCACCAGGAACCGGTAAACCTGGCGCAACTGGTGGAGGATATTTTCGACCAGATGGAAGCCAAATACCCGAAAGCCAGCTTTACCTTCAACAAAAAAACGGCGGTGGAAGATACAATGGGCGACGTAGCGGGCCTGTCCTCGGTCGTTATCAACCTGCTGGAGAATGCGGTGAAATACTCCGGAGAGGACGCCGATATCGAGGCATGCATCAGCCAGAGCGGCAATACCGTCCGCATGGAGGTCAGCGACCAGGGAATTGGCATCGAGGACCAGGAGAAGGAAAGGATCTTCGAAAAGTTCTACCGCATCGGTAGTGAGGATACCCGCAAAACAAAAGGAACCGGTTTGGGTTTATACATTGTAAATGAGATCGTAAAGGCCCATAAGGGAAAGATCGCCGTCCTGGATAACGAACCCCGGGGAACGATCTTCAGGGTCGAGATCCCGGTGATGCGGGAAAAAGTGAAACAGAAAGCTACCGATAACCAGCCGTGAAGCGGCCCGCGCGGGCTTTGTTCACGGTCCATAAAATGCCTTTTTATGCGCATTCTGCTTGTTGAAGACGAAGAGAACATTCGCGACGTCGTTAAGCTCAACCTCGAGATGGAAGACTATGAGGTAGTAGCCACCGGCAGTGGTAAAGATGCCCTGAAGTATGTCAAAGAACAGCATTTCGACCTGCTCATCCTCGATGTCATGCTTCCGGAGGTAGATGGCTTCCAGATCTGCGAACAGATCCGCCTGACCAATATGGATGTTCCCATTATATTCCTGACGGCCAAAGATACGCCCCAGGACCGCATCACCGGCCTGAAAAAGGGCGCCGATGATTACCTCACCAAGCCTTTCAACCTGGAAGAATTGCTGCTGCGGGTGCAGAACCTCATCAAGCGGACCAGCAAGAGCCCCAGCAATACGCCGGAGGTATACGAATTCGGCGGCAATAAAGTCAACTTCGCCACCTATGAAGCAGAAGGCAACCCGGGAGAATTCACACTGACCAAGAAAGAAGCCATGCTGCTCAAACTTCTGGTCGACCGCCGGGGCGAAGTGGTCTCCCGCCAGCAGATCCTCCAATCGGTATGGGGGTACGACGTGTATCCTTCCACCCGAACCATTGACAACTTTATCCTCTCCTTCCGAAAGTATTTTGAAAAAGACCCGAAAAACCCACAGTATTTCCTGTCGGTGCGGGGGGTCGGGTATAAGTTTGCGGACTAGTGCCTCGGTAAATTTTCATCAATAAATTCTCCGAATTCAAATTTTGTTTTAATTTAAATGCGCAATACACAACAATCCAGCTTAAATATCTGCGCATTATGATGAATGAGCCCATCTCTACGATCATGACCACAGATGTCGTTACCGTTCAACCGGGCGACGCCTTATCTGTGGTCAAGGAAATATTATTCACCAGGCACCTTCACCACATTCCCGTCGTTCAGGGAAAAAAGCTGATAGGCATCATTACTTCTTTTGACCTCGTCAAACTGGGCAAGGCTGCCGACGAATACGACAATATTAAGGTTGAGGAAATAATGACGAAGCGGGTGGCGACTATGGCGCCCAATGAGAAGATCGGCGCCGCTGCTCAGGTCTTCCTGGAAAACCTGTTCCACGGCCTGCCCATCGTCGACGATGACAACAACCTGGTGGGCATCATCACCACTCACGATATTTTGAAGTACGAATTTAACAAGGAATACCCTAACCACAAGCTATACTGGAAGAACGCCGGATAGGATCTGCCGGAAACCTGGATGGGAAGAGGGGTGGCTGCAGAGGCCAGCCCCCCCGCCTGCGGCAGCGTGTTTTATGCCCTGGCTGCCATTCCAAAGGCAGGCATGGCCCGGGGCCGTTGTTGGTTCGAGCATGGTGCATGCCCGCGCGTCTTTCTGCCCAACCTTTTCAATTCACTTCACTTTCAACCGGCTCCAGGCTGTCCAGGAAAGAACGTACTTCTTCCACGGAGAGGATGTTGTATCTGGCGGCGGAAGAATCGAGGCCCACTTTGATGGTGTGGGCGCCCGGAGGCATGGCTTTAAAAGTATCCTCATCGGTATTGTCATCGCCAATGGCGAGGATAAAATCCCAGTCCCGTTCTCCCACCCAGTTCAGAGCGGCTTTACCTTTGCTGACGCCGGCATTTTTCACTTCGACGACCTTATTGCCTTCCAGCACCTGAAGGTCGTCATTGGCCGTAAGATAGAGGAGGACGTCGCGGAATTCGCGCACCCGCTTCTCCCCAAGGGCCTTATCAATAGCGCGGTAATGCCAGGCAATGGAATATTCTTTCTCTTCGATGAAGGAGCCGGGAGTACGTTCCACCATATTTTCCAGTACCTGGCGGATCCTTTCCTTCCAGCTTGCCGAAAAGCCGGTATTGTTAGCCCATTTACCGTTGCGCTTGATCCAGACACCATGCTCGGCAGCCATATCGACATCGAGATGGCCCAGCCATTTCTGAAGGGTATCCCGGTCCCGCCCACTGATGATGACGGCCTTATTTCCGTTGTGGTTGCCCAACTTTTCTAGAATTCGCAGCAATTCTTCATCCGGCACAACCGCCTTGGGGTCTGTTTTAAAGGGCATCAGGGTGCCGTCGTAGTCCAGTATAAGCAAGCTGTTTTTGGCGGAGCGGTAGGCCCGGGCCAGTTCATTTTTATCTTCCTTGCTGAGGTGGCGGGCAATTTTTGCCTCTTGCGACTCCATCAACTTCTTTTGTTCATTAATGAAGGTAACCGCCCAGTGGCGCACATCGTTTTTCCGGATCCTGTCCTGCATCTTTTGGAGCCGGCGGCGTTGTTCTGCTTCTTCCATTTCCAGGGCCTGCAGCAGCGCGTCGGTAATGTCCTGCCGGTCCTGAGGGTTGACGATGATGGCCTCCATGAGTTCGTTGGAAGCGCCGGCCATTTCACTCAGTATGAGCACGCCTTTTTTGCTGTCCTCCTTACTGGCCACGTACTCCTTGGCAACCAGGTTCATCCCGTCGCGCAGAGGAGTAATGAGCGCTATATCCGCCTCTTGATAGAGGGTGGTAAGCTCGGGAAAATCGAGGCTGCGGTAGAAATAGTGAATAGGCGCCCAGTCGAAGGAAGAATACTCCCCGTTGATTTTTCCGACGAGGTTGTCGATTTCCTCTTTAAGTTCCTGGTATTGGCTCACATTGGCCCGCGATGGAACGACGATCATGACCAGGGTGACCTTGCCCTGATATTGGGGGTTATCTTGCAGGAAGCGGGCAAAGGCCAGGATACGCTGGGGGATGCCTTTACTGTAATCAAGGCGGTCGATGGAGATCACGAGCTTTTGTTTTTCGGCCAGTTCTCTGATCTTCAGGGGGCCATTCCCATCCTGGGGTTTGGGATCAGGATGGGCATATTTTTCGTAATCGATCCCCATGGGAAACACATCCGCATTAACCAGGCGGTTGTCGACCGTCAGTTTCCCGAAATGATGCTCATACCCGCAAATGCGGTATACGGCGCTCAAGAAATGCCGCATGTATCCGAAGGTATGAAACCCGATCTGGTCAGCGCCCAATACCCCTTCCAGGATCTGCTTTCTCCAGGGAAGAATACGGAATACTTCGTAGGAGGGAAATGGGATATGGAGGAAAAACCCGATGGAAAGGCTGGGAAACGCCTCCCGGATCATAGCCGGGAGCAGCATCAGCTGATAATCATGAACCCAGACCAGGTCATCCTCCCTGATGAGGGGGATCACTGCATCGGCAAAAGCCCGGTTGACCGCTCGATAGGCTGCCCAGTACTCATCCCGGTAAGTTGTGTACTGGGTGAAATAATGGAAATGTGGCCAGATGGCCTTGTTGCTAAACCCTTCATAATAAAGCGAGATCTGTTCCTGAGTCAGGAAAACGGGGTATAATCCGTCTTTGGCCAGGTCGCGGTGCACAGCTTCCCGTTCCCAGGCCTCTTTGATCTCCTGGCCGGGCCAGCCGATCCAGATCTTTTCCCAGGAGCCGTCCAGAGAGTTCAGGCCGGTGGCCAGCCCTCCGGCACTGGGGTAATAAATGAGGTCTCCTTTCTCCTTTTGAATGGTCACAGGAAGGCGGTTGGATACAATTACTAGTCTTGACATTGTCTTCAGGATGGGTTGTGTTAATCCTTAATATAAGAAATCGAACGGCTATGTGCAACGGCAAAGGGTTGCCGTGGAAATTATGCCAGATGCCAACAGTAAAACACAGACAGGCGCCCGTTTTGTTCGAAGCGAATTGTATTCTCCGGAAAACCGGCTTTACTTTAAAAAAGATGGCACATTGAATT
>JAGFJE010000557.1 GCA_024103175.1 Phaeodactylibacter sp.
AAGATGATCCACGCCGGCAAGCTGTTTGCCGACCATGAGCGGCCGGGCGACCTCATCATGGACAGCAACGACCTGGAGAAGGAGCGCGGCATCACCATCCTGGCCAAGAACGTGTCCATCCGTTACAAGGACACCAAGATCAACATCATCGACACCCCGGGCCACAGCGACTTCGGCGGGGAGGTGGAGCGCGTGCTCAACATGGCCGACGGCGTGCTGCTGCTGGTCGACGCCTTCGAAGGCCCCATGCCGCAGACCCGCTTCGTCACCCAGAAGGCCATCGAGCTGGGCCTCAAGCCCATCGTGGTCGTCAATAAGGTGGATAAGGAAAACTGCACCCCGGAAGAAGTGCAGGAGGCTGTCTTTGACCTGATGTACAACCTGGACGCTTCGGAAGACCAGCTGGACTTCCCCACCATCTTCGGCTCCGCCAAGCAGGGCTGGATGAGCACCGACTGGCGGGAACCTGCTGAGGGTATCACTCCATTGCTCGATGCTATTCTGGAGCACATCCCCGCTCCTAAGGTGGAAGAGGGCACGCCCCAACTGCTGGTTACTTCCCTCGATTATTCCCCCTACATCGGCCGGATCGCCATTGGGCGCCTGCAACGGGGTAAGTTGCGCAACGGCCAGCAGGTGTCCCTGGTGAAGAAGGACGGTTCGATCCAGAAAAGCCGCATCCGCAGCCTTTTTGTTTTCGACGGCTTCAACCGGCTGGAAACCGAAGAGGTGAAGGCGGGTGAGATCTGCGCCATATTCGGTGTGGAAGGCTTCGAGATCGGCGACACCATCGCCGACCCGGAGATGCCGGAGGCGCTGCCCACTATCGCCATCGATGAGCCGACCATGAGCATGGTGTTTACCATCAACGACTCGCCCTTCTTCGGCAAGGAAGGCAAATTCGTAACCTCCCGCCACATCAAGGAGCGCCTGGAAAAGGAACTGGAGCGCAACCTGGCCCTGCGGGTGGAAGAAACCGGCTCTGCCGATACCTTCCGCGTGTTCGGCCGGGGCGTACTGCACTTGTCGGTACTTATCGAGACCATGCGCCGCGAGGGCTATGAGCTGCAGATCGGCCAGCCGCAGGTGATCACCAAGCGGATCGACGGCCTGGCCCACGAGCCGGTGGAAGAGCTGACCATTGACCTGCCTAATGAAATGTCGGGCACGGCCATCGATATGGTCACCCGCCGCAAAGGGATCATGCTTTCCATGGAACCCAAAGGCGAACGCGTCCAGTTGCGCTTTGAGATCCCCTCCCGGGGTATTATCGGCCTGCGCAGCCAGATGCTGACCGCCACGGCGGGCGAGGCCATCATGTCGCACCGCTTCCTGGAATTCCAGCCGCATAAAGGAGAGATCCCCGGCCGGGTAAACGGCTCCCTGATCGCCCTGGAAACCGGCACGGCCATTCCCTACAGCATCAACAACCTGCAGGACCGCGGCAAGTTCTTCGTGGCGCCCGGCGAGGAGGTCTACGAAGGGCAGGTCGTCGGTGAGAACAGCCGCCCGGGCGACCTGGTGGTCAACCTTACCAAGACCAAAAAACTGACCAACATGCGGGCCTCCGGAGCAGACGACAAGCTCAAGCTCGTTCCACCCAAACGCTTCACCCTGGAGGAAGCCCTGGAATACATCCAGGAAGATGAATTCGTGGAAGTTACCCCCGGTTCCCTCCGCCTCCGCAAGATCCTGTTGAAGGACCACGAGCGCAAGCGCGCAAAGAATAAGGCCCTGGTGGAGTAAGGATGGGGTCATTGTTTCATGGAGTCATTGTTTAACAATCACAATGACTCCATGAACCCATAGTCCAATGGAGTCCCTCCCTCTCTCCCTCTCTCCTCATCTCCCTCTCTCCTCATCTCCCTCTCCTCCTCATCTCTCCCTCCCTCCGCTCATCTCCCCCATTCCTTTCTTGAATATATACATTTTCTTTCTATCTTTAGGCATTGCTTTTGATAGGCTCCAAGCCCGCTACCCCGCTACCCCTGTTATCCTGAAAAAGTGCCCCCGCAGGCAAAGTAAGCTTCGGGCGTGGGGCTTTGTTTTTTACAAACACTATCTGACTTATGCCCAAGATCCGATTTGCCCTCTGGACAATGGCCTTTCTGTTGTTTGGCCATGCTTCGTCCGGCCAGTGTAATCTTGCCGACCAATGTGGGGACCTGCAGCCGCAGGGCGGGTTTGGCCCCGATAGCCCCACCTTCTTCTGCGAAGGGGATACGGTGGAATTTATTAACAATTCCGACCCTAACCTGGTCGATTCCACCATCATCGACTGGGGGGACGGCATCGTGGAAAAGCTTCCCGGCACGCCCAGCTTCACCCATGTCTATGATTTTCCGGAAGACACCTGCCTGATCAACTCCACCTCGCTCACTCTCCCTATCACCATGACGGTGGTCAACAACTGCCCGGCCGGGGTGAGCCGCAACTGCCTGATCGTCTTCGTCCGTATCCGGGTGGAACCGGTGGCCCTATTCGCCGAGCCGGACGCCCTTTGCGTGGGAGAAGTGGCGACTTTTATGAACGCCTCCTGCGTTAATGGCGAAACGGTGTCTTATGAATGGACGTTCGAAGACAACGGCACGAGTACCGAGGAAAACCCCACCGTCGTTTACGATCAAAGGGGGTTCTATGATATAGAGCTGACCGTGACGAACCAATGCGGCAGTGACCGAACCGATGAAACCATCGAGATACGGGACGCGCCCATTGCCCGGGTGGATTACGACCTGGACAACGATTCTACCTGCGTGCCCGCCGTCATCGAGTTCGGAAATAATTCCATAGACGAGGACTTCTATGAATGGCAGTTCTTCCCCGGCGACAGCGTGATCTTCGCCGATTCCACGGAAATCGGCTTTTTCCCGGACGCCGGCGACTATCAGGCCCTGCTCATTGCCGAGAATACCTGCGGAGTAGATACGGCCGTCCTGGAGTTTGAGATCTTTGAACCGCCGGCCCTGATCCTCGGCCCCATGCCTCCGCCGGGCTGCGATAGGCTGGTTTTTACCCCTGATATTACTTATGATGGCTCCATTTCCCGGTTGGAGTGGGCATTTCCCGGTTCGGATATTGGGGTTTCTACCGATTCTTTTCCCACGGTTACTTATTCAACGCCCGGAGTGTTTCCCTTTACCCTTACAGTTTTCGGCCCCTGTGGAGAATTTTCTGTGGAGGATACCGTCCGGGTTGTGGCTTTGGAGGATGTCGCCTTCGACGATGTTGGGCTGTTGTGCAATTCTGACGCCCCCATTCAGTTGCAGGCCAGCCCGGCCTTCGGCGCCTGGTCCGGCCCGGGGGTGAGCGCCAATGGCCTGTTCGACCCTGCTCAGGCCAATATCGGGCAGAATGTGCTTACCTATGTTGCCGGAGCTGCCGGTTGTGAGTCGTCCGGCCAGCTCATCATTGAAGTACAGGAAGCCTTGGACGTCGATATCGGTGCGCCTCGCGATACCTTCTGCGTGGATGCCGGGCAGGTATTTTTTGACTTTTCTCCTACCGGGGGCGCCTGGTCAGGGCCGGGTATCGTAGGCCCCGCTCAGGGTGTATTTGACCCGGCGGTGGCGGGAGCCGGGGTGTTCAGCCTGGAGTACGTGTACGGCGACCCGATGGGCTGTATCATCCGAAGAACAAAAGAGGTGAGGGTAGAGGCCCTGCCCGCCCTTTCCGTGGATGGCCTGCCGTACACCTGTGCCATAAGTGAGGATGTTTTTCTTCCCGATGTGGCCAACATACAGGCCGCTCCCGGCACTGTGCTGAGCTGGAGTGGGGACGGCGTGCTGGACGCCGCCACCGGAAGGTTCAATTCTACCGGCCTGAACGGAGCCTCTTCCGCCGATATAACCCTTACCGGAACCAGTGCTTTTGGCTGTGTGTCCACGCTGCCCTTTACACTGGAGATCAGGGATTATGTTCAGGCTGAGGTGGCAAGCCCCGAAATGACGATCTGTTCGGGCAGCGGGCCGATGACGTTGTCGGCCACTCCCGGCAATGGCCAATGGGCCGGGCCGCAGGTGGATGCCAATACCGGAGAGGTGGCGGCGTCCCAACTGGGCCCCGGAACGTATACTTACGTATATACTATCGAAGCGGGCACTCCCTGCGAAAGCCGGGATACGATGGAGCTGATCGTCCTGGACGCCGCCACCAGCGTTACCCTCGGCCAGGACCCCTACGCCTGCGCTTCTGACGGGCAGGCGCCTCTGCCTTCGGCCACTCCGGCCAATGGCGCATGGTCGGGGCCGGGCCTGACGAGTAACGGACAGGTGGATGTGCAACTGCTACCCGGCCCGGGCGCCTATACCTATACCTATACGGTTGACGCCCTGCCCGGCGCCTGCAACTCGGCTGATATCACCTTTACCGTATTGCCCCTTCCCGAACCGGCCTTCACGTTCGATTCCCTGGCCTGCGAAGGAGCGCCGGTGAGCTTCACCAATGAAACGGCCAACGCCGAGGTGTACAGCTGGGAATTTGGCGACGGCGGCATGCCTACTTCCGAGCCCAGCCCTCAGCATGCCTTCGATGAATCCGGAACCTATACCGTCACCCTTACTGCCGAAAGCCTCAACCCCACCACCGGCGATGTCGTGTGCAGCGTGCAGCTGCCCCGCGATATTTATGTCTCCCAGGCGCCCGAACTGGTGGCCTTCAATACCGATGTCACTGAGGGCTGTGCTCCGCTCTCGGTGGCCTTCGACAATCAGAGCATAGGCGATGACCTGTCCTTCATCTGGAATTTCGGAGGGCTGGATACTTCCTTTGTCGCTGACCCCGGCCCTTTCACTTTTCCGCAGGGGCTGGCCGATACCTCTTATACGGTCACCCTGTCGGTCGCCAACGGCTGTGGCGATTCGGTAGACACCACAGAGATCAACGTTTTTCCCCAGCCACAGGCCAATTTCGGTATTACCTTCAATGAGTTGTGCAGCGGCGACACCCTCTACTTCAACAATACCAGCACCGGAAACCCGGATCAGTATTTCTGGTTTATGAACAGCCGGACGCTGGAACGCATCTACAGCATACCCAATCCGCCGCCGGTGGTCCCCTTTTCAGAAAATGGACAGGATACCCTTTCCATTCTGCTGATTGCGGCGAATGGCTGCGGGAGCGATTCCCTCGGGCAGTTGGTTACCGTTAACCCCACCGATGTGAGCGCGCTGATCAACAGTTCGGCCCAGGAGCTGTGCGTGGGCGATACGCTGAGGCTGGAAAGTTTCTCCACGCCGGGGGCGCCGGTGCGCTGGTACATTTCCGATGGCAATGCGTATACCGGCGCATCGGTGCAGCACCGTTTCGAGTCGGCCGGCGTTTACGAGGTGTCGCTGTATGCGGAAGGGTGCGGCGCCGATAGCATGGCGGTGCAGGTAGCGGTGCTGCCGCTGCCTCAGGTGGCGTTGAACTTCATGCCCACCGCCTGTGCGGAGAACCCGGTTCGTTTTGAAGTTATTACCAACGGGGACGGACAAGTCCTTTATTTCGGTGATGGCGATAGCACCCTGGCTTCGGTAGCGCAGCATACTTATGCCATGCCAGGCACTTATTTCCCCCGCGTCACGGTGACGAGCGCTCAGGGCTGCCGAAGCACCTGGAGTGAAAACCCGCTGGAGATCGCTCCTCTGCCGGTAATGGCGATGGCGGAGGTCGACTCCGTTTGCCAGGGCGCTCCGGCCACCTTCCAGAACCTGAGCATCGGCAATGCCTCCTGCCTTTGGTTTTTCGGCGACGGCAATGGGTCCGACGCCTGCCGGGCTACCCATACTTATCAATCTCCCGGCACGTATGAAGCCACCCTGGTTGCGATATCCTCGGTAGGGTGCCGGGATTCGCTGGCCCGGCCGGTATATGTACGCCCACGGCCGGTTGCGGATTTCGAGGTGAGCCTGGAGGGCGTTTGCGTTCCGGTGGCGGCCAGCCTTTCCGATAATTCCTCGGGCGCCACCGGCCTGCGATGGAGCCTGGGAGACGGCAGTAGCGCCACGACAGCTGAATTTACCCATGCCTATGAGGCTGCCGGCGATTATGAAATCACACTGATTGCCAGCAATGAAGGCATCTGCCTGGATACCGCTACCCAGCAGTTTACCCTCTACGGCCCGCCGACAGGCAATTATGAGCTGGTGGAAACCTGCACGCAGGCAGAGGGCCATACGCTGCTGGTAGAAGCGGAGCCGCAGGATTTCGTCGCGCTTTACGGGAGAGATTACGCTCAGGCGGGAACCCGCCACGAAGAGCTGGCGGCGGGTAGTTATACCCTCGAACTGGAATCTCCTCAGGGATGCCTGACGGTAAAAGAAATACTCGTCCCTCAGGTCCAGGAACTCATCGCCCAAATGTTCAAGGACTCCTTTGCCATCGAGCTGGGCCAGTCGGCAGGCCTGCGGGTGGACATCAACCAGGCGGGAACGCAGGTGCGCTGGTATCCGGACGAAGGCTTATCCGATACAACGATCACCAACCCCGTGGCCATGCCGTTTACCACTACCCGTTACGTGGTGGAAGTCACCAATGGAAAAGGATGCGTCAAGCGGGATACAGCCCTGGTCCGGGTGTCTATCGACCGGGAGCGGGGTATCTTTATCCCCAATGCCTTTACGCCGGATGGCAGCGGGCACAATGATGTGTTCCGTATTGTGAGCACCAATGCCGGCCTGGTAGAGGCGCCCGTCTTCCGCGTATTCGACCGCTGGGGAGAGCTGGTGTTCGAAGCCCTGGACTGCCCGGCGCCTGAGCTGCAGAATTGCGGGTGGGACGGCAACTTCAAAGGGCAAAAGGCCGAACAGGGCGTTTATACCTATTATGCTGAACTGCTCTTTACCGACGGCTTCGTCCGGGTTGCCAAGGGCAACGTAACGCTGATCCGGTAAATCACCAAATCACTGGCCATGCAACAATTTACTGTCTTATTCTTTCTCTTGTTTTCCTTTTTCCTCCTGTCCGGCGGGCAGGTGGCCCGGGCGCAGGACGCCCATTTTTCGCAGTTCAGCCGCACTGCGGGCTACGCCAACCCGGCATTTGTGGGCCTGAGCCGGGAGCCGGCCCGCCTGTCGCTTCATTATCGCAACCAGTGGTCGAGTGTGCTGGCCGGCCAGTCTTATCATTCGGCATTAGCGGCTTTTGACTGGCGCAATTGTCTGGGCCTCAGCTTTTTCTCCTTCGGCATCAGTGCGCAGGCCAGCCGGGCGGGCGATTCCCGCTTTACCGACGGGCAGGCCATGCTGAGCCTGGCCTATCACCAGCAGGTGGCCCGCGGGCTCTTCCTGGCGGGGGGCGTTCGCGGCGGAGCCTGGAACTACCGCATAGACGACAGCCAGCTGGCCTTCGAAGAGCAGTTCGACGGCATCGGCCATGACCCCAACCGGAACAACTTCGAGTCTTTTGACCAGTTGCAACGCACGGTTTTCGGCCTTTCCGCCGGCCTGTTGCTGTATGATACAAAAGCCGCCTGGCAGATCGGCGCCAGCCTGCTGCACATCAACCAACCGTTGTATTCTTTCCTGGAAGACGCCCAGAACGGCAACCGCGTCGGCATGGGGTGGTCCCTGCAGGGGCAGTTCGGCATTTCTACCGATAACCGGGCGGACAGCAAGGAGCTCGCCCTTCAGTTCTTCTACCGCCAGCAGGCCCTGTTCAAAAACAGCAAACAGCGCATGGCCTCCGCCGGCGCGCTCTGGCAACTGGCGCAAAGCAGTAAGGGCAACGCTTTCTACCTGGGCCTCTACGGCAGAGTGGGGCGCCATGCCGGAGACGCCGGCTTCACCTTCGACGCAGTGACGCCCTACCTGCGGATGGATTACGGCGACTGGAGTTTCGGCCTGTCTTACGACGTCAATGTCTCGCCCCTGGCCAATGCTTCCCGCCTGGCAGGGGCGATGGAACTGTCGGTACAAGCCAATATCGGGGATATGCGCGACTGTATCGTCTGCCCGTCGAATTGGTAAGGCTGAGGCTGCCTCACAAGTCATGGAACACTGATCTTTTAAGATTCGTTAGGATAATTTAAGATTGAGATTGAAAATGGCCTGTCGGCGCGGTCTGTTTTGATCCTGAAAAACCTTAACAGATCAGTGTTCCATCCTTTTCGGTGCGCTGGAGACAGCATCAGGCCGGGATCAATTCTCTCCGAGAATAATGATCAGCGTATAGACCAATCCCGGCACGTAAAAGAGCAGGGTCAGTAAAAGTGAGATCCAGAAGCGGTTGGTGATGCCGTCGTAAAGGCCCATAGCCAGGGGCGGCAGCAGGATGG
>JAGFJE010000569.1 GCA_024103175.1 Phaeodactylibacter sp.
GGGCCTCCAGGCCCGCGAAAACCTGCTTGTAGCAGGTTTTAGTATGCAATTTCCTTTTTAAGAGGCTGCCCGAGGCAGCCTTCGCGGGCCTGGAGGCCCGCGTTCCTGTTAAAGTAACAAAGTAGTAATAAGTAATGGGCAAAAAATAAGTTCATGGTTTCAGGCGAGTTCCCGTCTGTGCAGCCGGGTAAAATTTTTTCGCCAGGCAAGGCGCTACTTCAAGAGTGGGAAAGGGGCCCTACTCTTGAATCAGAACACAGTGGCGCTACGTGACCGATCGCAGAACGAAGCCTGGTGGAAACCTGCCTACCTGCCGGCCTGCGGCACAGCAGGCCGGCAGGCAGGAAGAGCCGTATCAAATCGTGAAGTTATTCTTCTCCGTGCCCTTAGGGCTCAGTATCGTCGTTCACTGCTTTATCAATTGGATAACTTCTGATTGTTTACCCTGCCTCACCTCCAGAAAGAACCTACCGGCGGGTATCCCCCCCAGCTGCACCTCATGCGCGCCGGCGCCGGCAGGCGCCTGGTATTCGGACAGCAGGCGCCCGGCAGCATCGTGCAGGCGCAGGGTAGCGGCCTTGTCGGGGTCCGGCGCCCAGCGGGCCTGCAGGGCCGACTGCGCCGGGTTGGGGAAAGCCTGCAAGCCCAGCCGCCGTTCCTTGCCGTCGAACAGCACGCTGATCGTTTTGTGGTACTCGGCCGCCCCGTTGTAGTCCACCTGGCGGAGGCGGTAGTAGTTCAGGCCGGGCAGTGGTTTTTCATCGACAAAGGAATATTCCCGGCGTTCCTGGGTATTGCCGGCCCCTTTCACCCGCCCGATCTCGGTGAAGCGGGCCCCATCGGCGCTGCGTTCGACGGCCACGTAATCGTTGTCCCGCTCGGTGGCAGTCGCCCAGGCCAGGTGGATGGCCGCCCCTTTTTCGGCGCCGGAAAAATATAGCAGTTCCACCGGAAAGGCGGTATTGCCGATCATCAATATTCCGCCGCTGAACATCCCGTTGATGTTAAGCGGGGTAATGGTGGCGTTGCTGATGGAAGCTGAGCCGTTGATCAGGGTGTAGGTATCTCCCCCCAGCGGGAAGGTCGGCGGCGTGGTGACGATGGGCCCGGTGAAGACGACGCTGAGGTTGGCGATGGAAGCGCTGCCGGAGACGACGGCCTGGTCGAAGTCGGCGCCGGGTGTTCCGGGCCCGCCGCCCATATTATCGCCCCGCCCGGCGATCTCCATCACCAGGGCGCCGTTGACCGTCAGGTTGCCGTTGACCGTGAGGATGCCGGGGGAGTTGCCGGGGCTGACCTGTCCGCCGGCATTGCAAAGCACATTGCCGTTAATGGCGCCGACGCCCCCCAGGGTGCCGCCGGCGTTGACGTCAACGGCGCCGCCCGGGCTCCGCCCGTTGAGGTCGAGCACCCCCTTCTGAACGGTGATCAGCAGGAAGTTGTCGGAGCTGTTCAGCACCGCCCGGTTGGTGGCGTTGGCCTTGGCGATGAACAGTTGGCGGTAGCTGCCGCCGCCCGCTCCCTGGAAGCTGTTGGCCCCGCTCCCCACCAGGGACAGGATGGCGCTTCCGCCCACGGAGTTGTCGGTGGCGATGATGTTGCCGCTCACCCGCAGCTCGCGGTTCACGCCGTTCAGGTTGCTCACCTGGGCGATCTCCAGGTTGTTGGCGATGTTGAAATGCTGAGAAAGGGTGATGGCCTGGTTGGGAGCGGCGGTGTTGATCCTGACGTTCTGGACGGTACCCGAAAAGTCGAGCCTCCCGTTGCTGCCGAGGATGAGCTTTCCCGCCCCGGAGATGGCCCCGCTGCCGGTGAGGTTGAAGTTGTTGTTCAGGGTGAAATCCGAAGGCAGTTGGAGGTTTGCCGCCCCTTCTACGTTGAGCCTCCGCAGAGGGGCGCCGGAAAGCGTTCCGTTGCCGGTTGCGCTGATGTAGGCCCGGTTGGACATGTCCGGGTCGGTGATGAGGATGTTGCCGCCCACCCGGAGGTTGCTGCCGGCCAGGTTGCCAACTTGTGTAATGGTGAGGTTCTGGGTGACGTTCAGCACCTGGAGCATCCGAACCCGGTCACCGGTTGTAGCGGTGTTGATCTCCAGGGCGTAAAAGGGCGCGGGGCAATCGAGGCGGGAGGCAGCGCTGATGACGACCTTGCTGCCCGCCCCGCTGGTGAAGCTGGCGGCGTTGGCCACGATGATGTTGCCGCCCACGGTGAGGGTTTGGGCGCCCAGGTTGAGGTTGCCGCCATAGTCCGCTTCGATGGTCAGCCGGGCAATGGTGGCCGCCGTATTGAGCAGGCAGTTGGCGCCGCTGGTATTGTTGAAGATGACCCGGCTGGTTGCCGTAGGCGCCCCGGCCGGCGACCAGTTGTTGGCGTCGCTCCAAAGGCCGGTGTTGTTGCCGTTGGTCCAGGTCTTGTTCTGGGCGGAAAGCGCTGCCCCGGCCAGGGCCAGGAGAGCCAGCAAACCAAAGCGGCGGAGATAAGTAGTAGCGTAGTCACTCATAGGATTATCGTTTTATGGTTGTTGATATTGGTACGCTGGAAGCCTGCCCCAATACCCACCTTCGGAGTAGGGAATGGCTACTTGATTGACAGAGGTTGTAGAGGGAGAAGGGTTTCTTTTCTTGAACGGAGGCATACTGCCTGCCTCGCCTCAAGTAGAAGGCCATCCGGTGAAAACCGGAAAGAAAAATGGAAAGTGTTTAAGTTGTTATAGCCCCTTAATTGAATTGTGCCCGTTTACTTTTCCGCTAAGGTAGTGTCGACCTCAAATATAATGGAAAGGAGAAATAGGTTGGATGTGTGGGTGGGAAATTTATTTTGGCGCTCAGCCAGATTACACCTTTCGCCTTAAAACAGCAGTGAGTAAAGCTAAAGTCCGGAATAAAGGCGAAAGATGTCACCTGGCTGAGCGCTAAACACATACCGGCGGGCAAGCCCTGCCGATATGCATTGGACAAGCCTCCCCCCAACCCCCTCCGAAGGAGGGGGAGTATTTCTCCGAATTAGGAGTTAGGAGAAAAGTTATACACAAATTAAATCTGTCCGACTACTTAGTACTACTTTGTTACTTTAACAGGAACGCGGGCCTCCAGGCCCGCGAAGGCTGCCTCGGGCAGCCTCTTAAAAAGGAAATTGCATACTAAAACCTGCTACAAGCAGGTTTTCGCGGGCCTGGAGGCCC
>JAGFJE010000583.1 GCA_024103175.1 Phaeodactylibacter sp.
ATGTGCAGGTATTTTTCTACGAACACTCCGGGGCGCATCCGGAAGTGGGCGGCGATGCGCTCTATGTCCTTCTCCCGGAAGATGGGGCTGGCCGTTTTGCAGCAGTTGGCGCACTGCAGGCAGTCGGTATCGGCAAAGACTTCTTCGTGGAGGGCGGCTACTGTCTGGTCCAACTCCTTGGGTTTGCGCTGCGCCAGCTTTTTGAAATACCGGCGGTTGGCTTTTTTCTCATCTTTGGCGCGCTGCCGCAGGTGCTGCAGGCGTGTATTCATGTCTTCGGGCAGTCTTTCTCCAGTCATTATCCTTGCGCTTTGCCGGGGGCAAAGGTAGGAGGAATAAATGGTTTACAACAACTTTTCCCGATCGTTTAAGGTTTGCTAGATAGCATATAAAACGATTACAGGTTGAACGCGACACCCACCAAAACAAAGACACAGGCCGTCGAAATAGACCCGGCTCCCGACTGGAAAAGCTGGGCCGTGCTGCTGGCCCTCAGCCTCATCTGGGGCAGTTCTTACATCCTCATCAAAAAAGGGTTGGAGGTCTATTCTTCCAACCAGCTGGCCACCCTGCGGCTGTCCATTTCCGCCCTGGCCTTCCTTCCCATACTGATCTACCGTTTTCGCCGGGTTGACTGGTCGCGCTGGAAACCCCTGCTGGTGGTCGGCCTGACGGGTACGGCCATTCCCGCCTTTATGTTTGCCATTGCGCAGATGCACATCAGCAGTTCGGTGGCGGGGGTGCTCAACTCGCTGACGCCTTTGTTTACGTTGTTGCTGGGTATTCTTCTGTTTGGCTCCAGTACCCGCTGGGCGAAAGTGGTGGGGGTGATGGTAGGGCTGGCCGGCGCGGCCATGCTCATCCTGTTTGGCAAGGAGGCCGGGGCGCAGGGCAACCCCTGGTTCGGCTTGCTGGTCATCGTCGGCACGATCTGCTACGCGACCAGTTCCAATGTAGTGGGAACTTACCTGCGGGATATGAGCGCGGTGACGATCAGTGCGGCGGCCTTCGTTATGGTGGGCCTGCCGGCTCTTGGGTTCCTGTTGTCCACCGATTTTGTCGAGGTGCTGGGCCATGAAGATGGCGCCTGGCTGGCCCTGGGGTATGTCGCCATCCTGGCCCTGGTGGGCACGGTGCTGGCGTCCATCATCTTCTTCAAACTGGTACAGTGGACGACGCCCGTCTTCGCTTCTATGATCAGCTACCTGGTGCCTATTGTGGCCGTCAGCTGGGGCGCCTTCGACGGGGAGCCCATCACCATGATCCATCTGGCGGGCATGGGACTGATATTGTCGGGGGTGTACCTTGTGAAGAATTAGGGTCATGTATAAATGGAGGTAATCAAAGTAGATCCAACTGAGCCAATACCTCGAGCAATAATTTATGAAAAACTAGAAGAACAAGTCCGAGCATTTGAAAATCATAATGACTTCGTATATAAGCATGGCGACCCTGAAGTTATTGAAAAAGTATTTGAAAGTGGGGATGAACAGTCCGCTATAAAAAGAGCAGAAGTGCTCGACAAACATTTTGGCAAAACTGGTCCAATTCGTGCTAATCCATCGACCAAAATTTTTAAGGTGATTAGATTGTTAAGGGAATTGATCGCCTTTTACAATTGGGAACCTAATTAAGATTTCACGAAAAAACAAAAGATTCATAAACCTACTATCTTGCAGCAATATCGAAGGGTAGCTGAAGAATCTAGGTGCTTTCATTTAATTTGCTCCGCCTTATACACAAAGTACTCCGTATCTCCCTGCCAGGGCATGGCCTTGTAGCGCTCTTTGTAGTAAAGCTTCACCTGTTTGCCCTGTAAATTTTGCAGTTGCTGATAGACTTCCTTATCTGGCACGGAGAAGTTCCAGATATTGCCGGTGACGCCGTCGACGTCCTGCTGGAAGCCACCCAGGTTGAGCTGCCCTTCGTAGGTCTTGAACACTACGCCTTTTTCGGAGACCTTGATCAGGTTGCCGGCGCGGGTACCGTCGCTGTAGGTCCAGCTGGAGACCCAGATGTATCCGCCGGCGCCGGCCAGGGCCAGCAGCAGTAAGATGAGAAAGAAACGTTTGGTCCAACTGCCTACTTTTTTGAGGCCTTCGTTGACAACTTGCTTGAATTCGCTCATGGCTTTCGTTTTTTGTTTGCAGGCGAAGGCGCGGCCGATCCTGGCGCTTGCAAGGGGTCATTGCCAGGATCGGCCGCGCCTTCGCCTGCGGTGTCTTGCCCTCAAGGTAAGGTAGTTTCTTTGAGGGTAGGTTTCATTGCTCTTGACGTTTTCTATTCTTACTTGTCACTTTTGTACGCTTCCTTGAGCAGTTCCGGGTGGGCCTTGGTGAATTTTTCCACTTTGGGCTTGGAAACGCGGGCCACGTAGGGCTCGTTGAGGTGGCCCGGGTAGTAGTCCTGGTGGTAGGCTTCGGCGACGTAGAAGACGCCGAGCGGTTCCAGGGTAGTGACGACGGGGTCGCTGTATTTGCCGGAGGCATTGAGTTTGTCAATGTAAGCCTGGGCCTGCTTTTTCTCCGCTTCATCCTGGTAGAAAACGGCGGAGCGGTACTGCGGCCCTACGTCGGGGCCCTGCCGGTTGAGCTGGGTGGGGTCGTGGCCGGTGAAGAAGGCGGTAAGCAGCTCTTCGTAGCTGACTTTTTCGGAGTCGTAATAGACTACCACGGCCTCGGCGTAGTTGGTCGTGCCGGTACACACCAGCTCATAGGTCGGCTTGGGGTCATCTTCGGGGGCGGCGTAGCCGGATACGGCCTCTTCCACGCCTCTGACGCGCTCGAATACTTCCTCCACGCACCAGAAGCAGCCGCCGGCAAAGACAGCGCGGGACAGGCCGTCGTCCAACTGCTTTTCGACCTTGGAAATGTTGGATACGCCCTTGGCGTAGTCGATGTTCTTATCGCGGGCGGGAATCTCCGCCTGCTGGGAGTTGGCGCAGCTCCAGGTGAACAGGCCAACGGCAAACAATAGGATGATCTTTTTCATGTTTTCTCTTTTATCATACCTAACAGGGGGGCGGGGGGCTTTGTTATCACAAAATTATCACGAATCCGTCAGGAAACGTTATTCTATAGGCCAGAAACTTCTTGGTGATCGCTTTCCAGAGCCTCTGCCGCCATCGTACTCCCGGAAAACGAATCCCTGCCTGTCTGCCATCAATTCCACTGAAGTTTCGTCGATCAGAGAAGGCTACGGGCGGGCAGAGACGAATAACGGATCCCAGCATACCCTAAAACGGCAACTTCCCCAGGTCCACATTTCCTCCCGTCAGTATCACGCCTACCTTCCTGCCCTCAAAAACCGGCCGGTTGGCCAGCACGGCCGCCAGGGGTACGGCGCAGGACGGCTCGATGACGATCTTCATGCGCTCCCACACCAGCCGCATGGCGGCGATGATGGCCTCCTCGCTGACGGTAAAGATGTCCTCCAGTTCACGCTGTATGATGTCGAATGTCTTTTCCCCCAGGTTGGTGCGCAGGCCGTCGGCGATGGTGTCGATGGTGGCGTTCGCCTGCATGGTTCCGCTTTTGAAGGAGCGGTAGGCATCGTCTACGGCTTTGGGTTCGGAGCCGTAAGCCAGGGCCCCGGGGGAGAAGTATCGGGTGCTGAGAGCCGTGCCGCTCATCAGCCCGCCGCCGCCGATGGGGGCGATGATGCAGTCGAGCTCGCCGGCGTCCTCGATGAGCTCTTTGGCGGCGGTGGCCTGCCCGGCGATGACGTTGTAGTCGTTGTAAGGGTGGATGAAGGTGGCGCCGGTGCGCTCCACCACTTTTTCCAGGGTGCTCTCCCGGGCCGCCAGGGTGTTTTCACACAGGATAACCTCCGCCCCGTAGCCCTCGGTGGCCGCCTTTTTGATGGCCGGGGAGGTGTCGGGCATGACGATATAGGCGGGAATGCCAAGTAGTTTGGCGCTCAGCGCCACCGCCTGGGCGTGGTTGCCGGAAGAGTGGGTGGCCAGGCCGCGTTCTTTTTCCTTTTCGCTCAGGCGCAGGGCGGCGCTGCCGGCGCCCCTCATCTTGAATGCGCCGACTTTCTGGAAGTTCTCGCACTTGAAGAACAACCGGGCGCCGGCCATTTCGTCGATGCTGCGGCAGGTGAGCGCCGGCGTGCGGTGGATCATCGGCCGGATGGCCTCGTGGGTAGCGCGGATGTCAGCGGCGGTAGGGATGTGGTGGAGTGGGTTCATGGATTGTTGGATGGTTATATTGTTGGATGGTTATATTGTTCGATGGTTATATTGTTGCAAGGCTTTCGAAAAAAGTGGGGCCGGCAACAATATAACCATTTAACAATCCAACAATTCATTTCGGGCATTTCCCTCGGGTTTCGCTCTCGAAGCAGGTTTTCTGGGCATTTACCGCTCCGCTTCCTGCAACCACTCCTTCTGCATCGCCTGTGGTATCTGGAAATTCCTTCCCTTGTAGTTGTCGAAGTAGCCCACCATGGCCTTTACGGTTTGTCTGGACAGGAATGCGAGCACTTCGTCCAGCGGGCCGTCTACCTTGTCCTCCAGGCGTTCACCCAGGCGGAAGAGGGCCTGAACGGCGTGGGGCAGGGCGGCGGCCAGGCAACCTCCACGCGGTTGAATGCCCAGCATGCCGGCGTATTTCGGGCCGATGAGGTGCCGGATGATGGTTTCCGGCGCCAGGGCCAGTTCTTCTCTGCGGAGAACATCCTGGGCAAAATCGACCAGGGACTGGGTGAGCAACTTTCCTTCTTCCGAGGCGGCGGCCTGCCGGGCCAGGATCTTGTTCATCAGGGTGCGCCCCTCGGCGGCACTGTCGGGGAGGAGGGCCTGGTCGACGCCCAGGTTGTGGCCGATGGCTCTCCAGGTTTGGAAGTACGCTTCCTGCAAAGGCTGTGGCTCTTGGATGCCGAACTGTTCCAGCCCGTCTAGAACGGCTACGCTGAAGGTCATCAGGGTCATGGCCATATCTTCCTGGTTGATGGGCAGGCCCAGTTTTGGTTCGTCCCAGCCTTCAGCTATCAGGAAATGGCGGATGGCGGCATGGATGAGCCGTACCTTCTGGATGGATTGGATGCCCCGCCCGCGCAGGGCCAGTTCTCCCGGCGTCATCACATCGATGAGGAACTGCCCGGTTTCGGCAATGCGCCGGGCGAAGATGCGCAGGGAACGGTCCTCGTTCGTCAGGCGGCTGGTCCGGACCAGCACCGGCGCGCCGTTGTGCATGCAGTAGAGCAGGGGGAGCGACTTATAGTACAACAGGAAAAGGCATTTTGCGCCGTGGTCCAGAAAGAAGCGGTGGGCTTCGGCGATGGTTTCCAGTCCGATATCCGGGGGCATGGCCTGGGTTGCTTCGAGCAAGGGGCGCACTTCAGCCGGCAACTGCCCGGCCGGCATCTCCAAATTGCGGATCAGCAGATCGAAGATCCGGTAGGCTTCTTCCTCCCCTTGCTTTTCTATGATGCGGGCCATAGCTTTATCCGCCGGCGGGTCCCCCTGCCGCCGGAATGCGTCGAGCATACTGTCCGTCCATGTGTCTGCTTTACTCATGGTTCAATTTAGCTATTCATTCGGGCTTCGCCGGCTCTTCCTGGCCAGGATCAGGACCACCAGCAGTACAATGATACCGAAAGGCAGCCAGCTACCGATATGATAGCCGATCTTATATCCAAGGCTGGTGGTATCCGGTTCCTGGGCCGAAAGAGGAGCGGCAATTACCATCAGCAAACCGAGCAAAGCACTCTTTCCGGATGTTTTAAATTTGAGGATCATCGAATAAAGATAACACAATAGCTCAGATATGCCCGAATCAGAGCGTGACGATAATTATCATTATATTTATGAAAAACTGATTACCATGCAAAAAACTATCCTGACACTGATCTCCACTTTGCTGATAGCGGTTTCCTCTATATCCGCTCAGGCAACCAAGGCCTATTGCAATAACCGCTTTGGCTTTTGCGTCCACTACCCGGCGGAATTGGAAGTATCTGAGGAACGCCCGACCAACGGAGACGGCTTGGTCCTGCTGGCGCCCAATGGCGTACAGGCTGCTGTTTCCGGCTCATATAATGTGATGGACTGGGCGCCGGAGAAGATCTTTGAATTCACCACGGAGGATTTTGCCGGCATTATCGGCGCGGAAGCCGCCACGGAGGAGGTGGAATTTACCGATCGGGGTTTTGCAGCTATGCTTTCGGCAGGAACCTATTACCAGTTCGCCCTGATGCAGTCAAAAGGAGATGTATACCTTGTCCTTACGATCACCGGGCCGGAGGAGTCGCTGGAGGAGATCAAAAAACTGCGCGGCCAACTGAAACTTACGTTCGACAATTCGGTGGGAGGGCGTTAATCCGCCACCCGGGAATGCTGCTTCATTCAAAACTACAACGATGGACTTTCTGGACATCGGCGGAGACAGGAGTATATTTTTTTACCTGTTGATCTTTTTGCTGGCGGCAGTCGTGGCGCAATGCCTGTCTGTCGGCGGCCTGTTTTTTTTCAAAAGCTCCGGCAGCCGGAGAGCCAATGCTTTCTATGGGTTGTTGCTCATCACTTTTGGCCTTACCCTGCTACACAATATACTCGATTTCAGTGGTGTCTATGAGCAGTTTCCCCGGATCAAATTTTTGCCGCTTTACTATACACTGGCATTTCCTACGCTGCTTTTCTACTATGTGAAGCTCAGCCTGTATCCGGCCTATCACCTGCGGTGGACGGACGCCAAGCATTTTATCCTGCCCGTATTTCAGTTCCTTTTTTTTCTGGGGCTGTTTTTTATGCCTGTCGAATTCAAAAGCCAGTGGGGGCGGTCCTTTTACAACCCGTTTTACGGAGCCTTCGAACAATTTCTCTACCTGACGACATTTATCGCCTACCTGTATTTCTCGCATCGTTACATTCGGGCCAAGCGGCTGGAACTGCGGCGGAAACGCTCTCCTGACCTGAAAAAGGTGCTGTACCTGAGGACGCTCCTTCGGATACTGTTCTACCTCTTCGTGATCCACTTTGTCTTTGTGGTAACGGATTTCATCTGCTACGAATTTCTGAACATCAACCTGCGGTCGGTGAAGCCCTACGTAGCTCTTGGCATGCTGTCTTTTGCTGCCCTGGCCTTCTGGCTGGGCCTCTATGGTTTTCAGGTTCTGTTCTGGGGAAGGAAGGTATTTGGGAAAAGATGAGTCAATTATCATCCTTTCGTTTGAAATCCCCCTTCTTCCACGAGTCGAAGAATTTTTTCCAGGCGATCGGGTTGAAGATATTCATCGGGGGCTGTTGGCCGATATAATAGTATTCGCGGGCCTGTTGGCGGAGGTAGTAATCGGCGTGTTCGTTGCCGTCGGCGCGCACTTCGTTGCGCATTCGGCGCAGGGTTTCGTTGGCGAGGTTTTTGGCAGCGCGCTCCTGGAGTTCCGGCGTGACGTCCATGGCCAGGAATTCCAACTTGAAGTGTTCCCGGCTGGGCCAGGGGAAGACCACTGTTTCCGGCAGATTAATGGTATCCTGGGTCATGAGTTGTACAATAGAGTAGCGTTCGTCTTCCAGGTCTTCCGGTATCTTGTATTCCACGGTTTTATACCCGATCGCGGAAAATACGATCACATCCCCTTTTTCCACAACGATGGAGAAAAAGCCCCGCAGGTCGGAGTAGGTTCCCCGCCCCTTGTCTTTTACCAGGATGTTGGTGTAGGGCACCGGGTAAAGTTGCTCGTCCGACCCGTCCAGCACCATGCCGGAGAACTGGACCAGGCGGCCGCTCTTGTTATCCTGCGCCCAGGCGCTGGTTGCCAGGATGAAGAGGGAAAAGATCAGTATTATGCGAAATTTCATGGAAGATCAGTTTAATTCTGCACTCACAGCCTTGTTATTAAGACCAACTGCGCCGGGTAAAGGTTTGTTCAGCCCTCCCAAAAGTAGGAATTTTTGTATTAAAGGGGGACAATGGGATGATCAATTCAACCGCTTTGGCACAGATAGAGAACGCGTGTCCGGAAGTTAATAGGCGGCTTGCCGGTACGGTTAACAAAGGTTTAACAATCACCGTTATACTTCTACACCCACCGGTTCGAGGGCCAGGCTGAGTACTTCTTCCATGGTTTTCACATAATGGAATTGCAGGCCGCTGATGTAATCTTCCTTGATCTGTTCGACGTGCTTATTATTTTCCTGGCAGAGGATGATCTCTTTCATCCCTGCCCTTTTGGCGGCCAGGATCTTTTCCTTGATGCCCCCCACGGGAAGCACCTTGCCCCGCAGGGTGATCTCGCCGGTCATGGCCACATAAGGCTTGACCAGCCTTCCGGTCAGGGCGGAGGTCAGCGTGGTGAGCATGGTGATGCCGGCCGACGGGCCGTCCTTTGGGATGGCGCCTTCGGGGACGTGCAGGTGGATGTCCTTTTCTTCGAAAGCTTTGGCCGGTATGCCCAGGGCTTCGCTGTGGGCTTTGATGAAGCTCAGGGCGGTGGAGGCCGATTCTTTCATGACGTCTCCCAGGTTGCCGGTCAGGGTAAGTTTGCCCTTGCCTCGGCTGAGGCTGCATTCTACAAAGAGGATATCTCCGCCGGTCTGGGTCCAGGCCAGGCCGACAGCAACTCCGGGGACCCTTACTTCCTGATAGAGGTCTTTGGTAAAACGAGGCGGCCCGAGCATCTCTTTGAGGTCTTCCGGTTTGACCGTTACATTGTACTCTTCTTCCATGGCCACCTTCTTGGCGATATTGCGCATCACGCCGGCCACCTGCCGGTTGAGGGAGCGTACGCCCGATTCCCGGGTATATTCCTCGATGGCCTGCCGGATGACCCCTTTATTGAGCCGGACGTGTTTGGCGGCCAGCCCGTGTTCTTTGCGCTGCTGGGGAATGAGGTGCCGCTTGGCGATCTCTATTTTCTCTTCCGTTGAATATCCGCTGATGTTTATGATCTCCATCCGGTCAAGCAGGGCAGGCTGTATGGTGCTCAGGCTGTTGGCTGTGGCGATGAACAAGACCTTCGACAGGTCGTACTCCATCTCGAGGTAATTGTCGTAAAAAGTGGAGTTTTGTTCCGGGTCGAGCACTTCCAGCAGGGCGGAAGACGGGTCTCCCCGGAAATCCTTACCCACCTTGTCTATTTCGTCGAGGATGAAGACCGGGTTGGAAGAGCCGGCGCGCTTCAGGGACTGGATGATGCGGCCGGGCATGGCGCCGATGTAGGTTTTGCGGTGCCCGCGGATCTCCGATTCGTCATGCAGGCCCCCCAGGGACATGCGGATGAACCGGCGCTTGAGCGCCCGGGCGATCGACCGCCCCAGGGAGGTTTTGCCCACTCCCGGAGGGCCTACCAGGCAGAGGATAGGCGCCTTCATGTCTCCTTTAAGCTTCAGGACGGCGAGGTGCTCCAGAATGCGTTCTTTGACTTTTTCCAGGCCGAAATGGTCCTTATCCAGGACGGTTTTCACCTTTTTCAGCTCGAAATTATCCTTGGTATATTTATGCCAGGGCAGGTCCAGCATCAGCTCCAGGTAATTGAGCTGGATGGAGTATTCTGCCACCTGGGGATTCATCCGGCGAATGCGGTTGAGTTCCTTTTCAAAGTGGGTTTTGGCTTCCTCGGGCCACTTTTTGTCCTTGGCGCGTATCTGCAGCTTTTGGATTTCCTCTTCCTGCGGGTTTTGGCCGAGCTCTTCCTGTATGGTTTTGAGCTGTTGGTTGAGAAAGTAGTCCCGCTGTTGCTTTTCGATATCGACCCGGACCTTATTCTCAATCTGGTCTTTCAGCTCCAGCAATTGCAGCTCGCTATTCATCTGCTCGAGAATGACCTGGGCTTTCTGCGGCAGGCTGTCGATTTCCAGGATCTTCTGCTTTATATGGATCTTGGAACTGAGGTTGGAAGCGATAAAGTTGAGCAGGAAGGACTGGTTGTTGATGTTCTTCAACATGACATTGGCTTCCGAAGGGATATTAGGGGAGAGCTCAATGATCTGCTTCGCCCGGTCGAGGATGGAGGCGATTAGCGCCTCAAATTCCAGTTTGTTCGTGGGGTGTGCATATTCCAGAGTAGTTACGCCCACTTCCATGTAGGGGTGCTCCCGGGTCAGTTGATCGACCACGAAGCGTTTGCGGCCCTGGAGTATGGCGGTGGTGGTGCCGTCGGGCATGCGTAGTAGTTTCAGAATACGGGCAATGGCCCCGACCTGATAGAGGTCTTTCAGGGCGGGTTCTTCGATGTTGCTGTCCCGTTGGGATAATACGGCCACGATCCGCCCTTCCTTATAGGCCTTGTTGATAGCCTTGATCGATTTATCTCTGCCGACTGTGATGGGGATGACTATTCCCGGGAAGAGAACCGTGTTTTTCAGGGCAAGAAGGGGTAATATATCCGGATATGATTCGTCAAAATCGTCTTCTTCCTCCTCTTCTACCGAAAGCAGGGGTAAAAAGTCTGCATCGTCATCAAATCGCTGGTGCGAGAATATTTCTTCAAACATACGAGCTTTTATCGTTTACAGCTTCCGCCGGATTCAGAAAAATACCTATATATGCTCTCAATGTCAAGATGTCAGTAGGGGTTTTTCAGAAAGCATCATTTCATATTGTCAACTTCTGTGCCAAAGAAAAAAAATACCCCTGGCATTTGTCGCCAAAGGGCAAATGTAGACAAAACGTCAGTCGGGAGCAAAGATCCTATGCCTCGGCCATTTCCTCCTCTTTGATTTCTGCCGTTTCAACTTTGGCCTCCTCCTTGTCTTCCACCTCGTCCTTTTCTACCCGCAGGTTGTCGATGATGAATTCCTGGCGGGAAGGAGTATTCTTGCCCATGTAATAAGCCAGGACGTCGTCGATGTCGGTGTCTTCATTCAGGATGACCGGTTCGAGGCGGATGTTTTCGCTGATGAAGTCCTTGAACTCGTCCGGAGAGATCTCTCCGAGCCCTTTGAACCGGGTGATCTCGGGTTTGCCTCTCAGCTTTCGTATGGCCTGTTGCTTTTCCTCTTCGCTGTAGCAATAAAAAGTCTGTTGTTTATCCCGTACGCGGAAGAGGGGCGTGTCGAGGATAAAGAGGTGGCTGTTGCGCACCAGGTCGGGGAAGAATTGCAGAAAGAAGGTCAGCAGCAACAGGCGGATGTGCATACCGTCAACGTCGGCATCCGTGGCGATGACCACCCGGTTGTACCGCAATTCGTCCAGGCCGTCTTCAATATTGAGGGCGTGCTGAAGCAGGTTGAACTCTTCATTTTCGTAGACCACTTTTTTGGTCAGGCCATAGCAGTTCAGCGGTTTGCCGCGGAGGCTGAACACGGCCTGGGTCTGCACGTCGCGCGCTTTGGTGATGGAGCCGCTGGCCGAATCTCCTTCAGTGATGAAAATAGTGGTGGCTTTGCGGTCTTCTTCCTCCACTTTGCGGGGGCTGTCGTTGAAGTGGAGGCGGCAGTCCCTCAGTTTTTTATTGTGCAGGTTGGCCTTTTTGGCGCGCTGGTTGGCCAGTTTTTTGATGCCGGCGATCTCTTTGCGTTCGCGTTCCGACTGTTTGATGCGTTTCTCCAGCGCTTTGGCCGTATCCGGGTTTTTGTGGAGGAAGTTGTCCAGCTTTTCCTTGACGAAATTGACGATGAACGTCCGGACCGTCGGGCCGTCCGGCCCCATATCGGTGGATCCGAGTTTGGTTTTGGTCTGCGATTCGAAGACGGGCTCCTCAATGCGGATACTGATGGCGGCGACGATGGAGCCGAGCACGTCCCGGCGGTCGTAGCTTTTGTTGAAGTGTTCCTGAACGGCCTTTACGATGGCTTCGCGCAGCGCATTGAGGTGGGTGCCGCCCTGGGTGGTGTTCTGGCCGTTGACGAAGGTGTGGTACTGTTCCCCGTAGTGGTTGCCGTGGGACAGGGCGAGCTCGATGTCGTCTCCCTTCATGTGGATGATGGGGTAGCGGAGGTTTTCATTGCTGGCCTTTCGCTCCAGCAGGTCGAGCAGGCCGTTTCTGGAAACCAGGGTTTTGCCGTTAAAGTTGATCTTCAGGCCGGCATTGAGGTAGGCGTAGTTCCACAACTGGTTTTCCATGTAGTCGGAGCGGAAGCGGTACTTTTTGAAGATATCCGGGTCGGGCCGGAAGGTGACCAGCGTGCCGTTGGGCTCCGAGGACTTCCTAACCTTGTGGTCTTTGGTGATTTCCCCGCGTTCAAATTCGGCGGCCTTTTCCTTCCCGTCCCGCACGGCTTTGACCAGGAAGTATTCCGAAAGAGCGTTAACCGCTTTGGTGCCCACACCGTTCAGGCCTACGGATTTCTTAAATGCTTTGGAGTCGTACTTTCCTCCGGTATTGATCTTGGATACACAGTCGACGACCTTGCCAAGGGGAATACCCCGGCCGTAATCCCGGATGGAGAGCTGCCCGTCCTCCATCTCGATGTCGATGGCCTTGCCATGGCCCATAAAGTATTCGTCGATGGAGTTGTCGATCACTTCTTTCAGCAGGATGTAGATCCCGTCATCGGGTGCGGAGCCGTCTCCCAGTTTGCCGATATACATACCGGGGCGCATGCGTATGTGTTCCTTCCAGTCTAAGGACCGGATATTCTCTTCGGTATAGGTTACGTTTGACATGAACTGCGTTTATCCTTTAATTTTTCTGCCGAAATTCACCGAATGATGTTTCAGCAAAATGCGTTATTATTTGTTATACCGGCAAAAACAGGCTGTTGTTTCGGTTTCAGCGTTTTCAGGAAGCGTAATTTTCTATAAAAAACCGGTAAATGAGCAATAAGTTTCCTGCATTTTTTCCACAGGGATTCACAAAAATAATAATTTCCACCAATAATAACAACATATTGTTTTATTTACCTTAAAACATAACGTGTCGCCTTGAGCCAAAAGAATTTACTTCAGCATTCATCCATACAACTGTTGCGGAAGGCTATCCGCCGGGAGTGGCGCCTGAAGCTGGCTGCATCCCTGCTTTTACTGGCCTTCGGCCTGGGGTTTGCGTATTTTTCTTTCGGGGCCCACCTCATTCTTTCGGCCTTCGGCATGATCTGTACTTTGCTGGGCCTTCGGTTTGTTTTTCACCTCATCCGGGAGAACAGGGCGGGCAGCCCCCGGCTGATGTATTTGCTCGAGCACAACCCCCGCCACATCGTCTGGGTCTATTCGGTGGTTACCGAGCGCCTGCCCTTCGGCCTTCAGCTGGGCAGCAGTTGCACCATGTATTTCAAACTCTTGGATGGAGATGATATTTCCGTTGGTCTGTCCGCAAGAAACCAGCAAAGGGTCTCCCTGACTCTTAACCACCTGCTGCCGCACGCCACCTTCGGCTATACCCGCGATCGCGAGCAGTGGTATATGGCCGACCCGGCGATGTTGCTGCGCCATGGGGAGGAGTAAGGTTTCACGGGCGCTCTGTTCCATTGTTTCCTGGCTACATAGCCACGGCCGGGCGGTTAAATGGTGTGGATTGTCTCCTGGCTCAGCGATTTCAGGAAACTGCAGAACCATAAAGCCATAGCCCCGTGAACACATCGAACAAGGAAACCATGAAACAATGAAAATTTTCTAACACAACTTCGCCATTTCCATTATTTTTGTGCATATTACGGTTATGTATATTTCAAATATACCAAGCAAAACACCACTTGCACTTCCAGTTTACTAAAGATTAGCATATGAAAGTGGCCTCTTTTTTTGCAGGAGCGGGAGGCCTTGACCTGGGCTTCTCCCGGGCGGGCTTTGATGTCGTTTGGGCCAACGAGTACGATAGTGATGTTTGGGAAACTTACGAAAGGAACCATCCGGACACCATCCTGGACAAACGCAGCATCACGGATATTGACCCGTCGGATATCCCCGAGGTGGAGGGTTTAATCGGCGGGCCGCCCTGCCAGAGCTGGAGCGCCGCCGGCAAATTGCGGGGTATTGATGACAAAAGAGGGCAGTTGTTTTTTGATTTTATCCGGATATTGGAGGCCAAGCAGCCCAAGTTCTTCCTGGCAGAGAACGTAGCCGGTATGCTGCTGCCCCGCAATGAAGACGCCCTGAACAGCATCAAAAAATTATTCAAGAAGGCAGGGTACAAGCTTTCCTTCCAACTGCTCAATGCTTCCGATTACCTCGTCCCACAAGACCGAAAGCGGGTCTTTTTCGTTGGTTACCGCCGGGACCTGGGCGTCAAATTTGAATTCCCTTCTCCCGTTGACATGAAACTGACCCTGCGCTCCGCTATCGGCGACCTGGAAGGCAGCGCGATCCCGGCGAAAAAAGGTAATTACACCAACGGAGAATGCCCGATACCCAACCACGAATACTTCATCGGCGACTTCTCCAGCATGTACATGTCCAGAAACCGGGTGCGCGGGTGGGATGAACTTTCTTACACCATACAGGCCGGCGCCCGCCACGCCCCTCTTCATCCTCAGGCCCCGAAGATGGAAACGGTGGATAAAGACCGGAAACAGTTCGTACCCGGAAAGGAGCATCTCTACCGCCGCCTCAGCGTTCGGGAGTGCGCCCGCATTCAGGCATTTCCGGATGATTTTATTTTTTACTACAAAAACCTGGCGGCCGCCTACAAAATGATCGGCAATGCCGTCCCGGTACGATTGGCGCAGGCAATAGCCAACAAGATCAAGGAGGACATGGAAGTTTTCGCTCCGCCGCCGGAAAAGCCTAAAAAGAAGAAGCGCAAGCGTAAGCGGATCAAGAGGTTAAGGAAAAGAGAGTGAGCCCGGTAAATCCTTGAACAAAAACCCGGCTACTATGATCTCGCGCTTGTTCCAGCCTGTCCCCATTGCCTCCCTGGTGTTCTTCCGCATTGCCTTCGGCATGCTGGGCTTTGCCGATGTTCTCAATACTTACATCTATTACCACTGGATGGTGGATGCCTACGATCCGGAAAAATTCCAGTTCCGTTTTTACGGCTTTGAATGGGCGCACCCTCTGCCCGAGCCCTTCATGTCGGCCTTTTTTCTGGTGCTCTGCGGCCTGGCCATCCTCGTCATGCTGGGCAGGTGGTACCCTGTCAGCAGCTTTCTTTTTGCGCTGGGGTTCACCTACACCTTTCTGCTGGAAAAATCCCATTACCTCAACCATGGATACCTGTTCTGCTGGATCAGCTTCCTCATGGCCGTTCTGCCGGCCCACCGCCAGTTTTCGGCTGACGTGCTCCGGCGCCCGGAATTGAAGTCGGATACGGCGCCCTACTGGAGCTTGTTCCTGCTGCAGTTCCTGATGGGAGTAGCTTACTTCTACGGCGGTATCGCCAAGCTGAATGCCGACTGGCTGAATGCCATTCCCCTGAAACAGTGGCTGGATCAAAAGGCCGGCAAGCCCGTTATCGGCCCGCTGCTGGCGCAGGACTGGATGGCCTATTTTATGGCCTATGGCGGCTTGATCCTGGACCTCACGGTTGTCTTCTTCCTCCTTTTTCGCAAAACCCGCCGCTGGGCTTTTGCCGCCGTGCTGTTCTTCCATCTGATGAACCACCTGACATTCAACATCGGTATTTTCCCCTTCCTTTCGGTTGCGCTGACCGCCCTGTATTTTCCGCCGGATTTCCCGCTGCGCATCTACCGTAAGTTCAAAGGGCGGTTTCCTCTTTTGCGAAAAATGGGAGCGTGGTGGGAGAAACGCACAGCCTCAGCCGGGCCGGCAGATGCGCCACTATGGCAGGCCGCCGTTCGCTGGAGGCCTGCCATCTCTGCCGGTATCGTGGCTCTGGTGCTTTTCCACCTGCTCGTCCCTTTTCGGCACCACCTCTTTCCCGGTGATGTAGCCTGGACGGAAGAGGGACACCGTTATTCCTGGCGTATGATGCTGCGTTCAAAACAAGGGTACGGCACATTCACGGTGCGGGATAAAAAAACGGGCAAAGAAGAAGTGGTAGAGCCGGAAGATTGGCTGGACAGTAAGCAGTACCGGAAAATGTACACTCATCCCGATATGATCCTGCAGTTTGCCCATCACCTGAGCGATATTTACCGGGAAAAAGGATGGAACCCTGAAGTTTTCGCCGATATACGGGTGCAGCTCAACTTCCGGGATTACCATACCTACATTGACCCTTCCACCGACCTGGCCCGGGAAGAGTGGCATTTTTTCCGGCACTCCGACTGGATATTGCCGGAAGAAAGATAATCTACCCGGGATTTCTTATTTTTCGCGAAAAGAATCGATGGACCGTAGATCTTTTGCCACCTCTTTAGCTTTTTCTTTGCCATTGCTTGCCATTGCCCGCCCTTTTTCCCGCAAAAAACGCATCCTCCCGCGCCGCCTGCAGCCGGGCGATACCATTGGAATGATCACTCCGGGCAGTTACATATCGGATGAGAGCCTGGAAAAGGCGGTGAGCAATGTTATTAAACTGGGGTTTAAAGTGAAGCTGGGCAAACACATCCGCGCCCAGCGCGGTTTCAATGCCGGCACCGACCAGCAGCGGCTGGACGACCTCCACCTCATGTTCTCCGATGATAGTGTGGCCGGTATCTGGTGCGCCCGGGGCGGATACGGGTGCTCGCGCCTCCTGCCGTTTGTCGACTACAAGCTGATCAGCAAGAACCCTAAGGCCCTCATCGGATACAGCGATATCACCGCCCTGCTGAACGCCATCTACCACAAGACAGGCCTGGTGGGCTTTCACGGCCCGGTGGCTGCTTCCGAACTGACGGAATACACCGAGGCTCAGTTCCGGGCGGTGGTGATGGAAGGCAGGGCGCCGTATGCCATACCGCTTTCTGAGGCCAACCTGAGCAAGGAAGAAGAAGCTTTTCGCACTTACGGCATCAGGGTAGGTAAGGCCAGAGGTGTGCTGGTGGGCGGCAACCTGTCCCTCCTGGCGGCCCTGGCCGGTACGGATTTCCTGCCCGAAGCTCAGGGCAAGCTGGTATTCATGGAAGACATTGGCGAGAAACCTTACCGTATCGACCGCATGTTGACCCAGCTCCGTCAGGCCTGGAACCTGGAGAAGGCCGCCGGTATCGCCATGGGTATCTATGCAGACTGCCAGCCGAAGGAGGGGGACTTGTCTTTATCCCTGGAGGAAACGGTCCGGGACCGTACGGAGAGGCTGGGTGTACCGGCTATTTATGGTTTGTCTTTCGGGCACATCGATGATCAGTGTACCTTACCGGTGGGAATTGAAGCGGAACTGGATGTGGCGGGGCGGAGCCTTACCCTACTTGAGGCGGCAGTGAAGTAGGCGTCATTCATCATCTTCAGGCGATTGATCGAGTTGCTCCTGAACTTCAGCGACCATTTCCGGGCTTACATCCAGCATGTCCGAAACCTTTTCAGGAGGGAATCCCTTTTGAAGCAGGCGTCCAATGCTTTCCCTTATGCCTTTTTCTATACCTTTCTCAATGCCTTTCTCAATGCCTTGTTTCATGCCTTGTTTCATGCCTTGCTTCATGCCTTGCTTCATGCCTTGTTTCATGCCTTGCTTCATGCCCTTTTCAAGCGCTTCTTCTTTCAATGCTTCCATTATTCGTTCTGTGACTCCGAAGGCCATAGCTTCTTTATTTTGGGTTAATTCATCAATAAATTTTTCAAATCTCAATTTCTTTTCTTTTTCCCGCCTGCTAAATTTAGCGTAAAATTTAATGAAGTTCAATATGCTTTCTACCTTTTTTCTGGACAGGCCGCTTTGAAATAAGCGCCTGGCTACCCTCTTCTTTAATTCCAAAAGTTTGATTCCTTTTTTCGCTTTCAGGCTTCCCCATGCCGTTTCCAGGACTATGGAAAACGGATTATCCGATTGGAGATAAAAATCCTCTTGCTTCTTCTCCAGCAGCTTGTACGTGTCGAAATGATAAGCCAGGCGGGTGTTCATAAAGGAATATTCGAAGGACCGGGGATGAAACCCGGGGCTGCCATCCGTTAGTATGGCGATAGCGTTAATGGGCCGGCGGTGTTTGTCGAAAATCCGGTAGAAATAAATGAACATCCGTTCGGGAAAATACTTATCTCGATATCCCTGAATCTCGATATGGATCAGTATCCAGTGTTCAGCTCCTTGTTTGGTATATAGTTTTACCAGTTTATCGACGTAGCGGGGGGTCTCCGCTGATTCCGGCATCAACTGCTCCAACTCCTTATCCAGAAACTCCACGCCTCTTTCAAAGTCCATCTTATCGGCCCATTCCGGATAGAAAAATCGAAAGAAGTCCTCAAAACAATCCTCAATAATTCCCTTCCAAAGTTTATCTTTAGTAACCTTTGTTTTCATCAGAGCGAGCATTTTCAGCAAGATATCACTTTTCCGTAAATAAAACAAAAAATTTGAAACAAAATAATGCAATTAAAAATCCACACCTACCAACTGAAACTGAAGCACACCTTTTCCATTTCCCACGAATCGCGGGATGTGATGCCGAGCCTCATCGTCGAGCTTACACAGGACGGCCAGTCCGGCTACGGGGAGGCTACTGAGACCCGCTATTACGGAGTGGCCCTGGAAGGGATGGTACAAACCCTCGAACAGCTCCGGCCGGTTATTGAAAATACGCCCCTTGTGTCGCCGGAGGCATTCTGGGAAACCATGCACGGCCATCTCGCCGGCAACCCTTTTGTACTCTGCGCCCTAGACCAGGCTGCGCACGATCTTTACGGCAAGCTGCAGGGCAAACCCGTGTACGAAACCTGGGGGCTCAAGCTGGAAAACATGCCCTTATCCAACTTCACCATCGGTATGGCCAGCATCGAAAAAATGGTCGAAAAGATGAAAGAGCAACCCTGGCCGATCTACAAAGTGAAACTCGGCACCGATCACGACATCGAGATCATCGAAGCCCTGCGGGAGCACACCGACGCCACCTTCCGCGTGGATGCCAACACGGCCTGGACGGCGGAGCAAACCATTGCCACCGCGCCCCGCCTGAAGGAGCTGGGCGTCGAGTTCATCGAACAGCCGCTCAAAGCCAACGACTGGGAAGGTATGAAGCTGGTGCACAAAGAAAGCGTCCTGCCGGTGATCGCCGATGAGAGCTGCCACATCGAAGCAGACGTGGCCTACTGCTACGGGTTTTTCCATGGGGTCAACGTCAAGCTGATGAAGTGCGGCGGCCTGACGCCCGCCCGCCGGATGGTGGAGCACGCCCGCCGCCTCGGGCTCAAGGTGATGGTGGGCTGCATGACGGAGTCCTCCGTTGGCATTTCCGCCATTGCTCAGCTGCTGCCTCTGCTCGACTATGTAGATATGGACGGCGCATTGCTTTTGAGTAACGACCCGGCCACCGGGGTGGAATTGGTTGACGGCCATGCGCAATTTCCTAAGGTAAATGGTACCGGCGCCGGATTGAAGGCCTAAGGCAGCTTATGAACAAACAGAACCTCGTACTGGAAGCCATGCCTGGCCGGAGCATCGACATCAACGGGCGGCAGTTTCTTTATTTCAGCGGTACTTCCTACCTGGGCATGGCCCGCAATGAATCCTTTCAGGAGTTGTTGCGCGAAGGCCTTGCCCGCTACGGCGCCAACTACGGCGGCTCCCGCCTGGGCAACATCCGTTTCGCCGTATTTGAGGAAGCGGAAGCCTGGCTGGCGGCCTTTGCCGGCGCGCCGGCAGCCCTGACGGTATCTTCCGGATCCCTGGCCGGGCGGCTGTTGGTAGAACACCTGAGGGCGAAGGCCTCCTTTCATTTCGCTCCCGGGACGCACCCCGCGCTTTGGGGAGAAGGCGAATATTATCAGGGGGAGTTCAGGGAATGGGTGGAATACATCCTCCGGGAGTCGGCAGGAGAGGAAGGGCCTATGGCCTTGTTTGCCAATTCGGTCGACCCCTTGCTGGTTCGGAAAAACAATTTCGACTGGCTGCGCCGGCTGCCGGAAAACCGCCCGATAACCGTGGTGGTGGATGACTCCCATGGGTTTGGCGTCTGTGGGGATGAGGGGGCTGGTGTTTGGCGGGAACTGGCTGCTCCGGATAATGTCGAACTGGTGGTGATTAGCTCTCTGGGTAAGGCCATGGGCATTCCCGGCGGGCTGATACTGGGCTCCACAGCACTGGTGGGACAGGCCTGGCACAGCCCCTTTTTCGGAGGGGCATCTCCGGCGCCGCCGGCTTTCCTGTACGCCATGCTTAAGGCTGCTCCGCTTTACCGGTCCGCCCACCGGAAACTCCTGGCGAATATCCGGCATTTTGAATTGCAAACCGGCTCGTTGACATGGTTGCGTTCCATTGGCGATTACCCCGCCTTTTTTACCTCGGAAATACCTCTGGCGCCCTGGCTGAAGGAGAAAAACTGCCTCATCTCCCAGTTCGCCTACCCTACGCCGGAAGATGAGCCCGTGACCCGCATCGTGCTCAGCGCTTTGCACGAGGAAGAGGATATTGACTATCTTGCCGGCGCCATTCTGGCTTATGCGAAGGAAAAATGAAAATTATGAAAAACCTTTTCTTTGTTCTCTCTTTCCTGGCATACAACAGCATTGCTTTTACCCAGGAGAATAACGTCCTGCGCCAACTGCTGGGAAGTTCCGAAGACAGCCTCCTCAAGGAAGTCCTGGCCCGCCCGGAGCAGTTTCAGCTCCAGCTGATCTATACCCAGATCAACCGGGATGCAAATAATAACCCTGCCTTTACGTCCTATCAGTATAATGTAGATTCCAACCTCTACTTCTATCCCGCCAGTACTGTCAAGCTGCCCGCCGCCCTGGTAGCGCTGGAAAAGCTGAACGAGTTAAACATCATCGGGCTGGATAAGCACAGCAATATGCAGACGGAAGCCGCCCGCCCTCCCCAAACGGCCGTTTCCGGGGACACCACCTCAGAGGATGGCCTGCCTTCCATCGCCCATTACACCAAAAAGATCTTCCTGGTCAGCGATAACGACGCCTACAACCGCCTGTACGAATTCCTGGGGCAGGAATACCTCAACCGTAAGCTTCACGAGAAAGGCTACCGCAACCTGCGCATCATCCACCGCCTCTCGGCCAGTGAGTTTGATGTGGAGGGCAACCGCTTCACCAATCCCGTCAGCTTCTACCATGGAGATTCCCTCCTGTACCATCAGGGAGAGGTGTTCAGCATTTTCTACCCGCCAATGCAGCTCAAGGAACAGGTGCGGGGCGT
>JAGFJE010000466.1 GCA_024103175.1 Phaeodactylibacter sp.
AGTCAGCTACCAGTGGTTCTTCAACGGCGCCCCCCTGGGGCCGCCCCAGAGCGGCATGCCGGAGCTGATCGCCGATCAGAGTGGGGAGTACTTTGTGGAAATGACGAATGCAGACGGCTGCACCCTCGCCTCCGGCCCGCTCAACCTGG
This sequence comes from Phaeodactylibacter sp., assembly GCA_024103175.1. Taxonomy (GTDB): domain Bacteria; phylum Bacteroidota; class Bacteroidia; order Chitinophagales; family Saprospiraceae; genus JACJXW01. The sequence continues at coordinate 150 of JAGFJE010000466.1, forward strand.
AGCTGTTCGATGAAATTGGGACGATCCTCGGCGAGGTGTATGTGGATGTGAACGAAAACGGAACGATCGACCCCGCTGATACCTTGTACAGCGGGGCCGTACTCGAATTGCTTCAGAACGGGACGACACTCGCCGGCGCCGTTTCCAACCCGGAAGGCGCCTACGCTTTCCCCGGTATTGCCGACGGCGCCTACACCGTCCGGCTGGATACCAGCAGCGTCAGCCCGCTGGGGCTTATGGTAAGCGAAGTGGATACCGCTTTCAGCGGCTGTGGCACTACCGTCACCATCAACTGGTTGCTGGAAAATTGCCCGGCGATAACGACGGAAGCCAGCCTGAGCGGATGCGGATCGGTAACCTATGCCGGAATGGCCTTTACCCGGGATACCAGTTTTACAGCAGCCTATACCTCTTCCAACGGCTGTGATTCACTGGAAACCGTGAGTATCCGCATCCAACAGGCCAGCAGTTCCACTCTCGAACTAGGCGCCTGCGCCGGAAGCACCATCAATTATTTTGGCACGACGCTCAGCCCGGGGCAGCAACGGGATTTCACTTTCACCAATGCTGCCGGCTGCGACTCCACTGTAACGGTTGCCGTAATCGAATTGCAATCTTCCGACTCTACGCTGCAGCTTAGCGCCTGCCCCGGTTCCACCGCCGATTATAATGGCATGCCGCTCAGCCCTGGACAGCAACAGGATTTTACCTTCATCAATGCTGTAGGGTGTGATTCCATCGTCACCGTTACTGTGGCCGAACTACAGCCATCCGCCTCCACCCTGGAACTCAGCGCTTGCCCCGGTTCCACCGCCGACTACAACGGCACGCCCCTCAGCCCCGGCCAGCAGCAGGACTTTACCTTCACCAACGCCGCCGGCTGTGACTCCACCGTCACCGTCACCGTCACCGAACTGCAGCCCTCCGCTTCTACCCTCCAGCTCAGCGCATGCCCCGGTTCCACCGCCGATTACAACGGCACGCCCCTCAGCCCCGGCCAGCAGCAGGACTTTACCTTCACCAACGCCGCCGGGTGTGACTCCGTCGTCACCGTCACCGTCACCGAGCTGCAATCCTCCGCATCGTCCATTGAGCTTAGCGCATGCCCAGGATCAACCGCCGACTACAACGGCACGCCCCTCAGCCCGGGGCAGCAGCAGGACTTTACCTTCACCAATGCCGCCGACTGTGACTCCGTCGTCACCGTCACCGTCACGGCTCTCCCGGCTACCGATACGCTCATTCAGCTGTCCGCCTGCGCGGGAGACACCGCCTTCTTCGGCGGCAGGCCCATCCTGGCCGGCGAGGCGCTCAGCCTGTCGTTCACCAACCAGGAAGGTTGCGACTCCCTGATCCGGGTGGAGGTGGAGGAACTGCCCACCTATCGCCAGGACGTAGCGCTATTCACCTGTCAGGACAGTGTCTTTTTCGCCGGCATGATGCTGCCGGTGGGCAATACGGAGGTGGTGCTTTCCGCTCAGAACGGGTGCGATTCCGTCATATCGGTGCAGGCCGTCCGGTATCCGGAGGAGCAAACCGACGTCGTGCTCGAAGCCTGTCCCGACAGCACCGCCATTTACCAGGGCCAGGAACTGGCGCCCGGCGAAGAGATAATGGTAACGCTTACCAGCCAGTACGGCTGCGATTCGGTGGTGCACGTTTCGGTACAGCCTTACCCGGCGCCCGGCCTGGAAGCCGTGGTGCAGGAAGACTGCCCGGACAACAGCATTGGGGCCATTACCGGCGCCATTACTCAGAATACCATTGCCCCCTACCGCTTCTCCCTCGACGGGCAGCGCTATACGGATAATCCGCTGTTCGACCGGCTGGAAGGCGGAACGTATACTTTATACGCTCAGGACGGAAGGGGCTGCGGCGCTTCCATCCCCGTCGAAGTACCGGAGCCGGATTCGTTGCTACTTGCGTTTATCCAGGACTCCCTGTCCTGCGACAAGCCCACGGCCACCCTCTCCGTCAACGTCCTCTCAGGTGATGACGGCGCGCTGGAATACCTCTGGAGCGACGGCAGCGACGGCCCCACCCTGCAGGTGGACAGCGCGGGCGCCTACGCCGTTACCGTGAGCAATTCCTGCCAGGTAATCGCCCGGCAACTCCTCGTGCCGCCTCCCAGCCTGGACGAGGAGCAGTTGCTCTACGTGCCCAATGCCTTCTCCCCCAATGAGGACGGCCAAAACGACCGCTTCCTGCCTGCCCCCGCCGCCGGCGTGGAGCCCCTGGAGTACGAATTCCGCGTCTTCAACCGCTGGGGCGCCGAGCTGTTCAGTACCGATCAGCTTTCCGAAGGCTGGGACGGGACGGTGAAGGGGCAACGGCAGAATACCGGGGTGTACATCTGGTACGTGAAAGCGCGGGTACGGGCGTGCGGGCAGGAGGTGGAGGTGTACCGGGAGGGGGATGTGGTGTTGATGCGATAGGGACAGGATGACAGGATGACGGGATTGACAGGATTTTACCCGGCTGAGGGACGAGGACGGGCGTGATTCGTGATTCGGGGATTCGACAGAACGCGGATGATCGCGCCTGCCTGCCGAAAGGTTCGGCCTTGCAGGCAGGGATGCGGCGGG
>JAGFJE010000665.1 GCA_024103175.1 Phaeodactylibacter sp.
CGGATCGTTTCCGAATCGCCCATCGTGTAGTAATGCAGGCAGGGCGCCCCGTTCTCCTTCAGCTCTTTTGATTGCTGTATGCTCCATTCGATGCCGGCCTGGCGGCGCCCTTCGGCGTCCTTTGCCGACTGAACGGCCCGGACCAGGTCGTCGGGCAGGTCGATGTGAAAGATGCGGGGTATGGAGTTGAGTTGATACAGCTTCGTCAGTGGCTTGAGGCCCGGCACGATAGGGACATCTATGCCGATCTCCCGGCAGCGCTTCACAAATTCGAAGTACTTTTTATTGTCGAAAAACATCTGGGTGACGATGTAGTCGGCCCCGGCGTCGATCTTGGCCTTGGTCTGCTGCAGGTCGAAGTCCAGGTTGGGCGATTCGAAGTGTTTTTCCGGGTAGCCGGCCACGCCGATGCAGAAATCCGTCCGCACGCCGTTCTCGATATTGTCGTCCAGGTATTTGCCACTGTTCATATCCACGATCTGTTTGACCAGGTCGATGGCATAATGGTGCCCTCCTTCTTCGGGTACGAACTTGCCCTCAAACTGCCGGGCGTCGCCGCGGATAGCCAGCACGTTGTTGATGTTGAGGAAGTTGAGGTCGATCAGGGCGTTTTCCGTGTCTTCGCAGGTGAAGCCGCCGCAGATGAGGTGGGGTACGGCGTCGACGCCGTAACGGTGCATAATGGCGGCGCAGATGCCCACCGTGCCCGGCCGCTTGCGGATGGCTACTTTTTCATAGTAACCGCTGGAGCGCTTCTTGTAGATAAACTCTTCGCGGTGGTAGGTCACATCGATAAAGGGCGGCTTGAACTCCATAAGGGGGTCCAGGGTATCGAAGATGGCCTGCATGCTGCCTCCCTTGAGCGGGGGCAGCACTTCGAAGGATATGAGGGCCTGGCCCTTGGCCTTTTCAAAGTATTCGGTGACTTTCATTCTATGTTTTTGCTACAGCATCTCTTATACGAGGGGCAAAAATACAGAATAGCGGGATTTAATACCAGCGGGCATGTCAGGGTAGGATCAAAATCCCGGTTCTTTTTTCCTCGAACATGCCTTTTGCCTATTGCGTTAGCAAATTGAAAGATTGGTCATAAACAGAAAACCGGCGATAAGCATTCAAAAAATGCAAAAAGAAAAAAGACACCAGGAAGTTGCCCTTAGTAGTAAGATAAAAGCCCTCATCTTCGATCTCGACGGGGTCATTACACAGACGGCTTCCGTTCATGCCCGCGCCTGGCGGGAGATGTTCGAAAAGTATAACGATCACCGCAAAAAAAAAGGGCAGGGCTCTTTTACTCCCTACCAGGGGCAGGAAGATTATCTGGAACACATCGACGGAAAGCCCAGGTATGACGGCGTCAGGGGCTTTCTACAGTCTCGCGGCATTCAGTTACCGGAAGGAGAGCCGGAAGATGAACCGGGCTACGATACCGTCTGTGCGTTGGGTAACCTGAAAAATGAAATATTCCAGGGCCTGCTGCGGGAAGAAGGTTTCCGGACTTATCAGGCTGCGGTGAACAAGATCCGGGAATTCAGGAAAGAGGGTTTTAAAACAGCCATCATCTCCGCCAGCAAGAATTGCCGGCTCATCCTGGAAGAAGCCGGCATCGCCTCTCTTTTTGATGTGCGTGTAGACGGCCTAACTGCCGGGAGCCTCGGCCTGGAAGGTAAACCCGCCCCCGACATTTTCCTCGAAGCCGCCCGCCGGTTAAAAGTCCATCCGGATGAGGCCGCTATCTTTGAAGACGCTCTGGCGGGAGTAGCCGCCGGCAAGTCCGGCAAGTTCGGGCAGGTCATCGGCCTGGCCCGCAGCAATGAGCCTGCCAGGCTCAGGGAGGAAGGCGCCGACGCTGTCATCCATTCTTTTGAAGAGCTCCGGTCTTATTACCATTCATTTGAGGAATTACCTTCTGCTATCGGGCAATTCGAAACCATTCAGGAAAAGCTTCCGGACGGGGAGCCTCTTCTCTTCCTGGATTACGACGGCACCCTCACCCCCATTGTCAGCCAGCCTGAAGACGCCAACCTTTCCGAAGAAATGAAGCAATTGCTCCGGCAAGCTGCCGAAGGGGCCAAAGTGGCGGTAGTCAGCGGGCGAGACAAAAGGGATGTGGAACAGCGCGTGGGCCTGGAGGCGCTGTACTATGCCGGAAGCCATGGCTTTGAGGTGAGCGGGCCCGGCGGCCTGCATTTCGAGTACGAAAAGGGGAAGGAGGTCCTGCCGGTGCTCGACGAAGCGGAAGAAACGCTGAAACGAGAGCTGGGAATGATCGAGGGCGTCAAGGTTGAGCGCAAACGCTATGCCATCGCTGTCCATTACCGCAATGTGGCCGAGGAAAGGGCGGAAGAAGTGAAACAGAAAGCGGAAAAGGTGTTGGAACGTTACCCTAGGCTCAAAAAAGGGCTGGGAAAGAAGATCGTCGAATTCAAGCCTAAGCTGGACTGGCACAAGGGGAAGGCCGTACACTGGCTGGTGAACAAGCTGCAGGAAGGCCGCGATGGCCGGTGCCCGGTCTATATCGGTGACGATATTACCGATGAGGACGCCTTCGAACAGGTCAGGCAGGAAAACGGTATCGGCATCCTCGTCGGAGACCACGGAGAACTAACGCAGGCCCAGTACCGCCTGGCCGATGTCGATGAAGTGAAAACCTTTTTACGGAAGATGCTGAAAAACGACACATCATGACCAAGGCGTGGACATTGATATATGAAGACTGGGATCCCGAACAGGAAAAACTTCGGGAAGCCCTTTGCACGTTGGGCAACGGCTACTTCGCCACCCGGGGCGCCGCCGAAGAATCTCAGGCAGATGACACTCATTATCCCGGCACCTATCTGAGCGGAGGATACAACCGGCTGGAGACGGAAATTGCCGGTAAAGTCATCGAGAACGAAGACCTGGTCAACTGGCCCAACTGGCTTCCGCTCAGCTTCCGCATCGGGGAAGGCGAGTGGTTCCGGATCGAGGATGTGGAGGTAAAGGAATTCCGGCAGGAGCTCGATTTTAAGCGGGGCGTCCTCTTGCGCCGCATCGCATTCCGGGATGAAAAGGAACGGGAGACCGTACTGAAGACGCAGCGCATCGTCAGTATGGCCGATAAAAACCTGGCCGCCATAGAATGGGAAATAGAGGCCATCAACTGGTCGGGCACTATTGAAGTGAGGTCGGCCCTGGATGCCGGGGTGGAAAACAAGGGTGTAGAACGCTACAGGCCCCTTAACGGCAAGCACCTCGAATTTCTCGGCGCCGGGCAAATGGGAGAGGAGGCCATCTTCGTTCGGGCCCAAACCAACCAGTCGCGCATCCAGATGGCGCAGGTGGCGCGCCTGCGGGCATTTAAAAAGAAAAATGACTTTCCGATCGTCTGTGAGCGGGAAACCTTAAAAGAAGAGAACGGCATTGCCCAGGTTATCCGTTTCGGCCTGGAGCGCCACCTTCCGGCCCGGATCGAAAAAACAGTGGCCCTGTACACCTCCCGCGACTTCGCCATTTCCGAACCCCTGCAGGATGCCGGAAAAAAGATCCGCCGGGCGGAAAATTTTCAGTACATCCGGGAAAAGCACGAAGAGGCCTGGCAGCGCCTTTGGGGCCGCTGTGACCTCAACCTCACTTCCGATTCGGAAGCCCAGGGCATCATCCGCTTTCACATCTTTCACGTCATTCAGACAACCTCCGTCCATACCATAGACATGGACGCCGGCATCCCGGCGCGGGGGCTCCACGGCGAAGCCTACCGGGGGCATATTTTCTGGGACGAATTGTTCATCTTCCCCTTCCTCAACTTCTGTATTCCCGACCTGACCCAGGCGCTGCTCATGTATCGCTACCGCCGCCTGGAGGAGGCCCGGCAGGCCGCAAAGGAAGCCGGCTTCAGGGGCGCCATGTACCCCTGGCAGAGCGGCAGCAACGGCAGGGAGGAAAGCCAGGTGATCCACCTCAACCCCAAGTCGGGACGGTGGATACCGGACAATACCCACCTGCAACGGCATATCAACGCCGCTATCGCCTACAACATCTGGCACTATTATCAGGCAACCGACGACATGGAATTCCTCCATTTCTACGGAGCGGAAATGTTCCTGGAGATTGCCCGTTTCTGGGCCAGCATTACTACATTCAACAAAGATAAAGGCCGGTATGAGATCAGGGGCGTCGTCGGGCCCGATGAATACCATACCCGGTATCCGGGCTCCGAGGAACCGGGGCTGAACAATAACGCCTACACCAACTTCATGGCGGTGTGGGTACTGCAATGCGCTCTCAAGGTGATCGATCACCTGGAGGAAAACCGCCGGGCCGAGCTGTTTGCCAAGCTGGAGATCCCCGAAGATGAGATGCAATACTGGGATACGGTCAGCCGGAAGATGTACATACCTTTCCTCAAGGACGGTATCATCAGCCAGTTCGAAGGGTATGGGCAACTGGAAGAACTCGACTGGGAAAAGTACAAGAAACAATATGGCGAGAATATGCGCCTGGACCGCATCCTGGAAAGTGAAGGCGACACGACCAACCGCTACAAGGCCGGCAAGCAGGCGGATGTGCTCATGCTTTTCTACCTTTTCTCTTCCGATGAACTGGCAGAGGTCTTCGGGCGAATGGGTTACGATTTCGACTCTTCCTCCATTCTGGACAATATCGAATATTACGAAGCGCGCACCGCCCACGGTTCCACCCTCAGCCGGATCGTTTTCTCCTGGGTGTGGTCGAGGGCCAACCGCAAAAAATCATGGTATAATTTCGAGGCAGCCCTGATGAGCGACGTCGGGGATATACAGGGAGGGACCACCCCCGAAGGCATTCACCTCGGCGCTATGGCGGGCACCATCGACCTCGTTCAGCGCTGCTATACCGGGCTGGAGGTTCGGGATAACATCCTGTGGCTCAACCCCGCCCTCCCCCAGGGGATAAACTGCCTGCAGTTTCAGATCCGATACCGCTCCCACACCCTCTCCCTGGAGATCAGGGAGGATCACTTCAAGATCGGGTTCGACCATGCCTGGTGGAGCAAGGAGATCAGGATCGGCTTCAACGATGAGGTGTATACCATCGAAAAAGGCCAGACGAAAACCTTTGAACTGGTACATTAAGCTCGCCATTCATCGGCCGCAACTCCGGTTTCGTCGTGTTTTCTGAAAAAAATGATGCCTGTACTTGACAGGCATGCATTTACAGCATAGCTTTGACTAACCGTTCGGTCAATGATAAGAACACTATGTCGCCACGAACCAAGGAACAATTTGAAGAGATACGCCGGAAGAGTATAGAAGCCATCAAACAGGCTGCCATGGAGTTATTTGCCCGCAATGGTTATCATAGTACTTCCATCAGCCAGATCGCGAAGGAAGCAGGTGTCTCAAAGGGCCTTTTGTACAACTATTTTGACAGTAAGGAAGCTCTTTTGCACGACATCATTATGGAAGCGGTGGAGATGGCCAATGAGGTTATGGGAAACATACTTTCCTCTGATGCCGATGCCGCCGAACAGTTGCGGATGATGACCGAAGTGACATTCGGTATTATACAAAAGGACCTGCATTACTGGAAGCTGATGACTTCTCTGGCATTTCAGACTGACGCATTGACGGGCCTGATGCCGGAGCTCAGGAAGATGCAGGAAGAGACGATAATGGTCATAGCAGGTATTTTTCGCCGCCTGGGCGCCGGGGAGCCGGAGAAGGAAGCCTTTTATTACGGCGCGGTGCTGGACGGTATCATGCTGCATTACATGCAAATGGAAGAGGCCTATCCGATCGAAGAGATGAAAGCCTTTGTGATCAAGCGCTTTCTTCCGGAAGAGCAATAATTAGCTAACAAAAAACTCAAACCATAATGAAACGATTGATCCTGGCAACGCTGGCACTCGCTCTGATGACGAGTACAGCGGCCAATGCCCAGAACCTCACAGCCAAGGAGATTGTCGAAAAAGCTGACCAGAAGGCGCGGGGGGAGACCAGCATCGGCGAGCTCAAGATGACCATCGTTCGGCCTACCTGGAAACGGGAAATGCAGATGAAGAGCTGGTCTAAGGGCACCGAGTACATGCTCATCCTCGTCACCGCTCCCGCCCGGGATGAGGGCACCGCCTTCCTCAAGCGGGAAAATGAGATCTGGAACTGGCAGCCGACCATCGACCGGGTCATCAAGATGCCGCCTTCCATGATGATGCAATCCTGGATGGGGTCCGACTTTACGAACGATGACCTGGTCCGCGAATCTTCCATTGTCAAAGACTATACGCACAAGCTCGCAGGCAGGGAAACCATCGACGGCCGGGAATGCTACAAGATCGAACTGACGCCTAAGGAAAACGCCCCGGTCGTTTGGGGCCAGGTGATCTCCTGGGTGGATGTCAAGGATTTTATGCAGCTAAAGACCGAGATGTACGACGAAGACGGCTACCTGGTCAATACCATGTACGGCAAAAAGGTAAAGGAAATGGACGGGCGCCTGCTGCCCTCGGTGCTGGAAGTGATCCCCGCCGATGAAGAAGGGCATAAGACCATAGTGGAATACCTGGAGCTGGAATTCAATGAGCCGATCAAGGAGTCGTTCTTTTCCATCCAGAATATGAAGCGGGTACGGTAGATTAGGTTTTAGGATATAAATAAACAAAAGACATGCTATTTCGTCTTGCCTGGCGCAACATCTGGCGCAACAAGCGGCGTACCGCCATTACGGCTGCCTCTATTCTGTTCGCGGTCCTGTTTGCCACCTTTATGGAAGCCATTCAGAAAGGCGCCTGGGACCACATGATCAACAGCGTCGTCAATTACTATTATGGCTACGTGCAGGTGCACGAGAAAGGCTACTGGGACGAGCAGGCTATCGACAAGGCCTTCCCCCTGGTGGATTCCCTGATGAAACTGGATGAAAAGGCGCCGGAGATCCGCGAGGTGTTGCCACGTATCGAATCCTTTGCCCTGGCTTCCACCGGTGACCACACCTCGGGAGTAATGGTCGTCGGCATTGACCCGGAACGGGAGAATTCCATGACCAGCCTGCGCGACAGGATCTCCAAAGGGAAGTACCTGGAAGACGACGAAGAAGCGGCCCTGGTCGCCGAAGGCGTGGCGGAAAACCTGGGGTTGAGCCTCGGCGATACCATCGTCCTGATCAGCCAGGGGTATCACGGCGTCAACGCCGCCGGGAAGTATCCCATCAAAGGCCTGGTCAATTTCGGTTCGCCGGACCTGAACAAGCAGATGGTTTACCTGCCCTTGCCCGTAGCCCAGTATTTCTACGGCGCCACCGGCCTGGTGACCTCTCTGGCCCTCAAGCTCGATGAACAGGACGACATCAAACCCGTCCTGAAAGCCCTGTACACAGAATTGGATACCTCTGCTTATGAGGTTATGGACTGGAAGGAAATGCTTCCCGACCTGGTCGAGGCCAAAACCGTGGATAGCGCCGGCAATGTCATCGTTTACATCATCCTTTACCTCATCATTGCTTTTGGGATCTTCGGCACCATCCTGATGATGTCCAAAGAGCGGGAATACGAGTTCGGCGTGCTCATTTCCATCGGCCTGCACCGATGGCAACTGGGCCTGACGGTATGGATGGAGGTGATCATGCTCGGCCTTCTGGGCGCCCTGATGGGCATACTGGCCAGCATCCCTCTGGTGTGGTATTTCCATGTCAATCCGCTCCGCTTCTCGGGAGATTATGCGGCGGCTATGGAAAAATTCGGTTTCGAGCCCATTTTCCCGGCTATTTTCGAAGCCCATATTTTCCTGACACAGGCCCTGCTGGTGTTCATCATCACCGCCCTCCTGGCCTTGTACCCGATCTTCAAGATCAGAAAGCTGGAGGTGGTGCAGGCGATGAGAGCTTAAGAAGTGTATCGGTGTTTTTGTGCAATGGTGTATTAGTATCGGACACCTTTGGGCACTGCCGCACTGAAATTCTGATACACTGATACACCAATACACCAATACACCAATACACCACAATACACTGATACACCAAAAAACAAAACCATGATACTAATAATGGCCTGGCGTAACATCTGGCGAAGCACCACCCGCAGCCTGGTCGTCATAGGAGCGATCGCCGTCGGCATCTGGGCGGCCCTTTCCCTGACGGGGTTCGCAACGGGTATGGTCAAGAGTTATGTCAATAACGCGGTCAAGAATATCGTCTCCCACATTCAGGTGCATCAGCCTGAATTCCTGGACGAGAACGAGGTCAAATTCAACATTCCGGATGTAGCGGAGGTGGAGCAGGCCATCCGGTCTGAGGAGGGGGTGAAATCGGTTAGCTTGCGTTCTATTGCCAACGGGATGATCTCTTCCAGCAAAGGCGCTCGTGGGGTAGTGATCAAGGGGGTGGTGCCGGAAGATGAGGCGAGGGTCAGCGCCCTCGAAGAGAATACCGTGGAGGGCGAGTTTTTGTCCGAAGAAGGGCGAAACCCCATTTTGATCAGTGAAGAACTTGGCCGGAAGCTGAACGTCGGGCTCCGCTCCAAAGTGGTGCTCAACTTTCAGGACAGGGGCGGAAGCATTACTGCCGCCGCCTTTCGGGTCGTGGGCATCTTCGATACCGGCAACAAGCCTTTTGACCAGTCGCACGTCTTCGTTCGCCGCAGCGACCTCAACGGCCTGCTGGCGTCTCCTGCCGACAGCGCCCTGGCGGGCGGCGCCCTGGCGCACGAGGCCGCCATTATGGTCAACGATATCCGGAATGTAGACACCATCGCTTTCAGCCTGGGAGCGGAGCTTCCCAACCTGAAGGTACAGACCTATCGGGAAATATCTCCCGACCTGGAACTCTATGAAGGACAGATCAAGAACATATCGCTCATCTACCTGACGGTGATCATGCTTGCCCTCGTCTTCGGCATCATCAATACTATGCTGATGGCGGTGCTCGAACGGATCAAGGAACTGGGCATGCTCATGGCTATCGGCATGAACAAACTGCGGGTGTTCTTCATGATCGTGCTGGAGTCCGTCATGCTTGGCCTGGTGGCCATGCCGGTGGGCCTGTTGCTGGGCTACATCACCATTGAGTACGTCGGAAAGAATGGTATAGATATGTCTATGTACGCTAAAGGGCTGGAGAGCTTTGGCATGTCTTCCATCATTTACTTCGAGCTGGACCCCGGCGTTTACGGGCAGGTGGCCATCGGGGTGTTCCTGACGGCCGTCCTGGCATCGATCTATCCAGCTTTGAAGGCCATACGGCTCCGGCCGGTGGAAGCATTGAGAACTTTATAAATACACTACCGCACATGAGAGCCCAAAGGCTTAGTGCAGTCTTAGTGTTTTCGTGTCTTAGTGGCTGGAAAAAGCGTCATGTACAGCAGATACTTATAAAAAAGAAAATAACCGATCATGAAAGTCATCACCACCAAGGGGGTCGTTAAGGTCTACAACCCCGACAAGATACCGGTAAAGGCGCTTAATGGGGTAGACCTGGAGATCAAAGAAGGTGAATTCACCGCCATCGTCGGCCCTTCCGGCTCGGGCAAAACCACCCTGCTGAACGTTATCGGCGGCCTCGACCGTCCCGATGAGGGAGATGTAGAGGTCGGAGGCCATGATATCGACGCCATGAGCGACAATGACCTCATCGATTTCCGGAAGGAACACATCGGCTTCGTCTTCCAGGCTTACAACCTGATCCCCGTTCTGACCGCCCGGGAGAATGTCGAGTTCGTCATGCTGCTCCAGAACCGCCCGAAGAAAGAGCGGCGCGAACGGGCCGAAGAGCTACTGCGCGCCGTCGGGCTGGAAGACAAAATGGACAAGCGCCCTTCCGAGCTTTCCGGAGGGCAGCAGCAGCGCGTGGCCGTGGCCCGCGCCCTGGCGCCCAAGCCGGACTTCATCCTGGCCGACGAGCCAACCGCCAACCTCGACTCCAAATCCTCGGCCAACCTGCTGGATATTATGGCGGAACTGAACCGGGAGGAGAAGATAACCTTCGTCTTTTCTACCCACGACCAGCGGGTGATCGACCGGGCGCGCCGGATCGTGACCCTGGTGGATGGGAAGGTCTCGTCGGATGAGGTGAGGGGGGAGTGAAGGAATGAAGGAATATCATAAAGAATGATGAATAATGAAAAGTGGATGTATCCTTATTGTTGGTTTGCTTGTTTTTCCATTGCTGGCTTTGGGGCAGGATGAACCGAAGGACTGGTCGCTCAGCGGTTACATCAAGAACATGCAAACGCTGATCTTTTTCAACGATGCCTATCCGGATCTCCGGCAGGGCGTTCTGGTGGATACTTTTCTGCAGGACAACCTCATCCACAACCGCCTCAATTTCCGTTGGGAAATGGCGGAAGGGCTGAACCTGCGCGCCGACCTGCGCTCGCGCGTCTTCTATGGCGACCTGGTAAAAGCCAACCCCAATTACGCCGATGCCATCGATGACGTCAACAACGATTACTTCGACCTCTCCCTGGTCCTGTTGGATGAGAATGCGTGGGTAGCGCACACCATGATCGACCGCCTCTACCTGGAATACTTCGACGGCCCGTGGGAAGTGCGCCTGGGGCGGCAACGCATCAACTGGGGCATCAGCACGGTGTGGAACCCCAACGACATCTTCAATGCCTTCTCTTTCACGGATTTTGACTACGAAGAGCGCCCCGGCAGCGACGCCCTGCGCGTGAAGTACTACACCGGTTTTGCTTCCAGCGTGGAGCTGGCCGTTCGCATGTTCGACGACTTTGACGAGGCGACCGTCGCCGGTATGTGGAAATTCAATACCGGCACTTATGACATACAGATCCTGGGAGGGTACGACCGGAATTTCCTGGTCGCCGGCGGCGGCTGGGCCGGCAACCTGGACGATGCCGGCCTGAAGGGCGAGCTCACCTACTTCCACCCTTTGGAAGAAGAACAGAACAACGCCTTTGCGGCAACGGCGGGAATAGACTACTCCTTTGAGAATTCACTTTACCTCAATGTTGGATACCTTTATAACAGTTCGGGCAGCACGAATACCAGCGTTACCCGCCTGTTCGAGTTTGAACTGTCCGCCCGCAATCTTTACCCCTACCGGCACGCCATTTTTTCGCAGGTATCCTATCCCTTTACTCCGCTGCTCAACGGAGGGGTGGCCCTGATCTACAGCCCGGTGGACGTACACGCCCTGTTCATGAACCCAACGCTTACTCTTTCGGCAGCAGAGAACTGGGACATCGACTTTGTGGGGCAGGTCGTTTTCGACAAGGAGGAAAGGGGATACAGCAGCCCATTGCAGGCTTTCTTTCTAAGGCTCAAGTATAGTTATTAGCTTTTGAGTATGTGGGCTGAAATGGGTAGACATGTATAGAAATGAAGGCCGGCGCACTAATCGCTGAATATCCAGCCGTTGCGCTGGGCGCCGCCGGCTGTCACGTAGGAAACTTCATGCCAATAGCCGCCGAGGCGCACCGATTCGCCGGTTTCAGAATCGATCCGGTATTCGTCCCGGTTCACACGCCTGATCTTGCTGAAATATTTGATCTCCTCCTGAGGCAAAGAGAGGAGGCTGGAGCGAAAGTCCCTATCGTCAAAAATGCAGATCTTCCTACCGTAGAGCGCGTTTTGGTTGTGGCTGATCCGGACGGCGGATGGCGTTTGTTGGTATTGTGAAAGCTGGGCAGCCCTGCGCATATTGATCAGGGTGTTGTCACCCAGGGTGATCTCCTTTTCCTTTCCGGAGGTGATGATGTGCTTTTGCAGTACGGAGTAGCCCGGCTTCATGAAGTAAATAAAAGCCGGTTCGCCTTCCACAACGTTAAACCGCAACCGGAAGCTGCCGTCTTTCGAAGTGGGCTCTGTGTATTTGGACATCAGGTCCCATTCGAGGTTGTCGTTTTTTTCCTTTACTACGGCGACCTGCACACTTTCCAACCCTTGCCCCTGGTAAGTCACCTTACCGGAAACCACAATAAATACATCCTGCTTTCGGAATGCGAAAAAGAGACAGGCCAGGAGTACGATCGTTAATAGGGGAAGGGTCTTTCTCATGGTTTTGGGATTGTTCCTTTTTTCACAAGCACTCAAAATAAAAGATTTTTACATGATTGTCAACGATATAGATAATTATTAACAGTTTAAGTGGCCCGGTCAGAGCGGTTTGAGGTGAAAATTGGTTATGATCGGTTCTTTTTTATCTACCGGAACATCGACCGGTTTCTGGAAAAAGGCATAGCCCTCCATATTGCAGCTCAGGACGATTTGTCCGGTATTTTTTCTGACCCTGGCCTCACCGGAGAAGTAGCCGTTTTCATCGGCCTCGAATTGGACTTCTTTTTGGCCCACCACAAAAACCGTGGCCCCGGTAAGTGGTTTGCCGTCGCTGTCCATTTCGTATACATAGCCCCTTATCTCCCGTACCTGCAAGGGGTTGATGTAGGTGTTGTTGATAATCCACCCTCCTATTGTGACGACGATGAAGGTCATTGCGATGCTTACCCACTTGCCGATGGTGCTGGAGAAGCCGTCTTTGAGGCCTTTCCAGATCAGCGCCATAATGGTAGAACGTTCTTCGTCCTCATTTTCTTTTTTTTCGCTGCTGCGAAATCTTCTGATATTACGTAAAAACCTGGACATATGCTATTGACAACCCCGATTTTGGGAATAAAGTTGCCCGCCGGGCAATTTAGTAAAATTGATATAAATCACCGTCAGGCTGTGAGTAAACTCATGGCTAAAGGGAGGTAATAGGTTTAGCTTACTATGTTGAACCAAAATGCGGAACAATGAAAAAGCCTGTCCTTCTGATCGTCTTTCTGCTTTCCGCTGGTACACTGCTGGCGCAGTTCACCGCTCAAGGCAATTTCATGATGGGAACCACGCTGGGGTTCTCGGCAGCCAACTCCACCATAACTCAGGATTACGGCACTGGTGATGTAGCAAAGGAAAACCCTACCTATACCCAGTTCAGCATCGCACCGTCGATCGGGTATTTCCTGATCGACAACCTGGCGCTGGGTATTGGGTTGGACTACACCTTTAACCAGGTGAAAAACGAGGAGCGAACAACCAACAAGGACAGTGACTTGCTGTTCGGCCCCTTTGGCCGTTATTATGTACCCATGACGGACGATATGTCCTTTTTCCTGGAGGCCAACTTCGGTTTCGGCAACTCCTCGGATGACCAGGAGGTCGGCGGCGTTCCGCAAAATATAAGCACCAATATTTTCGCTATGGGGATAGGCCCGGGCTTTACGATTTTTTCTTCCGAAGCGGTAGGCATCGAGACCCTGGTCAAATACAACTACGCCCGTTCTGATTTTGACACCAACATCGGCGGCGCCAGGGCCAAGACGATGACCCGGACCAACCAGTTCGACTTCTCCGTTGGCTTCCGCTTCTACTTCACCGCTATAACGAAGGCGGAAGGGCCGAAGCCGAGGTTGTACTGAGAGGCGGTTCTGACTACCAATCAACGAATTTTACCCGGCTCCGAAGGAGACGGGCAACGAATCAACCTTTACCCCGGCAAGGCTTCCCTCAGCCGTTTCACCACCTCGAGAGCCGCCGGGCAGACCATCGTATTCTTCAGGGTGAGATCCAGGATCTGGTGGAAGTTCTTCCGGTCCGTATGGGGGTATTCGCGGCAGGCGCGGGGGCGGAT
>JAGFJE010000670.1 GCA_024103175.1 Phaeodactylibacter sp.
TCGAGGTGGAACAGGAGCCTTTCCACCCCGGCCTGAGTATGCCCGTGGCCGTCCTGGAGGGCTGCGGTACGAACGCCAACGGCAGCTTCAGCACCGGCTTCGTCAACCAGCTCGCGCTGGACGATGCGGATCCGTTCATCGACATCGAATGCCGGGAGGTCGTCGGCTCTTACGACCCCAACGACAAGCACGGCTTCCCCCGCGGCTACGGCGCCGAAAATTACATCTACCCCGGCACGGATATCGAGTACCTGGTGCAGTTCCAGAACACCGGCAACGACACCGCCTTCCTGGTCGTCATCCGCGACACCCTGTCCGAACACCTGGACATCACCACCGTACGGCCCGGCCCCGCCACCCACCCCTATACCTGGGACATCGACAGCAACAACATCCTCGTGTTCACCTTCGAGGACATCCTGCTGCCCGACAGCACCACCAACCTGGAAGGCAGCCAGGGCTTTGTCGAGTTCAAAATAGCGCATCACGACAGCCTGCCCCTCGGCACGGTGATCGAAAACAGCGCCGCCATTTATTTCGACATCAATGAGCCGATCATTACCAATACCACCATCCATACGCTGGGATATGATTTTGTCGAGCTTGTCAGCTTCACGCCGCAGGCCAATATTCACGGGCTGAGGATCAGCGTGGCGCCAAACCCCATGGGCGAATGGGCGCTGCTGCAGTTGGACGGTTGGCCGGGTGGTGAAGGGCTTTTCGAGTTGTACGGCCTCCAGGGGCGGCGGTTGCGGGAGCAGCGTTTTAGCGGGCCGGCCTTCCGCTTTGAGCGGAGGGGGCTGCCGGCGGGGCTGTATGCCTTCCGGGTTACGGATGGGCAGGGGAGATGGGGGAGTGGGCGGCTGGTGATCGGTCAATAGGAGACATGATGACAGGATGTACATGATTAACGGGATTTGCTGCACTCAGCCCACCCTCCCGGGCTTCCTGTAATCATATAAATCCTGTCACCCTGTCCAGGGCAGGCTGGGGCGCCAAAAGCCGCCTTTGTTACCAGGCAAAAATGTAAGAAAGGGTTGCCCGGTTAGCGGTGGCCGGCGGCGCCCCGGCTTCTTCTCTTCACTATAGACATCACATGCATGAACACTGCCGATGGCATCAGGAAAGCCGGCAGGAACAGAAAAGGAACCGTACCGAATTCCTTCCCACAATATCGTAATTGTAACCTTCAAAAGTGGGTTGAATGGGAAAAATACCCCTGACAAAAGTGCCCAAATCCTGTTAATCCCCCAATCCCGTCATCCTGTCTTTACCACTCCGTATGAAACACCCCCTCCTTATCCACCCTTTCATAAGTATGCGAGCCGAAGTAGTCCCGCTGGGCCTGAACGAGATTGAGCGGCAGGCGCGGGTTGCGGAAGGCGTCGAAGTAGGCCAGAGCGGAGCTCAGCGCCATGGTGGGCACGCCGAAGTCGATGGCTGTTTTCAGGATCGCCCGCGCGGCCTGCTGGCTGTGGAGGAGCGGCTCGTGGAAGACCGGCGCCAGCAGCAGGTTGCGCAGGGCGGGCTGTTCCTGGTAGGCCTGCCGCATGATCTCCAGCAGCTCGGCGCGGATGATGCAGCCGCCCCGCCAGATCTTCGCCACCGTTTCCAGGTTGAGGCCGTAGCCGTACTCTTCCGAGGCTTCTGCCAGTAAGTGCATGCCCTGGGCGTAGGTGGTGATGAAGGCAAAGTGCAGCGCTTCGCCCACCTGATAGATTACCTGCTCTTTATGCACCTCTGGCGTTTCCTCGATGGCGCGTATGTAGTGGGGCGCCGTCTGTTTGCGCTCCATTTTGAGGGCGGAGATGCCGCGCATGGTCACGGCGGCGTCGATGGTAGGGATGCCGATGCCCAGGTCCATGGCGCTCTGGGAAGTCCATTTCCCGGTACCCTTCTGTTTGGCCTTGTCGAGGATCTGGTCGACCAGGAAGCCGTCGCTTTCCGGATCGCGTTTGGCGAAGATGTCGGCGGTGATCTCGATGAGGAAGGACTCCAGGGCGCCCTTGTTCCAGAGGCTGAAAACCTGGTGCAGCTCTTCGTTGCTCAGGCCGCCGATGGTTTTCAGGATGTCATAGGCTTCGGCGATCAGCTGCATCAGGCCGTATTCGATGCCGTTGTGCACCATTTTGACGTAGTGGCCGGCGGAACCGCTGCCCAGGTGGGCCACGCAGGGGTCGCCGTTCACCTTGGCGGAAACAGCCTCCAGGATGGGCCCTACCAGTTGGTAGGCCTCGACGTTGCCGCCCGGCATGATGCTCGGCCCTTTGCGTGCGCCTTCGGCTCCGCCGGAGACCCCTACGCCAAGGAATTGCAGGCCTTTCATCTTCAGGTATTCCTGGCGGCGGTTGGTGTCTTCGAAGTGGGAGTTGCCGCCGTCGATGATGAGGTCGCCATTGTCGAGATGGGGCAGGAGGGCTTCGATAGCGCTGTCGACGGCCTTGCCGGCCGGAACGAGCAGCATGATCCTTCGGGGGCGCCGCAACAGGGCAATGAACTCGGCAGTGTTGGTGGTACCCTTCACTGCCTTCCCTTCAGATTCCTCATCCAGGGCATCGGCCTTTTCCTGGTCGAGGTCGAGGCCGGCGGCGGAGAAGCCGTGGTCGGCAATGTTCAGTAAAAAATTGCGGCCCATAACGCCCAGTCCGATCATGCCAAAGTCATAGGTGGAACTCATAGGGTGAATTTAGAAGTGGGTTTATTTAAAGGAATCATTCTCAATCTCATCCAGTTTATCCAGCCGCCGCTGATGGCGTTCTTCGCCGGTATAATGCGCATGCAGGAAGGCAAAGATAATCTCTTTGGCCAGTTCAGGTCCAATAACGCGCCCTCCCAGGCAGAGCAGGTTCAGCTGATCATGCTCTACCCCCTGATGGGCGGAGTAGGTTTCCGTAATGAGCGCTGCTCTTACACCTTTGAACTTATTGGCCACGATGGCCGCCCCTACGCCGCTGCCGCAGATGGCGATGCCGCGATCGACAAGGCCGGAAGCAACGGCACGGGCCAGGGGAGCGACATAATCCGGATAATCATCCTTCAGGTCGAGGGATTCGGCGCCAAAATCGGTGATGTGGTAGTCTTCTTCTTCCAGAAGGCGGAACAGCTGTTGCTTGAGGGTGAATCCGCCATGATCGGCGGCGATGCCAATTTTCATCACAAAATGTGCTATTTTATAAAAACTTTGCCGGTGTTGTAAACCTTTATCTTAACAGATGTTTCTAGACATAGGTTGTGTGCCTGCGCAAAGGAGACTTGACAAGTTTTTCTGCCGGATCGCCAAAGGAAACTTGTCAAGTCTTTGGCATGCCATATAAAATCAGGCATCCCCCTTTTCCTCCTAACAGCTCTAAACGAACAACCCAACCCAATATGGACCCACAGGTTTTTGTCATCTTCGGCGC
>JAGFJE010000683.1 GCA_024103175.1 Phaeodactylibacter sp.
CGAGGGAGGAGGAGTTCTGCTGCCCGCTCCCCCGGGCCACCTCCCCCCTTTGGGGGGATTGAGGGGGGCTGGGGCTAACCTGATAAAAACGGTCGAAAACATAAGGCAGTTTCTCCTCCGGAATACCAATACCCGTATCTTTCACCCTTATTATGAGCAATGGATGCTCGTTGAGCGAAGCCGAAACGAGCTTTGAGGCTACCGCTCCACCGTCTGCCGTCCACCGTCTACCGTCTTGCCGTCCGCCATCCACCGTCCCGCCGTCCACCGTCAAATAGACATCCCCTCCTTCCGGCGTAAACTTGATCGCATTGGAAAGCAGGTTTGAGACCACATGCATCAATCGGACGGGATCATAATCCATGTAAAACTCTTTTTCCTTTAGGTCATTCATAAAATGCAGGCGGATCTTTTTGCTTTCTGCATAGGAATGAAAAGATTCCATAAGATACTGCAGGTAGTTGATCATATCCCCCTGCTCCAGATCCAGTTGCAGCCGGCCGGATTCCAGTTTGGACAGGTCGAGCATCTGGTTGACCAGCCTCAGGAGTTGGCGGCCGTTGCGTTTGACGAGCTGTAATCCCTCTTTAGCATGCTCGCTGGCCTGGGCCTTTAATTGATCAACCATGCCCAGGATAATGGTCAGTGGCGTGCGGAACTCGTGGGTGATGTTGATGTAAAGGCGCGTTTTTACCTCATCCAGTTCCTTGAGCCGAGCCGTTTCCACCTGCTCTAACCGGCGGCGCAGCTGGAAGCGATAGATGGCAGAAAGCATAGCAGCAGTGGCCAGCACATAGAGCGTATAAGCCCACCAGGCAGCCCACCAGGGCGGTACTATGGTAATTTCAAGCCTTGCCGGTTCAGTACTCTCCACACCATCTTCATTTATACCCCATACCTCCAGGAGGTACTTCCCCGGATCCAGGTTCGTATAATTGATGAAATTATGGCCGGCTTCCAATTCCCTCCAGGCCTTATCCTGGCCTTTCAGTTTGTATCGAAAGCGGGTGTCGCCCGGATTGGTATAGTTCAACGTGGCAAGGCTAAAGCCCACATCATTCTGATGATAAGGCAGGCGGATAGAGGAAGTCAATAGTATGGATTTTTCGAGAGGTGATGGCCACTCTGCGGTATCTCCAAAAGTGCCGGCTATAGGCACCGGTTGATTAAAGAGGTGCATCTCGCTGAAAAACACAGGCGGTGGTACAGTGTTGGCGCCTAAGCTATCCGGGTAAAACCAGCTCAGGTTTTCATCTGCTTTTACGTAGAATTTACCACTTGCACCCTTTCGGATAGGGGAGGCTATAGCCGGAAATGATTTGAAATTTCGGGAGTTTTCATCAAAAAGATAGCCACCCCTTGGGTCGGTCGTTACCCAAAGCCTGCCCCGGCCGTCCGTTGCCATGGATGTAATATGATTGGAAAGCAGGGCTGAATTGGCCGAATGGAATTGCAAAAAATAAATGGAGTCCTTCTGAATGGCACTAAAAGGAATCATATCCAGGCCGCCTTTTCCAATTTGGCCATGCCCGACCCAAAGGTTTCCCTGGCGGTCTTCCAGGATATCTGATATGTTATTTTCGGAAATACTTCCCGCCTGGCCATCATCTTCCACAAAACGGGTAAATTTTCCGCTAACGGGGTCAAAGCGGTTCAGCCCCCAGTGCGTGCCGATCCAAATCTGGCCATCGGAAGCCTCATATATCTGGACGATTTCATTGGTAGACAAAGACTGCGGATCGTCCGGGCCGTGTTGAAATTGCTGATGTGCCCCTGATGCAGGATCGTAAAGGACCATTCCGGGGAGATCCTCACGGGCTATTCCGGTCATGCCGGCAGGAAAAGGAAGAAAATACAGGCGCCCCCTGGAATCTTGAAAGGGCGCTTCTTTCAGTAAGGCTGGCAAAGCAAAAGGCAGGTTTTTCTTAGGGTAAGGGTATACACTTTCATTTGATTCATCATACGTCCATACTTCCCAGACAGGGTAGCAGAGCCAAAACAGAATTTCACCGCCGGCATTTCGATGAAGGTTCAGGACATAGTTGGAGGGCAGGTATTGCGCTCCCCGCTCCTGATCGTGGAAGCGTTTTATTTCTCCGGTGCTCAGGCCAACGTGGGTGAGGCCTCGTCCAAAACTCCCCAATAGCAGGTTGTGGCCACTAGTTTCAAGCAGTTCATGTACCAATGGCGACCACTCTTTACTGTCCAGCCCTTCGAAGGCAGGAAGTAGCGGGTCCCAGACACTCAGCCCTCTTCTTGTCCCTAACCACATTCTGCCATTATCATCCTCCAGGATGCTGAAGACGTGATCGTGGGCTATGGTAGTTGGATCTGCAGGGTTGTGCTTATAGGAGTAAAAATTTTCACTGACAGGATCAAAAATCCACAACCCATCCTTAATGGTGCCAATCCAAACCTTGCCTTCCCGATCCACATGAATAGCATTACGGAAAAACTCCTCATGCACATTTAGTTCTGTAATTTGATACGGAAAACGGATCAGTGAATGCCGGTCCGGATCCAGGCGAAAGGCCTCCTTCTGGTTGGTAAACCAGATGTGCCCGCCAGGCTCCTCTACCAGCAAAAGGATATCTTTAAAAAGATTGGTATCCAATGTACTACCATGGGGAGGAAATTTACTTGTTGTATTCGACTCAGTGACAGAGACCTGGATTCCCTCTTTGGAGGCTATCCAGATTTCTCCATTTGACCGCTCCAGGACAGAGACGGGCCTGGAACTCACCAAGTCTTTCTCAACAAACAGGCCGTCTCCCAGGCGGCCATTTATCTGCCACACCGGAGGTTTGAGCCAGGCCTCCAGGCCTGTTCGCCTTATGAAACCAGCCCATTCTTCATCGCGGAAAGGTTCAAATATTTCCTTTTCAGGATCAAAACGCTGATTGGCTTGGTTAGTAACAACCCAAATATATCCATGTACATCCTCCATTAAGCTATAAACCCTCTGATTGTTCAGGCTAAGCGAATCTCTCAGGTCAGGCTGAAATGCTTTGAAGGAATTCCCGTCATGGCGATATACCCCGTTATCAGTACCAGCCCATAGGAAGCCTCGCTTATCCTGAATTAAGCAATAAACAGCATTAGCAGACAATCCGTTTGTCCTATCAAAAGTCCGAAAGCTTCGGACGGGCCTTTGCCCCCAAAGGCAGGCAAAATTCAGCATTAGAAGGGTGGTACATAGCAGGGCCTTCATGATTCAGCTATTGGTGGGGTTGCTAAGAGCTTGTTGTCTATCATTTCATATAGTTATTTCGAAATTTTACGCCTACTTTCCCCTCCCGTCTCCACTCTGCCTGTGCTGGCCAAGTGAATCCCGCGTCCGTAATAAAAATAGTGCCAAATTCCCGTTACTCAAAACAGCGGGTGAAAACCGGCGGGCCATTCGCTCATATCCAATACAAAAGGCTGGCCTCCTCCCGAATATTCCAAATTGCGCTTTCGCCAGATGTGGCCCAAAGCATCAAAGGAAGCCAGCCCGTGAATTCTTCATCTAAAAAATATTGGCCTGTGAAAGGGCAACCATATTTCTGTATGAATGAGGCTGCTCTGGAAAGTCCAAGCGTTGCCCATGGCCGAAATACGATAGAAATATTTCGAAACATTTTGAAATATCATTCTGCCCAAAGTGTTTCCACGTATTTCTTATTTCGACATATTTCTGCCCACGGACTTTCCGGAGCGACCTCATGAATCGAGAGCGCCATGCTTTTCCTTTGGGCACACCCCAATAAAATGCTTACATTTAGCATCTAAACCATTTACCCCCATGCCCACCCACTACCGAGCCTGCAACCTCTGCGAAGCCATCTGCGGCCTGGCCATCGAACACGAGGACGGCAAAGTCCTGTCCATCCGAGGCGATGAAAAGGACCCCCTCAGCCGGGGCCACATCTGCCCCAAGGCGGTGGCCTTACAGGATATTTACGAGGACCCGGACCGCCTGAAGTACCCGGTACGGCGCACGGCCGCCGGCTGGGAGCGCATCGGTTGGGAAGAAGCGTACGATGAGGTGGCTACCAACCTCAGGAAGGTTCAGGAAAAGCACGGCCCCGATGCCGTCGGCGCCTATTTCGGCAACCCCAACGTGCACAACCTGGGCAGCATGCTTTTTTCCGGGCTGTTCACCAAAGCATTGGGCACGAAAAACCGCTTCAGCGCCACCTCCGTCGACCAGCTGCCGCACCACGTCGCCGCACTCAAAATGTTCGGCCACGGCTTCCTGCTGCCCATACCCGACCTCAGCCGCACCCATTTCATGCTTATCATCGGCGCCAACCCCCTGGTGTCGAACGGCAGCCTGATGACGGCGCCGGGTTTTGCCCGCCATCTGAAGGGCATTCAGGAGCGGGGTGGCAAGGTGGTGGTAGTTGACCCGCGGCGTACTGAGACCGCTCAAAAGGCCGACGCCCACCATTTTATCCGGCCCGGAAGGGATGCGTTGTTGCTGCTGGCTTTAATACATACCATTATAAGGGAAGGGTGGGTCAAGCTGAGGCATTTGGGGCCAATCCTCAGCGGCCTGGAACAGGTGCAGGAAACAGCCGATGGCTTCAGCCCGGAAATCGCCGCTCCCCATATTGGCATAGAAGCTACCACTATCCGCCATCTGGCGCGCGAGTTCGCGCAAGCCCCTTCCGCCGTCTGCTACGGCCGCATGGGCGCCTCCACGCAGGCCTACGGCGGCCTGTGCCAGTGGCTGATCAACGTGCTCAACATCCTGACGGGCAACCTGGACAGGGAGGGCGGAGCCATGTTCACCCGCCCCGCTTTCGACCACGTCGCCTTCACCGGCAGCAAGGGCAGGACCGGCGTCTTCGGCCGCCGCCGCACCCGCGTGAGCGGCCTGCCGGAGTACAGCGGCGAGTTTCCCGTCGCCGCTCTCGCAGAGGAAATGCTTACCCCCGGCGAGGGGCAGATTCGCGCCATGGTGACGGTGGCCGGCAACCCGGTGCTCTCCACCCCCAACGGCAGGCAGTTGGACAATGCCCTCGCCGGCCTGGATTTCATGGCCG
>JAGFJE010000697.1 GCA_024103175.1 Phaeodactylibacter sp.
TGGGCCTACAACAACGCCGCCATGGCCCTGCTCGGCGATCTGGTTGCCCGCCACCAGCAGAGCACCTGGAAGGAACTGGTGCGGGAGAAGCTCTTCGAACCGCTGGATATGAACGACAGCTACTTCCGGATCGGCGAAGCGCAGGAAAGCCGCTAAAAAGCTCTCCTCAGAAAGCCCCCGATATTCGAAGCGCCCGCCCACTCCCGCCCGGTTTCCGCTAAATTTACAGCGGCGCCGAACTGAAAACCGCGATGATCCAGCCCCAGCCGGATCCGCTGGACGCTGGCCAGGTGGCCGCCTTTGCGAAATAGCGAAAACAGCTCCAGGCTGGAGTAGAGCTTCCACTGCCCGCCCAGCGGCGGCGTATACCGGAAGATGGAAAACCAGCTGTATTCCAGTTCGCTTTTCAGCCCTACCGACGCCAGGCCGAACAACATCCAGGTGGGTTTGGCCTTGAAGATATGGATCCCGGCGTCGGCGCCGGCGCCGCCACTCGCTATTTTTCCAACGATGCTGGCGCCGATGCCGATGCGGCTGGTGTAGTTCAGGTAGGCGCCGGTAAACAGGTCCGTGTTATTGTCGTAATCTACCGTGGCCCGCGTCCGGCTGAAGATCGAATACCGGTTTCCGGCATCCATGAAATTTAGCCATTGCGCATCGGCGAAGATCCGTTTGTGGCCGGCCATCAGCTCCAGGCTTTGGCCGTGCGCGGGCATGGCCATGACTGACAGCAGGAAGGCCAGAAGGGTGCAAGTGATGTAGTTCATCTTCATCTGAAAAGAGGGGAAGCTGCCTCAGGAGCGCCGAAAAGAACAGCGCGCTGACTAAGAGACAGCTCCCATTGAGGTTTTATTGCCGGCTCAATTGCTGAACGGCCATCCGCGCCGCCGCCGCGCCGGAGTTCTGCTGCTGCCCGGTGATCAGGTTGCCGTCGGCGATCGCGTAGGAAGAAAAAGCATCCGCCACCTTGAAGGTGGTGCCGGAAATTTTCCGGGCCTCATCCTCGATGCGGTAGGGCTGTATCTTCTGCCCTACGGCCTGGTCGGCGTAATCCTCTTCCGAATTGGCGAAACCCGTCCACGTTTTGCCCTTTACGATCAGTTCGCCGTCCGATCCTTCCGCCTCCAGCAAAAGCGTGGTGGAATGGCAGACTGCCGCGCTGGGCTTTCCGGATTCGTAGAAACCGGCAAAGAGTTTTGCCAGATCGCGATTGCCCCGGAAGGTGTACATCGGCGCCTGGCCGCCCACCAGGAAGATGGCGTCGTAATCATCCGGGTTTACCTCCGCCAGCTTTCTGGTATTGGCCAGCATCTCGCTGAACCAGCCCTGCTGCATGTACCCCAGGGTAATGACATCGTGGGCCGCGTACCCGCTTTCGTGAGTGGGGTCGGAATAGACATCCATTTTGATCTCGCCTCCTTCGGTAGACGCCAGCTCCACCTCATAGCCCGCTTCCTGAAAGACGTGCAGGGGGTGGGTCAGTTCTGCCGCCCAGAAGCCGATGGGCCATCCGGTCTGTTTAGAAACGGCGGGGCTGCTGGCCACCATCAGTATTTTGCCTTTGTAGGGCATTCCATGGGCATGGACATAGCGTTGCTCTTCCTTTACTCCACTTTCTGCAGAATGGCCATTACGTTGCGCCTGGCTGAACAGGGCTGAAAACAAAAGTCCAATCGTCAAAAATATTTGAATGCTCTTCATGGAAAATAGTATTTGATTAGAAATTCGTTGACAAAGGTATGCCCAAAACCTACCTTTGTACAGATACTCACTCAAAAGTTCTATACTAACCTTTTTGAAAGTATACTGACGATCAAAAACTTACGCCATGCCTGATTTCATTTACAAAGGAAAAGTCTACTATAATCCGGTAGAATTCGCCATGGGCCGGCTGGGCGGCACCTGGAAAATGCCGATCCTGTGGCGCCTGAAAGATAAGATATACCGCTACGGAGAGCTGAAGCGGTCCATCGCCCACATTTCCGACAAAATGCTGACCACCCAGCTGCGGGAACTGGAGGAGGACGGTTTCATCCACCGCGAAGTATATGCGGTGGTTCCGCCGAAGGTAGAGTACAGCATTACCGAAAAGGGGAAGTCTGCGATTCCTATCGTGAACCAGATCCGGAACTATGGGATCGAATTGATGGAAAAAGAAGGGATTGATGTGAAGTTGTACAAGTAAGAAAAGCCGCTTTTTCCTGTTTGACTTAAGGGGAAGGCGGCTTCTTTACTGCATAATGCCTCTGTTTTTTCCTAATTTCGCCCTTTGCAACCGTTCTCAATCTGTTATCTGCCTGATCACCAAAAAGCGACGCCATGACTCAATACGGACGTTACGGAAAACTGAAAGCCCAACCCGGCAAAGGCAATGAACTGGCCGTCATCCTGCTGCAGGCTGCCGAGCTGTTGCGCACCGTCCAAGGCTGCCACCTGTATATCATTGGCAAGGATGCGAAGGATGAGGACACCATCTGGGTCACCGAAGTGTGGGACAGCAAAGAGAGCCACAGCAATTCCTTAAAAGACAAGGCCGTGCAGGCATTGATCCTCCAGGCCATGCCCCTGCTCGACGGAAAGCCGGAAGGGGGGACGGAACTGGAGGTGCTGGGTGGATTGGGGATAGCATAATGCCCGGTTCGAAAAACATACTGGTGGGAATTTACAAAGAATGAGTTCAGATACAACATACCTGAAAAAACAGAAGCTCCGAAACAGGCTCCGAAGCGCCTTCCTAATCGCTTCCCTGTGGGCGGCCGTCGCCTTTTTTCAGGCCTCCTATGAATTTGCGATACTGGCCAGCTACAATGTCTCGCCCGGTATGAGAACCTATCTCATTCTGGTGCAATCCAGTGTGCCGGCCGTTTTTATTGCCGGCTTCCTGGCGGGCTTCCTGTTCCTCGACATCCGCTCCTCCACTACCATTGCCGAGCAGCTGGAAGAAGTTCAGTACTTCGAGTTCGTCAAGGATTTTTTCCAGGATGTCACGCCCGCTATCCTGGCCACCAAAGGAGAGGCCTATCAATACGTGGGCGATGAGATCGTGGTGAGCTGGCCCCTGGACAAAGGGCTCAGGGACAACAACTGCATCCATGCCTTTTTCGAGGCCCTGAGGTCTATACGGGGAAAAGTACCGCATTATCAGCAGAAGTACGGCGTTTCTCCTTCCTTCAAGGTGGGCCTGCACTGCGGCACCGTAGTAACCGGTGAGATCGGCGTCATCAAACGGGATATTGCCCATTCCGGTGATGTGCTCAATACCGCCGCCCGCATACAGTCGAAGTGTAATGAGCTGGGGTAGATATCCTGTTGTCGGAAAGCCTGCTGGCCCAACTGAACCTGCCGGCCTCCGGCTTCCGGGAACGGGCGATCGGGGAAGTAGAACTGAGGGGCAAGGCCACGGCAATGCGGTTGTATACGGTGGAGGAGGGGTGATTCCTGTATCTTTCCCCGGCAGAACCCCGTACTTCACAGAAGACGGGGCAAAGACAAGCATGAACCGGGGCGGCTGATCCGGTATGGTTAAAAACTATAAACGACAGAACATGAAGTACTTCCTGTTTTTTCTCGCTCTACCCACCTTATTCTGGGCCTGCAAAAAAGCTCCTCCGTCTACCAGCTTTGCCTCAGAGATAGATGCTCTTTTCCGGAGCGAACTGCCCGAAAACGAACCGGGCGGCGCCATTCTGGTTATGAAAGGCGACAGCATCCTCTTCGCCAAAGGCTACGGCCTGGCGGACCTGGAAACCGGCGAAAAGATCACGCCCAACACCCTCTTCAATACCGGTTCCGTCAGCAAGACCTTTGTGGCTTACGGCATCCTCAAGCTACGGGATGCGGGCGCCCTGTCGCTGGAAGACAGCCTGCCTAAATACTTCCCTGATTTCGACAACCCGGAGATCGCCCGGAAAGTAAAGGTCAAACACCTGCTTGCCCACACTTCCGGCCTGCCCGACCTGCGGAAGACGGAGGAGGACAGCATTTTCTACCTCACCGCCAAAGACCGGGAGAACTGGGAGCCCATCAAACGGGCGCAGGCGCTGAACTTCGAGCCAGGGGAAAAGTTCGAATACTCCAACCCCGCCTTCAACGGCCTGGCCCTCATCATCGAGCAGGCGGCGGGCCGGAAATGGCAGGATTACATCCGCGAGGAGATCATGCTACCCGCCGGCATGGACAACAGCACCGTCACCGATGGCCCCCACCCGCAGGAGGGCGTCGCCCATGCCTACGAAAAAGTGAACGG
>JAGFJE010000711.1 GCA_024103175.1 Phaeodactylibacter sp.
TCCTCACGGCAAATATATCGTCGTTAAAATGCTCGAACCGGCCCGTTTCCGGATCATAGCGGTCCAGCCCGCACCAGTCGATGGCCAGCCAGATCTTTCCTTCGGAATCGGGAAAAAACTGCACCTCCCCCAGGCATTGCACCCCTGCTGTATCAGACGGGGCAAGGGGAAATGCTTCCACTTCATATCCGTCGTAACGGGCCACTTTCCCCAACCTGTATTGATCCGTCCCCCAAAGGAATCCCTGCCTGTCCTGGAATGCCGGCCAGAATTGGTTGTCTTCGGAAAAGGTTAAGATCCTGCCGTTCCGGTAGGCGAATAAAGGGGGTAATGAGGCATGAGGGCCGGCTTGTGCAGCCGCTTTATGGCCCCCTGCGAGCAGACAGGCCAGGAGCAGAAAGGCAAGCTGGTGTAATATGGGCCGGTGGGTCATGAAAACGATGGCTTAGTTTTGACAAGATAATAAAATGCCGGGGCTCCGTAAGTGGTTTGCGGTGAAAATGCCTTCAGGGATGATGCCGCCGAACATCAGGCCAGCCTGATACCTTCTATAAACGGAGCAGTGATATTTGAAAACAAACAAAAATACATTATGAAAAAGTTGATGATCTTTTCCGCCGCCATCCTGGCCATGCTGCTTAGCAGTTGTTATCAGACAGGCAACGTGGAAGCCATGATGGAAAATCCGGAAACCCGGAACGAGGTCTACTCCGCTATCATTGAAGACGATCAGATGATGTCTGAATTTATGGACCAGATGATGGCCAGCCAGCATGGGTCCATGATGATGCAGAACCACCCGGGTATGCGTAACTGGATGATGGAAGGCGGCCACATGATGAACATGATGAGAGAGGACCCCAACGCCATGGGCCAGATGATGCAGGACGGCCAGATGATGGGCAGTATGATGCAGATGATGCATCAGAAAGGCATGATGAGTGATGACTGCCTGCAGTCCACCATGCAGATGATGCAGGAACAGGGTATGGACGTCGAAGACATGGGGATGAGAGGCAGCGGCAGCTGACCCACTCCCCGGGCTCCTTGTTTTTTTAACTTAAACCAATTCAACCATGATGTTTTTATGGCTCGTTGTAATTATTGCCGTTATCGCCGGTGCGTGGTATTTCACGCGAAGGAGAAAAAATAATCCCTTATATCCCGATCAACAGATTGAAAGGCCTCTGGAGTCCCTCAAAAATCGCTACGCTAAAGGAGAGATCTCCCGGGAAGAATACGAAAGGCGGAAGGAAGTGATAGAGGAACGGGAGCCGAGGGAGTTTACCTGAGGCGCGGTTCGGAAGTCGGAAGTCGGAAGTCGGAAGTCGGAATGACTTGGGACGTTCCGCACCCTCCTGGCTATCAATAGTGTCCAACTTTAGACGGCTACCCATAAAAAGACACCCATTTCTAAAAACTCCCTTACCTGATTGCCCTTTCACCGCCTGTGCGTCATCCTTCAAAGACGGACCCTAAATCCCCGAACCCCGCCCGTCTTCTCCGACATTTGTCGGGGGGCAGCCGGGTAAAAATCCCGAATCACCCCATCTGCATCGGCACATCCATCAGCAATACCTGAGCGTCGCTGTCCGCTTTGACCGTGACTTCCTCCGTATCCCAGATGCCGAATCCGTCCCGTGCATCGAGGCTCTGCCCGGCGATGGTGACACTTCCCCTGATGACGAAGGCGTACAGGCCGTTGCCCGGAGCCTTGATGGCGTAAGGCAATTCGCACCCCTTTTCCAGGTTACCCATGTGGAACCAGGCGTTCTGGTGTATCCAGACGCCTTCGTCGTTGGGATTGGGGGAGAGGATCTGGAAGAACTGGTTTTTCAGTTGTTGCGTCTTGAGCGTGATCTGATCGTAGCGGGGAGTGACATTCCGCCGGTTGGGGAATAGCCAGATCTGCAGAAATTTCACATTCTTATCCTTATTCTTGTTGTACTCGCTGTGGTAGATGCCCGTGCCGGCGCTCATCACCTGCACGTCGCCCTGTTTGATGACAGCCACGTTGCCCATGCTGTCTTTGTGCTCGAGGTCTCCGTCCAGAGGAATGGAAATGATCTCCATGTTGTCGTGAGGGTGCCTGCCGAAGCCGCGCCCGGGAGCTACGATGTCGTCGTTCAGCACCCGCAGCACGCCGAAGTGCATGCGCTCCGGGTTGTAGTAATTGGCAAAGCTGAACGTGTGGTGGGTATTCAGCCAGCCGTGGTCGGCATGGCCTCTGGTGGACGCCTTGTGCAATACCGTTTTCATGCCCTTGATCTCATTGTTGGGTAAATGGTTGAAGCCTACCTGCTCCATGAGCTTGTCATAGGTGCTCCTTTCCGGCCGGCTGTTGGCCTTCAGAAGGGAACTGCCGGTTAATGCTGCCGCTGTACTCAGGGCTGCCTTCTTGAGAAAGTTCTTGCGGTCCATGGCTTGTGAATTTTTGATGCATAATTGAAATTACCGCCGGCAGGGCGGCAGGTTACGAATGTAAAAATAAACAAATTTCAATGTTTAAACAATGATTTTTTGCAGATGTCGATCAGGAATTCACAAATTTTTTTATCTTGTTTCGGCCAGAAGAACAGCATTATGGAAGGCGTTGTCAAGCTCAATTCTATTCTTACCTGCCCGCACTGCGGCCATCAGAAAGAGGAAAAAATGCCGGAGGATGCCTGCCTGTATTTTTACGAATGTGCAAAATGCCGTGCCGTCCTCCGCCCCAAAGCCGGCGATTGCTGCGTGTTCTGCTCCTACGGTTCGGTGGCCTGCCCACCGGTACAGCGGGAAGGAAAGGGCGGGTGTTGTTGAGGGGGAAAACCGCAAAATGTAAAATGATAAAGGGCTCCCAAAGTAGAGGGCTGAAGGGATAAACGCTTACTTTTACATTTTGCGGTTTCGCGGTTTTACCTTTTACGGTTCATCTCTTCCCTCCATCCTCACCCGGATGATCAACGCCGATGCCAGCGTCACCCCTCCGATCACGCCAATTGCCCATTCGATGCCCATGGCATCTGCCACTATGCCCGAAAGCAGGGCGCCGACGGCATACCCCATATCTCTCCACAGGCGGAACACCCCGATGCTTTCCGCCCGCTGCTGCGGGGGAGAATAGTCGGCAATGGCCGCCAGGAAGGTGGGATATACAACAGCGGTGCCTATGCCCAACAGGACGGAAAGCGCGGCGAACTGGACAAAGGTAATCGCGGGGATCATCAAAAAAAGGGCGCCGGCCTGGAGCAGCATCCCCCAGAACAGCATCTTCTTTTTATCGAGGTGGTCGGCAAGTTTGCCGGCAACCAATTGCCCCAGCCCCCAGACGATGGGGTAGAGAGCGACGATCTTGCCGATGTCTTCCAGGCCGAAATCCCGGGAGGCCAGCAGGATGGGCAATATGCCCCAAACCATGCCGTCGTTGAGGTTGTTGGCCAGCCCGGCCTGGGTGATGGACCCCAGGTTGTTGTCTTTCCAGGTGGTTGCCCGGAATATATTTTCCAGCGCTTCCCTGCCGCTTTTCTCTGTCTCCAGCGCTACATGGTGTTCGGTGTCTTTTACGAGCAACCAGCTGCTCAGCAGGCCGACAAGGGCGAAGCCGATGCCCAGGTAGAAAGGGTAGGGGCGGGCGCCGTATTCGGCGGCGATCCAGCCGGTGAGGAAGGCCACGGCGCCCACCGCGAGGTATCCTGC
>JAGFJE010000759.1 GCA_024103175.1 Phaeodactylibacter sp.
CACTCCCTCACGGAAACCCCATCCTCTCCACCAGCGCCTCAAACCGCCCTTCCCCTCTCATCTCCGCCCAGAGCGGGTCCATCCGCAGCGAGATCATCCAGTTGGCGTGCCATTCGTAGGAGCGCTCCAGCCATGCGAGGGCGGCCTGTTTTTGGCCCAGGTTCCAGTAGACAGGCGCCATTTCCACATGGGCGGCCTCTTCCACCTGCTCGGAAGCTTCCAGTTTTTTCAGCAACAGTTGGGCTTCTTTCCGTTGGCCCGCTTTTGCCAGGGCCATGGCCAGGTGCATTTCCGACCAGGCCTCCCCACCGGAAAGGCGGACGGCCTCCCGGAAGTAATTCACCGCTGAGGGGTAATCCTTCCGGGTATAATCGATCAGGCCGAGTATCCACGGCGCCTCGCTGTTGTCGGGATAAAGTTCCTGCATGGCCAGGCCGATCTCCCGGGCGCGGGCGTAGTTTCCTTCCATCCGGTAAATGTCGGCCAGGTCGATGTTGTATTCCAGGTTGAGGGGGTCGATGGCGGTGGCCTTCTCCATATTGGCGATGGCCAGGGCGAACCGGCCGGATACGGCGTAGTACCAGCCCAGGTCGAGGTAAGCGCCGGCCTCGGAAGGATTGAGGGAAACGGCCCGCTCCAGGGAAGCAAAGGCATCTGTCCATTCCCAGTCGAACCACAGGTTCACCGAACCGAGGATAGCATGCGCGTAGGCCAGGGTGCTGTCGCGCTGCAAGGCCTGTTCGGCAAAGCGCCGCGCCTGAGGGAAAGCATCGCGGGAAGGCAGGGTATTGCTCCAGCCCAGCCACAGGTAGGCGTTGCCCAGGCCGGCATAGGCGGCGGCAAAATCGGGGTCGATGCTGATGGCGCGGCGAAAGAACTCCACGGCCGCCTCCGAACCTTCGGAGCGCTGGCTGAGCATGTGCCGCCCCCGGAGGTACCACTCATAAGCTTCGGGGGCGTCGGTCAGGGGCTGTATGCCGCCGTTGAGCAGGATGACCTTCAGGTTGTCGGCCACCGCCCGGGCGATCTCATCCTGGATGGCGAAAATGTCGGTGATGTCGCGGTCATAACGCTGCGACCAGAGCTGGTAGCCGTCCTCGGTGCTTACCAATTGGGCGGTGACCCGCACCTGCTCGCCGGCCCTGCGCACGCTCCCCTCCAGTACCGTATTCACCCCAAGCTTCCGCCCGATGTCCTGCATGCTGGATTCGCTGCCCCGAAAGGAGAAGGAGGAGGTGCGCCCGGCCACCTTCAGGGCCCTGACCTGGGCCAGAGCGTTGAGGATGTCCTCGGCAATGCCGTCGCCGAAGTACTGCTGCCCGCCATCCGGGCTGAGGTCGCGGAACGGCAGGACGGCAATGGAGCGGCCGGGAATGGCCGCCTCCGCCGCCAGGGGCGCCTCCTGCTGCCTCAACCACAAAAAGGAAGCGCCGGCCCCCAGGATAATGGCGATTCCGACGGCCACCGCTATCCAAAACGCCGCCGGGCGGCCGCCGCCTGTGATTTTGCGGCGAGAAGGCTTCACCTTGGGCCGCGCCGAAAGCTCGCTCTGCCGGGGCACCGTGATGCCCGTATCGGCCAGGGCAAATACTTCCATCGGTTCGGCCACATTCTTAAATTCGAACTTCCCCAGGGAGACCGGCTGGAATTGAGGATGGTTGCGCAGGTCATGGATCACCCGCTCGGTGATCAGTATGGAGCCGGGGGTGCCCAAAGACTCCACCCGGGAGGCCAGGTTGACGCCGTCCCCGTAAATGTAATCTCCCTCGGTAATGATGTCGCCGATATGGATACCGATGCGGAGGGGAACCTTGGGTTCCTTGAGCAGAGTGAGCTGCATTTCCTTGGCGCTGGCCACCGCCTCGACGGCGCTGTCGAAAAGGACCAGGCTGCCGTCCCCATAGTGCTGCAGGATTTTCCCCTGGTGCCTGCCGACACTTTCCCCCATGACCGCCCGGAAGTGCTTGAGGCGGCGCAGGCCATCGGCCTCGTCGGCCTGCATCATGGCCGTATAGCCGGCAATATCGGCGAACATTATAGCGGCAAGGCGGCGGGTGGGCATGTTGGTGCGGTTGTTCGGTTGTTCGGTTGTTCGGTATTCGGTATTCGGTTGTTCGGTATTCGGCTGCCGGGGGTCAATGATGCGAAAAGCAAACTCCGAACCCCGAATAACCGCCTTCCGGCGGCCCCAAGTTACTGAAATGAGGAGATTATAAAAAGGACGGTAGATGTTAAATGAGATCTATATGGCCTCCATTTCCCACTCTGCCACCCCCTTAAATTCCGTACTGAAGCTGACGCCCACCAGCAGCCCCTCCCGCTCGTCCGCCTGAAAAGCTTTGGCGTAGCGCCGCTCCCGCACCTGGTTCAAGGCCTCCTGGGGGGAACGGCCGACTTTGAATTCCATGATGTAAATATGTGTGCCGGTTTCGATAACCGCATCGGCATACCCCTCCCCGGTGGCCACCTCGCAGCGGATGTGAAAGCCCAACAGGCTCAGAGCCGTGTACAAAACCGAATGGTAAGCCGCCTCCGTTTTTTCCCGGAAGATACGCTCGGGAATACTGGCGTAAAGGCCATCCAATTGTTTGAAGAATTGAGGCAGGTCGTTACGCACCAGGGCATTTTTCAGCTGAAGGACAGCCGGGGCGGCGTCTCCCTCGCTCCGATGCGCAAAGGCGCCGACCAGGTATTGTAACAAGGAGTCTTTCACCTCTTTATTGGGATACCCGAGCGTATACACATTATACGCCGGCTGCCCCAGGATGGTCAGATACCCGGTTTGGAACAGGAGCGCCCGGTAGTCGGGATCTTCGATCTGCAGGGAATCCAGGAGAATGGATCCGGCGTCCAGGTTCTCCAGCTGATAATGCCAGCCGGCGCGCAGCACCTTCATCAGGAAAGTGGGCGTGCCGGTAGCGAACCAGAAGTTCTGAAACTGGCCGCCTTCGAAGAAATTGAGGATAGAGAAAGGGTTGTAGAGCCGCTCCTTCCCCGTCCAGTTATAGCCGTTGTACCATTCGCGAATGAGGCCCAGCATTGCCTCCCGGGATTCACCGAACTCCTCCGCCATACTATTGATCCGCTCTTCGAAGTACGCTTCCAGTTCCTCCTGGGTATATCCCGCCAGAGCATTGAACTGGCGCCCGACCGTTATATCCCTTAGGTTATTCAGGTCAGAAAAGATAGAAACCTTACTGAACTTGGACACCCCGGTGATGAAAACAAAGCGCAGGTAACGGTCCGCCTCTTTGATGATCGAATAGAAATTTTTGAGAATATCCCGGTTTTCCTGCGCTTTTGGCAAGTCGTCGAGGAAATCGATGATGGGCTTGTCGTACTCGTCAATGAGCAGGGCTACTTTTCCCTTCTTGCTTAGTTCTTCGATAAGCGATTGAAAAAGCTGTTTGGAACTGCGCCCCTGTATCTCACATTCGTAGGCTGCCGCCACCTTCTGAAGGTGTTCGGCAATAACTGCTTCCAACCCCAGGTTTCGATAATCCAGGTTGTTGAACGCGATGTGGATGACCGGGCCAGGCTGCCAGTCGTGACGCCCCTCGATCCATAGCCCTTCGAACAGCTCTTTATTCCCCAGAAGCAGTTCTCGCAACGTACTGACCAACAAGGACTTCCCGAAACGGCGCGGGCGGGATAAGAAATAGTATTTTCCTGAATCTACCAGGCGATGGATCAATTCCGTCTTGTCTACATAAAGATATTCTCCCTCACGAAGTACCCGAAAATCCTGTATGCCAATGGGTAGTTTTTTCATGGCGATAAAGATAAACGAAAATGATTACTCCGCCAACCCTGTGAAATGCGCAACCAACCGGGACAGAAAGGCACGACATTTCGCAAGCCATGCAATTAAGCCCCTGATAAACCTGCCCACCAGCTGTGCCGACAGGTAGGCGGGTAGGCAGGCGCTGGCGAGTTAGCCAAGCCAAATCAGGCCCAACCCCAAAACCCAGCAGGTTGAGTTACCGCACAAACATCAGTTCCCGGTACTTGATCATCGGCCACTCCCGGTCATCAACCAGGTATTCCAGGCGGTCGGCGTAGGTGCGTATGTCTTCCATCAGGGGTTTGACGTCATAGCAGTAAGCCTTGGCCTTGGCAGTAGCATCCTCGCGGGCGTTGGCCTTTTTGCGCACGTCGGTCATCTGGTTGACGGCCAGCTTGATGTTGGCGATGTTCTCCGAGATGAGTTTAACGACATCCAGTTGGGCTTCGTAGGCACTTTCCGGCAGGCCGATCTCTTTCAGTTTGAGGATGTTGTCGGCCAGCTGAGTTTGATAGACGATGGCCGCGGGCAGGATGTGGTTGACCACCATTTCGCCCAGGGTGCGGCTTTCGATCTGCAGTTTGAGGATGTAGTTTTCGCACATCACGTCGTAATGGGCATGCATTTCCCGCTCGGTGAATACGCCGCTGGAAGTGAATAGCTCGATGGATGCGGCCGACAGGTAAGCGCCCAGGGCATCCGGCGTATTGGGCGTATTGCCGAGCCCCCGGCGGGCGGCCTCGTCCTTCCACTCTTCGCTGTAGCCGTCGCCTTCGAAGCGGATGGGTTTGGACTCGGCGATGTAACGCTTGAGGATGGACAGGATGGCCTCATCCCTGTCTGTTCCCTGCTCCATCAGCTCATCCAGTTCGGCTTTGAATTCCATCAGCTGGCGGCCGACGATGGTGTTCATCACCGTCATCGGCGCGGCGCAGTTCATGGAGGAGCCGACCATACGGATCTCGAACTTGTTGCCGGTAAAGGCAAAGGGCGAGGTGCGGTTGCGGTCGGTATTGTCCAGTTCCAGGTTGGGGATCTTGCTGAGCAGGTCGAGGGCTTCCTGAACGCCGGCGGCGTCGGCGTCGATGCCGGCCTCCAGCTTATCGAGCACATCGGTAAG
>JAGFJE010000761.1 GCA_024103175.1 Phaeodactylibacter sp.
AGGCGGAAGGCGGAAAAGAAGGCGTTGAGCGCCCATTCTGGCCCAAATTCCGACTTCCGACTTTTTAACCGGCTGACCAGACGGTCCCACTTCCGACTTAAAATGGCTGCACGTCCAAAGTCTAGTATTCGCCACTTGTCAGGCCAGTCCGCTTTTCTCCTCCTGGCGTTTTTTGACGATCTTCTGGGCCGACTTCGCCAGGTTCTCCTCATCCTCCAGGAAGCGCTTGATCTTTCGTATGGCGTCTTCGTATTCGGGGATCTGTACTTTTTCGTAGAGGTTCACCTTTTGGGTCGTCCTCCGCCTGGCGTGGTCCAGAATCTCCATTTTCCGGTAAAATACCTTTTTTTTGATGGCAATAGCCGCCAGCTCTTTCACCAGCTCCATGCCGGCGGGAAACCAGGCCGGCCGCCTGTACAGGCTGAAGGGCTGCTGCCGGAGCGTTACCTTCTCCAGTTCCGGCACGCTCACGCCCGCCACTTTCCGGGCAACGATCTCTACGCCGGCGCCTTCGATCAGCTCCGTGTCGAATTCTTCCCACAGCCGGTCCATGTCTGACTGGGCGGCCATCTTTTCGGCCAGCAGGCGTTCCATTTCCTCCGCTTCATACCGGGCCTTTTTGACCTCTACCCGCAGGGCCGACTCCTTGTTCTTGAGGATGGGCAAGGCATTCTCCCGGATCCGAAGCTGCTTGTTCATCTCCTGAAGAGAGGTCTTGTTGTATTGAAACTTTATGGCCATGTTCTTTGGTCCTTTTCGGCCGGAGGCCGGAATTTTGGTTTCGGTGTTGTATACAGTTCAGTATCCTGCCGGAAGGCTGTGTACGGTGTACGCCCGGAGCGATCCCGGGGGGTGTACGGTGTACGGGTATGGGTGGAATCAGGCGCTGTTCGGAATTCGCCGTTCGCTGTTCGCAAGCCATCCGTCCACCCTCAATCTTCCTTATCAGGCCAATACTTATCCATCAGTTCCTGTTTCATCCCCACCTCAGCCTGGGAGAAGTATTTGGCGAACAGTTCCCAGGCCACATCCAGCATTTTTTCAGGGCCGATGTTCACATCTATGGCCAGGAGGCGTTCGGAATACGCTTTGGCGAATTCCAGGGCCCGCTCGTCGTAATCGGTCAGGTCGAACCCGTTTTCCAGTTTGGTGCGGGCGTTGGCGGCGTCGGCATAGAGCCGCACGGCGGCATTCATCACCTGGGGGTGGTCGGCCCGCGTTTTTTTGCCGATGACCAGCTGCTTGAGGCGCGACAGGCTCCGGAAAGGGTCGACGATCACCTTGCCGATCTCGGTGTCCCGCCGCAGGAAGAGCTGGCCCTCGGTGATGTAACCGGTGTTGTCGGGGATGGCGTGTGTGATGTCTCCCCCAGACAAGGTAGTCACGGCGATGATGGTGATCGACCCGCCGGCCTCGAACTGAACGGCCTTTTCGTAGAGCTTGGCCAGGTCGCTGTACAGGGAGCCCGGCATGCTGTCTTTGGAGGGGATCTGGTCCATGCGGTTGGAGACGATGCTCAGCGCGTCGGCGTAGAGGGTCATATCGGTGAGCAGGACCAGGACTTTTTCGTTCTTTTCGACGGCAAAGTACTCGGCGGCGGTCAGCGCCATATCGGGTACCAGGAGGCGTTCTACCGGCGGGTCTTCGGTGGTGTTCACGAAGCTGATGATGCGGTGCAGGGCGCCGGCGTTCTCGAAAACGTTCTTGAAATAGAGGTAGTCGTCATTGGTCAGGCCGATGCCGCCCAGGATGATCTTATCGGCTTTGGCCCGCATGGCGACCATGGCCATCACCTGGTTGAAGGGTTGGTCGGGGTCGGCAAAGAAGGGGATCTTCTGGCCGGTCACCAGGGTGTTGTTCAGGTCGATGCCGGCGATGCCGGTGGTGATCAGCTCGGAGGGTTGCTCTCTTTTGACCGGGTTGACCGATGGGCCGCCGATCTCCTGTTCGTCGCCCTCCGGCTCGGGGCCGTCATCGATGGGCTGGCCGTAAGCGTTGAAAAAACGGCCGGCCAGGCCTTCGCCTACCTTCAGGGTGGGGGGCTTGCCCATAAATACCACTTCGGCATTAGTGGGGATGCCTTCGGTGCCGGTAAAAACCTGTAGCGTCACCTGGTCTTCGATGATCTTGACCACCTGCGCCGCCTTGCCCGCCACCATGGCCAGTTCTTCGTATCCGACCCCGGTGGCCTGAACGGTGCAGGTGGCCTTGGTGATCTGGCCTATCTTGGTATAAATGCGCTGAAAAGCTCTGGTTTCCATATCAGGCGGTTTTTCTTTCTTCAAGGATCTGGGCCAGTTCTTCTTCGTACTGTTTAAATTGCCCGGATTCGAACTCTGAGTAGTTCATCTGTTTGAGGGTCGAGATCACCCGTTTGAAATAAGGGTTGACCTCTTCATAGGAGCTGAAAGACAGGTTGGTGTCGGTTACGCTCAGCACCTTTTCGGCCATGTATTTCTGCCTTTGCATGGGAGTGCGGGCATCCACCGGGTCGAAGGCGTCCTGTTGGAGGATGATCTCGTCTACCACTTCCGACCGCCAGAAGGTCAGGTGTGTATCTATGGACACGCCGTCATCTCCGAGGATGTTGATCTGTTCGGCGGCCTCTTTGCCCCGCAGCAGGATGTTCTTCAGCCGTTCCACCTGGCCGATCCAGTCCGAAGCGATCTGTTCGTTGAGGGCTTTCTGCAATTCGGGGTACTCCAGGTATTTGGAATAGCTCTCAATGGGGTCGATGGCGGGGTAGCGCTTGCTGTCGGCCCGTTGCTGGGAAAGGGCGTAGAAGCACCGGGCGACCTTTTTGGTCGATTCCGTGACGGGCTCTTTGAGGTTTCCGCCGGCCGGAGAAACGGTGCCGATGAAGGTGATGGAGCCGGTCTGCCCGTTATTGAGGTAGACGATGCCGGCGCGGGAGTAGAAGTTGGAGATGATGGCCGGGAGGTCCATGGGGAAGGCGTCGGGGCCGGGCAGCTCTTCCATGCGGTTCGACATTTCGCGCAGGGCCTGGGCCCAGCGGGAGGTGGAGTCGGCCAGCAGCAGCACCTTGAGGCCCATCGAGCGGTAATATTCGGCGATGGCCATGGCGGTATATACCGATGCTTCGCGGGCGGCCACCGGCATATTGGAGGTATTGGCGATGATGGTGGTGCGCTCCATGAGCTTGCGCCCGGTCCAGGGGTCGTCCAGTTCGGGGAATTCGGTGAACAGGTCGACCACTTCGTTGGCCCGCTCGCCGCAGGCGGCAACGATCACGATGTCGGCCTCGGCCTGCTTGGAGATGGCTTGCTGCATGACGGTCTTGCCGCTGCCGAAAGGGCCGGGGATGAAGCCTGTGCCTCCCTCCACGATGGGGTTGAGGGTGTCGATGGTGCGCACTCCGGTCTCCAGCAGCTTGAAAGGCCGGGGTTTGTTCTGATAGGCTTTCACGGCCTTTTTCACCGGCCATTTTTGGGCCATGGTTACGGGGATGTCTTCCCCGCGGCTGTCCGTAAGCACAGCTATGGTGTCCTTTACCGCATACTCCCCTGCTTCGGCTACGGATTTCAGCGTATGCTGCCCCTCCAGTTTGAAGGGCGCCATGATCTTGTGGGGAATGTTGTTCTCTTTGACCTCGCCCAGCCAGCTGCCTGCCATCACCTTATCTCCTGCTTTTGCCAATGGCGTGAAGCTCCATTTTTTGTCCATGTCGAAAGAGGGGGTGTATTCTCCCCTTTGAAGGAAGGTGCCCGACATGGTGTCGAGGTCGTGCATCAGGCCGTCGTAGTTCTTGGAGAGGATACCCGGCCCCAGGGTGGCTTCGAGCATGTGCCCGGCGAAGGCCACCTCCATGCCGGGTTGCAGGCCGCGGGTACTTTCGAACACCTGTACATAGGCCTTGTCTCCGATCACCTTAATGACTTCGGCCATCAGCGGCGTGCCGGCGTGCCGGATGAAACAGATCTCATTCTGGGCCACCGGCCCGTCCACCTTCACGATAACCAGGTTGGCGATGATGCCGTTTACCTTTCCCTTGGTGTATTGGGCTGTATCTTTCATGCCAGGTCAAATATTTTAGGCAACTCAAAACTATTTTCCAGTCTGTCGATCAGGCCCCCGAGCACCTGTCGGCCTCGTTCCGCATCCATGCGGGCCCATCGGTGGAGCATCAGCCACTTGAGCAGGTATCCGAGAACCACTTCTATGGTAAAATAATTGAACGTATTTAACTCGTCGATGTAGTTCCATTTGATGCGGCTGATGGCTTTTTCCCGTTCGAGCAGCTTATCCTGCTCGAGGGCGTGCAGGAGCTTGTCGAGGAAAGGCAGTTCTGCCGCCAGGCCCAGGTCGCGGGCGTGGGATCTTCGGGCGGCTTCCGTAACCAGGTTCTCGCCGATATACTGCCCTTCTGCCGTCAGCCGGTATTCCCGGATGTTCCAGGCGGCCAGGAAGTTTTTCAGAAAATTTTCGAAGGTGAACCACTGCCGCAAGAAGCCGTTGGATCGTTCCAGCTGATATTCGTGGCCGAGGCGTTCCAACTGGTTCTCCCAGCTCATTCCCGGCCAGAGGGGCTCCTCATTTTTATAGGCCTGGAAAAACCGGTTCATATAGGCCGGTAGCAGGCCCGGTTCTTTCAGCCCTTCTTCCATGGTTTCCCGGGAGAACTGGCCATAGGGCTCCCAGGAAAATTCTTTTTTATGAATGAGGTTTAACAAGTTGCGGTGGTCGACGGGCAGGAAGATCAGGCGGGCCAGCCGGAAGTCTTCGGGGTGGAGGGACCACTCGAAGGCCTCGAGCAATTCCGACAGTGGGAGCGGGACCTTGCTCTGTTCCAGGGCCATATCGGGAAGCCCTGATATGAGGTAATAATAATTTTGTTTTTGCATTAGTCTTCGCCGTAGAGTATTGCTTTAGTTTTGGGGCGCAGGTAGTCGGAAAAGAAAGTTTCGAAATCCTTTTCCGTAAAGGAGATCACGTAGCGGCCGTCTGCCGGGCCGATGCGGAAGCCCTTGTCGAGCTTATCGCTGAATGTGACCTCCAGCGTTCCGTCCAGGGCCTCTGTTGTCTTGGCCAGAAAGTACTGCCCAAGCGCTTCGCGTTCCTTTTCCGGAAGCAGCAGGGACAGGCCCTCTCCGCCCCCCCCTCTGGTATGCCAGTTTTGGATCAGGGTTTCGACGGCCCTCTTGATGAAATCGGTGTCTGAAAAGGCCCGGTTTGTGGGCTCAGAGACAGCTTTGGTAATGATGAGGCGGCTGATCTGCTGTTGAAGCGCGTTGATGGACTGTTGGGCAGAGAGGCGAAGCTCGGAGGCTACGTTGAGCCGGAGCTCTTCTGCCTCTTCCCGGGCCTGCCGGCGGATCTCGTCGGCCTGCTTTTGCGCTTCCTCCAGGATGTGTTCTGCCTTTCGTTCGGCATCCCTGACGATGGTGGAAGCCACTTCCTGGCCCTTGGCTACGCCTTCGGAGTAGACCTTGTCCAGCAATTCCTGGAGCTTTTGTTCCATAGGCTGAGTTGATTGTCCGGTAATTAATTTTTTCAGAGTCGTAAATGTAAGGCTTTTTTTTGCCAATAACGGTGACTTTAGTAAGGGGAATCGGTGATACTGGTCATCGTTTTTTTATTGGGAATGCTGTAAATTATGAATGGATACCTGGTTTTGCCCCCCAAACATTACGAGGCCAGCCCTCGGGCGGTGTAGGGTGGGCAAATGGAGGGCCTGTTTTTATAGAACTGCTCTTTGCGTCCTGTTTTAAACT
This sequence comes from Phaeodactylibacter sp., assembly GCA_024103175.1. Taxonomy (GTDB): domain Bacteria; phylum Bacteroidota; class Bacteroidia; order Chitinophagales; family Saprospiraceae; genus JACJXW01. The sequence goes on from JAGFJE010000761.1 coordinate 5,733, forward strand.
CTATACTTATGAAAAATATCCTCGTTCCTACCGATTTTTCTGAAAATGCTATGAATGCATTGTTGTATGCCAAGGAACTGGCCTGCGCTTTCAAGGGCCGCCTCACCCTCGTGCACACTTTTCAGGTGTATCAGCGTTCGGATATGCTCGTTTCTATGGAGAAAGTCCTGCGGAAGGAGGCGGAAAAGGGCATGGAGGCCTTCCTGGACAAGGCCGCGCTGACGGTGCCTGTCGAAACAAAGATCCTTAAGGGAGATGCCGTTCACACCATCTCCGATCTTGCCGAAGAAGGCGGATATGATCTTATTGTTATGGGCACCAAGGGCGCCAGCGGCCTCAGAGAGGTATTCCTCGGAAGTACCACCGGGGGAGTGATGCGGCATACCAGCGCCCCCATTATTGCCATTCCGGAAAATTATATTCCCCGGCCCATCAAAAAGATCGCTGTCGGAATTGCCAACCTGGAATTGTCGGGAGAAGAAGTGGCCGCCCCCCTGAGGCGCCTTGGCGAAAAGTTCGGCGCCAAAGTGTTTGTCTACCACAGCGCTAAAGATCCGGAGGACGGCCCCAAGGACGAACTCCTGGAAACCGTCAGCTGGCTGGATGGCCTGCCCTACAGCCTCCACCTGGAGGAAGAAAAGGAAAACCTGCACAAAAGCCTGAAGGCTTTTGTAAAATCAATAGATGCGGACATGCTCTGCCTCATCCGCCGCCAACACGGCTACATCGGCTTCTTCGAGCGGTTGTTTAAGCTGAGCACTACGCTTAATGAGGTTTTTCGCTGCGAGGTGCCGCTGTTGGTGCTGCATAGCGAGTGAGGGCCGGAAAACATTTGGGGCGCTAAAAACATAGTCTAACCGTAGGAGGCAGGAAGCACCCGGGGCGGAGGCCGAGCGCCCTGATAAGTTAAATATTCCCTATATTTCCTGTGCAAATTCACCAAGCTATGTCCAAACCACTGTGCTTTGTCATTATGCCGTTCGGAGAAAAGCAGGATGCCACCGGCCGGCTGATCAATTTTGACCACATCTACGAAAAATTTATCCGGGTGGCCATCGAACAGGCAGAAATGACGCCCCTGCGCGCCGATGAAGAAGTTACCGGCGGCGTCATCCACAAACACATGTTCGAACGGCTGCTGCTCTGCGATTTTGCGGTGGCCGACCTGACCTTCGCCAACGCCAATGTGTTCTACGAACTGGGGATTCGCCATGGCACCCGCCCCTGGAGCACCGTTTCCCTTTTTGAAGTGAATACCCGCTTGCCCTTCGATGTGCAGCCCTTCCGCTGCCTTCCCTATTCCTATGAAAACGACGAGGTGAAGAACCTGGAAAACCAGACAAGCGAGCTGGCCCGGCTCCTGCGCACCGCTTTGGAAACCCGCCATACGGACAGCCCCCTGTTCCAACTCATCAACGATATGCCCCAACCGGATATCGCTCACCTCAAAACGGACCTCTTCCGGGATAAGGTAGAATACAGCGAGCAAGTAAAGGAAAAGCTCGAGGAGGCCAGGATTGTGGGAAAGCAGGACAAGGAAAAGGGCAGGCAGGCCCTGCTGGCCGTGGAGGAGGAACTCGGCAAACTGGACACCCAGGAAGTAGGCGTATTGATCGACCTGTTCCTTTCTTACCGCGCCGTCGAAGAATACGAAAAAATGGTGGAACTGGCCGGGGCAATGCCGGATTACGTCTCCCGTACGGTCCTGGTGCAGGAGCAGAAGGCCTTCGCCCTTAACCGGATCGGAAAACGGGAGCAGGCCCGCAAGATCCTGCTGAGCCTGACCGGAAGCCACGGCCCCAGCAGCGAGACCTACGGCCTGCTCGGCAGGATATACAAAGACCTGTGGGAGGACGCTAAAAAAGAGGGCCGCCGGATACGGGCCGACGGCTACCTTCAGGAGGCGATCGACGCCTACCTCAAAGGGTTCGAGGCCGACTGGCGCGACGCCTATCCCGGCATCAACGCCGTAACCCTGATGGCCCTGCAGGGAAAGTCTGAAGAACGGCTGCAGGAGATCCTTCCCGTCGTCACCTATTCTGCCCGCCGCCGCCTGAAAAAGAGCCAGCCGGACTACTGGGACTACGCCACCCTGCTGGAATTGGCCGTCATCGCCGGCAACCGGGAGGAGGCGATGGCCTGCCTGGCCCAAACCCTCAGCAGCATCCGCGAATCGTGGGAACCCAAAACGACGGCCCGGAACCTGCGGCTCATCCGCGAGGCGAGAGGGGAGGAGGGGGCATGGATCGAAGCGGTCATCCGGGAGCTGGACCCACCGGTAAGTTGATGGTCATTCCCCGGTATAGGTCTCAAAGAATTCGTGGCGGGCAATGCGGTATACCTCGCTTTTATCCGTCGGCGCGGCCAGGAAATCATCCCGGCGGGCAATCATCTCTTCTCCCCAGGGAGCTTCGAAGTAGAACGGGTCCGGCAATCCGAGCCGGCGCAGGGTTTCTTCTGCCAGTTCCAGCGCCAGGATTTTCCCGGTGGCGCGATACTCATCGAAGCCGCCTCCCACCTCGCGGAGAAAGGCATACCGCTCCCGGAATTTTTCCGGCGAGACGATGTATATTTCTTCCGCTCCGGTCTGGTTTTTCACCAGATAGTCCCCTTCCGCGGCGGTATTGACGGTTTCCTTTCCGTCGCCGGTAACGGTTTCCACCCGCTCTCCCCCTTCTGCCTGCCGGGCAAAAACATTGGTTTTCTTGCGGTAAACGGCGCCTTCTTCCTCCAGCAGGGGGAGAAAGATTTCCATCATCTTTTTCTGGGACAATACTTTGTATTCCATGTTCTGGTTATTCGAAAGGGAAAGCCCAATAACAGAAAATCCAGGGCTAAATGGCCTGTCAACGGCCCACCCTGTGGGATAAGTGACATTACGGCCCGCTGGGCCTGAAACGGCGCTTTGGGCTTTTTTTCTGCCAACATTTAAGCCCTAACGGGCCAAGCCTTGGCATTTCAGCCTCCGGCTCCTGGGGCAACCCCATGGTTTTAGTCCTGGATCCGCATAACACTATAACAAAATAACCCCTCTAATCTATCTTCTCCGGCCCCTCAGAATCATTATATAACCGCCAGCGTTCCCCCTGTATGGATCTGTATATGATCTCATAATCGAGCCCTTCCCCCAACAAATTCTGTAGATGCTCTGTGACCAACTGGTAGTCCACCTCCGAACCTTTCACGCGGAATACGTTGTAAACGGTGTTGGGAGGGATGGCCATTCCCCTGGTGAGCGTGGAAGAAGAGACGTACTTTACACTATCCAGGGCAGTGTCTACCGACGCCAGTACGGAAAACAAATGGTCATCATAGTCGGCCAGGTTATATCGTTGCCCTTGGTAGGCCAACTCTACCGACTCGATGATGGCCGGGCCGACCCCATGGTTCTTTAAATTTAACTCAAAGTTGTATTCTGCAATATCATTGGTAGTGGAGAGGTCCAGATAAGGCATAATAGAAATAAAATTCTGCTGCCTCATCAGGTTGGTCTGGTAGATGAAAATAACCAGCGTGATGAAGCTGATGCTGATCGCCGAGAGGCTGACCAGCTTGTCGGCATTCCATTTGATCCTTGCCCTGGGCATTTTCTTGGCCATTGGTTCGAGGGCAAATGTAGTGAAATTATCGGAGGTTGGGCGGGGAGGGAGGGATATGAAAAAAGGTTCGGTTTCCTGGGCTTCTATTGGAAGTATTCCAAATTTCGTAGATCCCATTTTGTGGACTTTAACGGGAAAAATTAGTTTTGTGCCTTCTCACGAACATGCAGGTAGGATCCTGCTTTTGAAGACAGCAATTATCAGCTCATAATCAGGTCTTATTCCCAACAAATCCGAAATAGGATGAAAAGAATTTTATTTTTCCTCTTTGTTTTCCCCATCTGCCTTTTCGCTCAAACCAATGAAAGTGATACGCTTAAATTACAGGCGGGCCTTTCGTTGAGCGGAATTTTCCAGGGCGGGAATGTACAAAC
>JAGFJE010000050.1 GCA_024103175.1 Phaeodactylibacter sp.
GAGGTGCAGTTTTTTCCCGATTCCGAAGGAAAGATCTGGCTGGCCATCGACTGGTGCGGGCTGGACCGCTATGATCCGGAAACGGGCCGGTTCGAGCATTTTAACGACGATATATTTGCCGTGAGGAAATTCTCCCCCCGCCTGTACTGGTATGTTATAGAGGATAGCAAACTGAATATATGGATAGGAGCGCAGGCGGGCCTGTATAAGTACTCGAAAAAAAAAGAGGAGGCTTTTTCTCTTGCTTCCGGTATGTGGCATGTCAATTTGATCATGGAAGATCATGAGGGCGGCATCTGGGCCGCCAACCCCTTCATGGGGAGGATGATCAGGAAGATAGAATCCCCGGACCGGGAAGACAGCGAATGGGTATCGTTTCCATACATCGGAGATTCTCAGCAGTTAATTGAATTCATGCCCTTCCACAAAGTGCTTTCTCCTTCGGGGAAATATCACCGAAAAGTATTCCTGATCAGTTTTGGCGGACACCTGTACCGTTTTGATGTGGAGAATAGGGCCGTCACGCCTCAAACCGATGGCCTCGCCCCGGGGGAATTGGTATGCGCGCTTTTCAACGACGGTATCACCCTGGTGGGCACCAGCCGGAACCGGGTGCTGCAGTACGACCACGAGAAGCGCCTGTTCTTACCCTTCCTGGAACTGCCGGAATTGCCGGGGCAGGAGGACAAAGTCGGGAATATCTTCCGTACCGACGACGGCCTGCTCTGGGTAGTGACGAAGAAACGGACTTTTCAGGTGTTGCCACCAGGCGCCCTTTTCCACAAGATCAACTTTCCCGATAACCTGCGCCTTCAAGTCCTCTATGGCGCGCACGAGTCGTTGGTTGCTTTCCGCGGCCATCTGTATTTCAATACCGTTGACGGGCTTCTGCCGGTGTTCGAAGGCGAAACCGTGCCGATCCCTCTGGAGTTTACGGATGAAGACTTCGGGATACCACCGCAAGGGCCGGAGGAAAAGCCGACGTCCATTGAAACCCTGAAAACGATATCCGGATTTAAGTTCTGCGAGGACACCCTGCGCAAGCGTTTGTGGCTGCTGCTCTATCAATTCCCCAAAGCAACCAAGGTATTCGGCTTTGATGAGAACGGGCGCAAGGTATTCGAACATTCCTGTTCGGGCTGGGATACTTGTTTTACCGATCATTTTGGAGATCTGGACATCGATCCCATGGGCCGCTTGTGGATGGCCGGCTGGGCGGGCGCCGGTAGTTTCGACCCGGAAACCCGCCGGTTCACAAAATTTACCCAGGCGAAGGGCCTGCCCGATCGTTCCACGCGGTCCATACTGTACGACAAGCAGGGCCATATCTGGATCGGCGCCAACTCCGGGGGAGTGGCCCGGTATGATACCGGCGCCGGTTGTTTCGATTATTTCTCACACAAGCCTTCCGACGCCAACAGCCTGAGTACGGACTACGTCGTCGGAGACCTTCTGGAAGACCATTCCGGCGCCATCTGGATCGCCACCAATAACGGGCTGAACCGCTACGATCGGGAAAGTAACGGGTTCGAGCAGTTTCATGAAATGGATGGGCTTCCTTCGGCAAAGATCGGCGGTATGATCGAAGATAAAAACCATGACATCTGGGTCAATACTCCCACTCCTCTGGTAACCAGGTACCGCCCGGCGCAAAAAGCCTTCTACACCTACGGCCGAAGCGACGGCTGGCCGGAAGGCGATTACAAGACAAACTTCCTGTATAAAGACGGCAAAGGAAGGCTGTTCTTTCAGACAACCGATGGGCTCGTCTGGTTTCATCCCGACAGCATCGGGCTGGATACCCGGATCCCGAAGCTTTGTTTTAAAGAACTCCAACTGGCCAACCAGCCGGTGAAGGTAAACGATTCCACGGGCATCCTGACAAAAAGTTTGGCCTTTACGGAAGGCATCACTTTGCAATACCGGCAGAATGTTTTCACCATTCGTTATACTGCCCTGGAGTACCTTCACCCTGAGAAGATCACCTATGCCTTTCAGTTGGAAGGCTTTGATGAGCGTTTCAGAATGGCCGGCAACACCCGGGCGGCCACCTACACCAACCTCTCTCCCGGCGATTACCGTTTCCTGGTAAAATGCCGGAACCGCCACGGCTTCTGGAGCGATCCCATTGCGATGAACATCACCATCCTCCCGCCCTGGTACCGCAGCTGGTGGGCATACGGCCTCTGGACGGCCCTCCTGCTTGGCAGCTTATTCTCTCTTTACCGCTATCAACTGAACCGAAAGCTGGCCCAGGCCGAAGCCCGCCGCCTCCGTGAACTGGATGAGGTAAAAACCCGCCTGTACACCAATATCACCCACGAGTTCCGCACTCCGCTCACCATCATCGACGGCATGGCCGGCCAGTTGCAGGCCCAGGCCAGCCAATCGGTAAAAGAAGGGCTGAAACTGATTCGGCGCAACGGCAGGCAGCTGCTTTCCCTCGTCAATCAGATGCTGAGCCTGGCCAGGCTGGAAAGCGATAGCCTGCCGGTCAATATGCAACAAAGCGATGTCATTGTTTTTCTGAAATACCTGCTGGAATCCTACCATTCGCTGGCCGAAGCAAAGAGGATCTCCCTGCACTTTCGATCAGAAGAAGAAAGGCTGGTGATGGATTACGATGCGGAAAAGCTGCAGCAGATCTTGGGGAATTTACTGTCAAATGCAATCAAGTTTACCGATGCGGAAGGAAAAGTAGAAATGGCGGTTGAGCATTGTCGGTTGCCTGTTGCTGGTCTACCCAACAAACAGCGAGCAACCAACAACAAAAAACAAAAGGCTGGGACTTACCTCTCCGTCTCCATCTCCGACACCGGCACAGGTATCCCTCAAGAAAGGATAGCCCGGATCTTCAGCCGCTTCTACCAGGTAGATGATACGGCTACCCGATCCAGAGAGGGCACGGGCATCGGCCTTACATTAGCAAAGGAACTGGTGGAACTTTTGAGCGGGCAAATTGAGGTGGAAAGTGAAGTGGGAAGAGGGACGACATTCAGGGTACTATTGCCGATCACGAAGTTGGCTAATACGCCGAATGAGGATAGCCTTCCCACGCCCCCTAGCCCCCTAAAGTGGGAAATCCACCCGCTCTTTTCTGAAAAACCTGATCATCCAATTTCATCCGGCCCAATGGAAAAGGTTAGCCAAAAGGTCAATACCCTCCTCATTATCGAAGACAATCCCGACGTCACCCACTACCTCTCCTCCATCCTGAAAAAAAACTACTCCCTGCTCACCGCCGCCGATGGCAAGGCCGGCCTGGAAAAAGCCCAAAAGGAGAATCCCGACATCATCCTCTGCGACGTGATGATGCCGGAGATGGACGGCTACGAAGTATGCCGCCGCCTGAAAACGGACATCGACACCAGCCACATCCCCATTATCCTGCTCACCGCCAAAGCGGATATCGATTCCCGCATCGAGGGCCTGGACCAGGGCGCCGACGCCTACCTGGCCAAGCCCTTCGAAGAGCGGGAACTGCGGGTTCGCCTCAGAAAACTCCTGGAAAACCGGGAGCGGCTGCGGCAGTTCTACACTTCCGAAGCCTTTATCAACCGGGCCGCTCCTCTGCCCTCCGGCCAGGCCCCTTCGAAGGAACAGGAATTCCTGCAGCAATTGCTGGGCATCATTGAAGCCCACCTCAGCGACTCTTCCTTTTCCGCCGATCAGCTGAGCCGGGCCCTGTTCATGAGCTACCCGACCTGCTTCCGCAAGGTGAAGGCCGCCACCGGCATGGCCGTGGGCGAGTACATCCGCCACATCCGCATGCACCGGGCCGCACGGCTATTGCTGGAGCGGCCGGAACTAAAGGTCCAGAGCATTGCCCTGGAAGTGGGCTACAATTCACATACCTACTTCAGCCGGGAGTTTAAGAAAGTGATGGGGCGCTCGCCAACGGCGTACCGGAAGGG
>JAGFJE010000056.1 GCA_024103175.1 Phaeodactylibacter sp.
GTCCGCAACTCATGAGAAGTATTGGCCAGGAACTGGTCTTTCAGCCGGTCGACCTGCCGGAGGCGTTCCGAGACCTGCTTTTCCCGCTCCAGTTCCTTTTGCTGCCAGCGGATCCGCCGGCGCTGTACACGGGTCCGCCACCGGTAGATCAGCCATAATACGCCCGCCAGCATCAACAGGTAGAGCCCTTTGGCCCACAGGCTTTGCCACCAGGGCGGCACAATGGTAAACCGGACGCCGGCGCCTTCTTCGTTCCAGATCCCATCGCCGTTCGACCCTTTCACCTGCAGGGTATACGTGCCGGGAGCGAGGTTGGTGAAAGTGATTTTATTATCGGTACCGAGTGGGGCCCATTGAGCATTCCCCCCTTCCAGCCGGTAGGCGTAGCGGTTCTCTTCGGGTTTGGAAAAACTCAGGGCGGCAAATTCGAAGGTGAGGATATCGTCCCGGTAAGAAAAGCGCAGCTCATCCTGGCCGGGAACCAGCCGGATAGGCTTGGAAGCCTCCTGCCTGCCCGGGCGGAATGCCCGTACGGCGGTGATCACCACCGGCGGAGGGATGCTGTCCACCTGGATATCTTCCGGATAGAAGGCATTGAGCCCGTTATCTCCCCCAAAAAACAGCCTGCCCGTAAAGGGGCTTTTCCAGCAGGCGCCGACATTAAAAGAAGCGCCCTGCAGGCCGTCTCCGGCGCCAAAGTTCCGAATTTGGCCCTGCCCGGTATTCAGGCAGGAAAGGCCCCGGGGGGTGCTCACCCAGGCCTGGCCGCTTCCATCTTCCAGAATACCGTAGATGATGTCGCTCGAAAGCCCGTCTTCTGTATGGTACGAGATAAAACCCTTTCCGTCCGGCAACAGGAGGTTCAGCCCGTCCCGGGTGCCCGCCCATATACGGCCCCGGCTGTCTTCATAAACAGAACGGACGGCATTGTAGCTCAAACTCTGTGGATCGGAAGGGTCATGAAGGTAATGGATGAACTCCTCCTTATCGGGGGCAAAACGGTTGAGGCCTCCGTTGGTGGCCAGCCAGAGGCGCCCCTTGCTGTCTTTCATGATGTCCCAGACAACGTTGTCACTCAGGCTGTTGGGTTGCCCGGGTTGGTGGAGGTACAGCTTAAACCGCCCCGTCGCCTTGTTGTACCGGTTCAGCCCGTTGTTGGTGCCCACCCACAAGACGCCGGAAGGGTCCTCATAGAGGCTGAAAACAACATCACTGCTGATGCTGTAGGAGGAATCCGCCCGGTAGTAATGCAGGGCTTTGCCCCCTTTTTCCGGCAAATAATGCAATCCGTTTCCCAGCGTTCCTATCCAAAGGCCGCCATCCCGGCTGGCCCATAGGGCATAAACCGGGCTTTGGGCTTCGCCGGGCGGCGTTTCTGCATATTCGAAAGCGCGGAAACTGCCGCTGTCCAGGCCCACTTGAAAAAGCTTGCCATCGAAAGTACCTGCCCAGATAAACCCGGGTTGGTTCTGGTGAACCGCCCAGACAGAGTTGCTGGCCGGGCTTTCAGCGCCCGTCCGGGTATGCTGATAAAGCTTAAATTTCCTGCTGCGGGGAGAGAGGTAATTGAGGCCGTTGCTGGCGCCTATCCAAAGTACGCCCTCCCGGTCGACGAAAAGTGCCCGCACCACGTCATTACTCAGTTGGTAGGGCCCTCCTGCCCGATATCGTTGAAATGCGCCGCTTTCCGGGTTAAAGAGGCTGAGCCCGCCGCCGTGCGTGCCGGCCCAGATCTGTCCCTGGGAGCTTTCACAGAGAGACAGAACGGTGTTATGGCTCAGGCTGCGCGGGTTGCCCGGGCTATGGTGATAAACAGTGAAGGTTCCGCTTTCCGGATCGAACCGGTTGAGCCCTCCACCGCGGGTTCCGGCCCACAGGCGGCCCCGGCTGTCCTTGTAAATGGCCTGTACCGAATTGTGGCTCAGGCTCTGCGGGTTGCCCGGCTGGTGAAAATAATGAGTGGATTCCCCGGTGGCGGGGTTGTAACGAAAAAGGCCGTTGCGCCAGGCGCCCAGCCAAAGCACGCCCTGATCGTCTTCCAGGATCGATTGGACGGCCGCCTCAGGGTGGGAAGCATTACCTCCGGTAAAGTCATAGTGCTCAAATTTTCCGGTATCCGGAACGTATCGGAGGAGGCCGCCGCCCCGGCAGCCTATCCATACCCCGCCCTTCCTGCTGGGGTGAAGGGCGGTGATAAAAGCATTCTGCAGGTTGCTGCTGCTGTCCAGAGAATGATGGACGCGATGGAACATGCCGGTTCGGGGGTCCCACCGGTTCAGCCCCTTTTCCGTTCCCACCCACAAGTACCCCTGTTCATCTTCCACGGCCGCCTGCACCCAGTTGCTGCTCAGGCTGTTGGAATCGGTGGGGCTATATTCATAAACGGTGAAATGATACCCGTCATAGCGGTTCAGCCCGTTGGCCGTGCCGATCCAGAGGAACCCACGGCTGTCCTGAAAAATGCAATTGATATACTGGTCGGAAAGGCCGTCAGAAACCGAAAGCTGCTGAAACCGCACTTCGCCGGCTTGCCCGAAGAGTGGGGTGGCCAACGGCAGGCAAAGCCAGAGAAACAGGGCGACAACCCCGATCTTTTGCATGATTTCCTCAACAGATGCTTGTACTCTTTTCATTCCTGTCCGCAAATTCACGTCTAAGATAACTAAAAAGACAGGGATGAGCTACTTTTTGAAAATTTCCGATATTGAGGGCAGATCTCCAGTCCGGGAAGCTGGTTTTAATCAATTTAAACCGAAAAGCATGGAATACCGCCGTTTTGGAAACACAGAACTCAATGTAAGCCTCATAGGTTTCGGCGCATGGGCCATCGGAGGCCCGGCAATGGCCGGAGACATGCCCATCGGATGGGGTGATGTGACCGATAAACAATCCATTCGCGCCCTGGAGCACTCCTTCGAGCTGGGCATCAATTTCTTCGACACTGCCGACCTGTACGGCTACGGCCATTCCGAAGATCTCATCGGCAGGACATTCGGCAACCGCGGCGACGTGATCATCGCCACCAAGCTGGGCCAGCGCCTCGGGGAAGACGATAAGATCTACCTCGATTATTCCGGCGACTATGTCATCGAGGCCTGCGAGGCCAGCCTCCGCCGCCTGCGCCGCGACACCATCGACCTTTACCAGCTGCACGCCGCCCGCATGCCTCACCTGGAAGACGGCCAGTGTATCGAGGCCATGGAAAGGCTGCGCGAGCAGGGCAAGATCCGCTACTGGGGGCTGTCCATCAACACCTTTGCCCCGGTTCCGGAAGCCGAATTCCTCATGGAACGGCAGCTCGGCCACGGCTTCCAGCTCGTCCTCAACCTGATCAACCAACGCGCCGTTCCGGTGATGAAACGGGCGGCGGAAAAAGGCTACGGCATCATCGTACGCATGCCCCTGCAGTTCGGCCTGCTGACCGGCAAGTTCGACAAAACCGCCCGCTTCGAAAAGGCCGACCACCGCTCCTTCCGCCTGGCGCCCCCCATCCTGGAAGCCTCCCTCGACGCCCTGGCGCCGGCCTGGCCCATGGCCGAAAAATACGGCGTCTCCAAGACCGAGCTGGCCATGAGCTTCATCACCAGCTTCCCGGAAGTGTCTACCGTCATCCCCGGCATCAAAACGGCGGAACAGGCAGAGCGGAATACCACCGGCCTGGTGCAGCTGAAGGAAGAAGACCATGCGTATTTACAGCAGCTGTATGAAGAAAACTTCCAGGAGTTGATGGAGATGATGAAGCAGGCGGGTTGAGCCAGCCTACCGGACAAAACGCTGAGCGATTTCCAGAGCGGCCTCCCTGAGTACGGCTATCTTCTCACTGGCCGCCTCGCAGGCAACGAGCACCAGATAACCCAGTTTATCATCAACAGTAACTCTGGCCAGGTACGCGCGAATGTCTTTGCCGTCGAGCTCGCCCCGGGCTTCGATCCCTGCGATATCAGAAGAGATGCGTTCAATGGCCGGGCGGGTGGAAACGAGGAACAGGCCGAGGTCTCCTTCAGCAAGGATGGTAGGAATGGTTTGTTCCGCGCTTGGGAACCGCTCCACCAGCAGGAAGGCCTGTCCGTCGGCAGAGCTGCCGATCCAGGTTTTGCCGTTAGACTGGCTGATCCGGTAGCCTTGCGGCAAGGTGATATAGGAGCCGGTATAGGCGTCAAAAATAGCCGGAGCCCCGATCTTGTTGATGGGCAGGTTGGCTACGGGGGCAGGCCCGGCCGCAGCTTCGGCCTTCTTATCGCTCTGTTTTTTTGCAGGAATTGCTTTCATTACGGTTTTCATGGTAAAATGAGTTTAGATCAAAAAGGTGTAGGTTTAGGTTCATATTTTTGACTTTGAGCTTGCTGTATAACGGTTTTTGCCGGCAGCGCCTTCTTTCATGAATTTGAATGCCAGGTCGAACATGCGTTCCCAGGCCAGCCTGATGCGGGGGGTATAATTCTCTTTCAACCGGGATTCCAGCGTATCGACAAGGGCCTTGCGCACCAGGATGTAATGTGCTTCACTCACTCCATAGCCCACGTGGCGGCGCCCCAGCTCGCGAAAACCCATAGCCACATTTTTGGGCCGGCTGAGGGCATAAATGGCCCCCTTGAGCATGTGCCCCATCAGGTAACCCTGCCGGTCCATGCTGCCTTTAAACATATGCTGGGCCTCCGGCGCCTCGGCGAATAAACGGCCGTAGAACTCGTTGGCAAAAGCGCCTTCATCACTGAAAAGAGCGCCCGTGGTTTTTTGCACCAGAAAGAGGTCGTCTTCCTTTTCGAAGCCCTCCAGTTCGAACAACTGGGTGGCGGCGCCCTTGCCCTTGAGGTGTACCTTCTCGGCCTTTCCGACCCGAGCGGCGCCCTTGGGCAACTGGCAGAGAAAATTATCCGTTACCAGGATGGTGGTGCCCAGGTCCCGGTTGGCCGATTGAACCCGGCTGGCCACATTGGCCGCATCGCCGATGATGCCGAACTGCTGATGGCTGGGATGCCCCACATTGCCCACGATCACCGGGCCGAAGTGAACGCCGATACCCACTTCAATGCTGATGCCGAATTCTTGGCGGATATCCTCGTTCAGCACTTCCAGGGCGGCCTGCATTCCGAGCGCCGCCCGCATAGCGGCCAGGCAGTTGTGGGTGTCGTCCGTATTATCGATCCCGAAAACGCCGACGATCTCGTCCCCGACATATTGGTAAATAATGCCGTTGTTCATCAGTATGGGCTCTCCCAGGGCCGAAAAGAACCGGTTCAGGATATGCACCACATCGTAGGCCATGTTGCCTTCCACAAAGGGGGTGAAATTGCGCATATCGCAGAAGAGGATGGCCAGCTGCCTTTCTTCTCCTTTTCCGGACTTGACCATTTCTTCCTGCAGGCGGCTGATCTCCGAAAAGGTTTTGATCTGCCGTTCGAGCTTGACCGGCCCCCTGACCCTGGTTTGGCAGGCCAGCCGGACGGAGGGATCCCAGCCCCGGCGCAGGGCCATGCGGCTTTCCAGTGCATTCCGGGGCGCTACATGCTGAAGGCCATCCAGGATCTTCACCCGGCAGGTAGTACACCGCCCGTTTCCGCCGCATTCCTGCATATGAGGTATCCTGTTCTTGATGGCTGCTTCCAGGAGGTTCATATCGGGGTCGTCTATCGTGATCGTCGTCGCCAGTGAGCTGTATTCTACGGTGCAGGGCTGGCCGGCAGTGCATCCGGTTTCCAACTCAGAACCGCCCGCCGCAAATAAATGTGTGTTGGCCTTCATAATTTCAGGTCTTTGGTAAAAGGTGTTTCGATAATCAATCGGTTTATTTTCTTTCAATATGCGCTCATCCGGATACAAAACAAAGAGCAGTTGTGTATTCGGCCCACTTTATTTAGCCGGTGTAGGTTCTGGTTGATCTCTTCCGGTTCGCCTCGTTCTGCCAAAAAGGTTCTTTTCCCTGCATCCACAAAACGAGCTCTTTCCAAAGCACATCTTTCAGCCTTTTATCGTAAAAGGGATAATGCCCGCTGTTTTTGAGCCCCGGCCCCAACGGCTTCAGGCGCACGTGCGAACAATGCGCGTTCGCAAACTGCCCCAGAAGCGCCTTTACGGCCCGGGGTGCGGAAAAAGGGGCCCGGGTGAAATTGAGGGAAAGCACCGGCCCCCGCAGTTTCTGATAGTTATTATTGGAATAGTGGTGAAAAAGGCCATTGGGTAGTTTACTCCAGGACAGCCACTCCCGGAAAACACCCAAGGGGACACTTCGGCTCACGCAGAAAGAAACACCGGGTATCCACCGGCAGGCGGCTTCATAAAAGTAAGCCCCCAGCAGGCGCAACCGGCCACGCCAGTTGGCCAGCGCCCAGGAACTCAGCGCAGCATCGGCCAGGATCAGCCGGCTGAAGAAGGTGCTGGCCGGAGCCAGGCCCACGATCTCTCCGCTTACCCCATGAGCCAGGCCCACCAGCTCATAGCCGGGAAACTGCTTCCTGGCGGCCAGGATCACCGTATCCAGGTCGATCGACGCCCACTGGCGAAGGGTGGGCCCCCGAGGGGCGCCTGCCTGCTCAAGCGAACGCCCTACCCCGCGGTAGTCGAAGGTGTAGACAATATAGCCCTGCTCGCATAGAAAGGCCGCCAGATCGGAGTAACGCTTCTGCCGGCACCCCATGGCCGGCGCTACAATGACGGTGGTATAATTGGAAACATCGGGAACGTACCTGGTTACCGCCAGCGCTGTCCCGTCCCGGGCCTTGATCACGGTTTTTTCTTTCATCACCTGCATTTTTACTAAGATGCAGGATAGGAGAATGAAAAGACAGGTTAATTGATTGAATAGCCGGGTTGAGTTAGTTGGAGTAAAGATTGTTTGAACCTGGCCCGGCATTGAGGTGTACGGCCCGTTTCATGTATTCTTCTTCTTAGTTTTCCAAAACTCGTGATCCTTATCCAAGAATACAATGTGGAAAATGTTCTCCTCAAGATGGCCTATAATACATTCTTTACCCTGAATGTGCATTGAAGCCCATTTTACCCCATCAGGCACATGTTTAGGGTGCTCAAACCCTGATTCCGGTGGAAAATCCGTTTTTGTATACACTTTGATTATCCTTTGTTGAAGTGCTTGCCCAATAGTCAGGGAACTTAATCCAGATAATTTTTCACATGCTAAAGCAAGTAATTCTTCCATTTCCCACTCTTTGAAACTCTGGCCCTGATTCCTGTCAAAATCTTTGAAGCTGAAGACTACTAAAGGTTCTCTTTTGGACGAGCGATCTTCTAAATTTTTCGGAACTCTATTGATTGACGAGGATCTTTTGCTTTTGAACTTATTTCTCCTTGCCATACAATGAGCTTATTATTTCTTCTTCGTTTACAAAATAAGGAATGGCTCCGTATTTTCCTTGCTCATAGTTTTTATCAAATGCAGATTTTTTCCGAACCTTTTCACTTTTAAAATCACCTAAGGAATATAATTCGGAAGCTCCAAATTGATTTTTTTCAATAAACCAGATCTGATCTCTTCGGAAAATATCCCTTGATAAAAGATTCGTGTCATGAACTGCAAATATTAATTGGGCGTTGGTTTCGTTTGTTTGATGGAAAAAGCCAACCAGCTTCTTAATGAGATTTGTATGCAGCCGCGAGTCCAATTCGTCAACAATAAGTATTTTCCCATTTCGCAAAGTGTCATACCATGGCCCTAACAAATAAATTAACTTCTTTGTGCCTTCGGATTCTTGCCTATCAAATGCAAATGGAATTGTGTCAACAAAAATATTATTCTCATCATACTTCCTGTGCCAGGTAATAATTTGATCTCTTTTAGTTTCTCTTGCCTTTAATTTTTGAATACTCGTCAGGAAATTGATCAGTTCTTCGTCTTTTTCTTGTTCTTTCAATTTTTCAACATCAATATCCGACACTTCCTCTTCAATAGTAGTAATTCTTGAAATCTCAAGATATTTGATAAATCTATTGACCCACTTTTGGAATTCAACATCCTCTTTCAATTTATTTATTGTATATCTTTTAAAGCTCCTGTCATGTATCCCATTAATTACATTAAAATTCTTGAACCACTCAATAACACGATTAGATATCTCCCCATTAAATTGAGCGACGACGGTCAGGAAAAGAACATTTTTCTTTGTTTTGTTTTTTAAATCCAACCCTTCTTTGAAAGAAGACCTATTAATTGATATTTTGCCTTTTTCTCTTGTAAATAAGGGCACCTCTTTTGATGTAGTATGGAATAACCACTCACTTTCAATTTCATTTTCTTCTACTTCAAACCCGTACCTGTACCTTATAGAGTTGCTAATAAAAGTCACTTCAAAAGAAGAAGGCTCTTTTTCAGATCTTGAATTCAACAAGAACTTCACAAGAGGGATCTTTTTGTCAGATTCTTCTAATAATGCATCTCTGAACGAATGGATCACCAGCCATCTCATGAAGCTTATGGATCTTATTAGATTGCTTTTCCCACTTGCGTTATTTCCATAAACAACAGCAGCTTTCAGTAGCTTAGCTTTATCATTTAACTTAATGACATTCGTATCTTCATGCTCTTTATAGGACCTAACACCAACCATGGAGAGTGTGCTGATGTCTCTAAAGGATAGAAAGTTTCCAACATTGAATTCTATGAGCATCGCTTCACATTTTTTTTCCAAAAGTAGTTGTTTTTTAAGCAAAATGCAAATAATGCAAAAAAATTGCATTATTTGCATTTTGCTTAAAGCCCATCTTTCTCTTTTCTATTCATTCATTGACAAAGCTCTCCACTTGCTTTTCCCCTACTGCAGCCGCTCCAGCAGCTCGTCCTTCCGCGATTTGGACACCGGCACCTTCATCTGGTTGTCCATAACGATATACCCGCCATCGCTGCGTATGTACTCTTTTACTTTAGACAAATTGATGAGGTGGGAATTGTGGGGGCGGTAGAAATTGTAGGGAGTAAGCATGTCTTCATACTCCTTAAGCGTTTTGGAGATCAGTTTCTTGCGGCCGCTGGCCAGGTAGATCATGGTGTAGTTGCTGTCGGAAGAACAGAGGACGATCTCCTGTGGGTCGACAAATTCTATGCTCTCGCGGGTAGCCAGGGCCACTTTCCCGATCCGCCCCTCCTGCTCGGCCCCTACATTTTCCATCAGGCCCTGGAACTGGCCCTGGCGAATGCCCGGAGCTGTGGCCCGTTTGCGGATGAACTTCTCAACAGCCTCCCTAAGGTCTTTATTCTGCACCGGTTTCAGCAGGTAATCCAGGGCGCTGGCCTTAATGGCCTGGATGCCGAATTGGTCGTAAGCGGTGGCAAAAATAACGTCAAAAGACAGATCGGGCCCCAGTTCTTCCAGAACGTCAAAGCCGTTCAGCATGGGCATTTGAATGTCCAGAAAAAGCAGGTCGGGAGGGTTGGCTTTCAAATACTGCAGGCCTTTTTGAGGGTCGTCAAAGGCGGCGGCCACTTCCACCTCCGGGCAGTAGTTTTCCAGTTTCCACTGCAGGGTTTCAATGCTGTGCATTTCGTCGTCCAGGATTACGGCTTGGATCTTCATGATGACTGAGGTTTTATACCGGGATGCACAACTCTACCCGCGTACCCAGGGGGTTCTGTTGTTCATCCTTCAGGTCGATGACCTGTACGGTGGTGTTTGAATTGTATAATTTATTGATGAGGTTTATCCGGTCATTGGTAATGCGCATGCCGTATGATTGCTGGCCGCGCAGGGGGCGTTTGGCCTTCAGTTCGCGGGCCTTTTCCCGGCCGATGCCATTGTCCTGGACGGCGCATTTGAGAAAGCCGTTTTCCCTGGATATGGAAAAGATGACCATGCCCCGGCTCTTGTCCTCCTTGTGCATCAGGCCGTGCCAGATGGCATTTTCGACATAGGGCTGGATGAGCATAGGCGGTATATCGACCGCGGAGGGGTCTACATTTTCATCGATCCGGATCTCGTAGGCGAATTTGTCGCGGAAGCGAAGGTTCTCCATTTGAAGATACAATTCGATGGCCTCCACCTCGTCCTTAAGGCTCACGTAATTGGCGCGGGAGTTCTGCAGGATCAGCCGGATCAGCCGGGCGAAATTATTGAGGTATTCGGAGGCTTTCCGGGTTTCGTTCTTGATGATGTAGCTATCGATAGAGTTCAGGCAGTTGAACAGGAAGTGTGGGTTCATCTGTGCCCGGAGCGCTGACATCTCAACGTCGGCCAGCCGCTTTTCGAATTCCGCCTTGAGCTTTTCCTCCTTTCGGATCTGGCCGATACGATACCGGTACAACCGGTACCCCAGCAGGGTTGTCAGCGCCAGAGCGCCGGCAATGAACCACCACCGCCCCCACCAGGGAGAAGCGATATAGACCGGCAATTCGTAGAGTTGTTCATTCCAGACGCCTTCGTTATTGGCGGCCTGCAGTTGGAAGAGGTACTCTCCGCTGGGCACGTTCGTGTAATTGGCATTTCGCCTCCCCTTGGCCATGATCCAGTTTTCATCAAAATCCTTCAGCCGGTAGCGGAATTTGTTCTGCTTTCCGAAAGTGAACCCTCTGGCGGAAAAATCGAAGGAGAAGAAGTTCTGCCAGTGTTTGAGCCGGAGTTCCTTTAGGAATATTGGCCCGGCCTCGCCCTGAAAAGATTCTTCCAGCACATTGATACCGGTAAGGTAAGGCTGCGGAGCCTCCCGGTTATACCGCAGCTCCCCGGGTTCGGCGAAAATGATCCGGTTTTTCCCGCCAAAAATGAGGGCGCCGTCGGAGAGGATCTCAAAAGTGAGATAGCCGCCTTTGTCTCCCCCGTATTTGAAATCGTATTGCGTGACGCTCAGATCTTCCCCGTCGATATGGGTCAGGGCCTTTTCTCCGCACCCCCAGATATCCCCATTCGGGCCAGCCCTCAAGCTCCAGATCCCTTTTACATATATGTTTGGCAGTTTGTTCATATCCATCTGCCAAACCACCCCTTTTTCCGGATGGGCCACCTCGGCGTAGCCGATAAGGCCATCCAGGGAGTTCATCCACACCCTGCCTTTTTTATCTTCCACCAGGTTATTGATGTGGGGAAAACACCGATCCGGATACTGAGAATAATTGAACTGGATAAAGGAATCCTTAGCGCTGAGATAAACTCCGAAACCCTGCTCTCTTTTAAACCATATATTGCCCCGGCTTTCTTCCATAAGGTAATCGAAACTCATGGAAAGCAGGCCGGGGGCCTGCGACCTGAGTTCCTCGCGGAATACATGCCAACGGCCGGTTCGGGGATCCCAGCGGCAGATGCCTTCGTCAAAAGTAGCCACCCACAGCCTCCCCCGGGAGTCCCATAGCATGCAATGAAACCGCTTCAGCTTAAGAGGCGGCAGCGAAGGGAACGGGCGGAAAGACCTCTTTTCGGGATGGTAAAGGATGATCCCGCCAAAATAACAAAGTGTCAGCTCTCCACCGGGGCTCCATACGGCATGCCTGGTATGCAGCAGCCCCTTGTCATCAAGCAGCGCATCGGGGGCCCGGGCGTTTTCCCAGCTCCGGCTTTTCCGGTTAAAATGAAAGACGCCCGGCGATGTTCTGGGTACAACGATCAGGCCGTCGGGCCGTTTCCATTCGACAATATTGAAAACCAAGCCGGCGCCGGGCTCATCCAGGTGGTTGAAAGAATACGCGTCAAATTGCTGAAGCAGGGGGTCGAAAACAAAAACGCCCTGGGCTGATTTGGCCCAGGCCCGGTGCTGCTCATCGACAAACTCCACTCCGTAAGTAACTTCTTCACTATTCACCTTATGGAAAGTGGCCTCCTTTTTGCCGGAGTGGTATAGGGCAAGGCCCGAACTGGTTGTGACCCAAAACTCCGCATCGCTCTTCTCCACCATCTTGTGCGTACCGGCCCGCATCACGGTTTCGCCGGAATGGCTTGCAACCTCCATCATTTTTACGAACCGCCTTTCCGGGTCAAAGACAGTAAGGCCTCCACCCCAGTTTCCGGTGTACACCAGCCCGTCGCTGTGATGGTACATGGATTTGAAAATGTTGCCCCAGCGCTTTTCAACAGGGATCTCCAGGTTAAAGGCCAGCCATTCAACCTCATGGGTATATTTGTTGATCTCCAGAACGCCGGTTGAAGTGCCGGCCCAGATGATGGAATCATTGGAACGGTGTTGTTCCAGGCTCAGTATGTTGTGAATGCTCTTGGGGTCCGGGAAAAACCTGGCCACCTCATTCTGGCTACCCCTGTACATTTTGAAATCATCCGTCTCCGGAAGATAACGGGCAACGCCCTGATAACGGGTGCCCACCCACAAGTCCCCGTTCCGGTCTTTCAGCAGGGAATGGATCTGCTGGCCGTCTATTCTTTGTATGGACTCCCGCCTGCCTTTTTCATCAAACTGATAATGGGTAAACTTTTCGGCCGCCAGGTTGAAGCGGGATAGCCCGATATGCGTACCGATCCACAGTTCGTGCGTATCGACAGCCATACACACTACCCGGTTGTCAATGATGGAGTTGGGATTGTCCGGGTCATACTGGTATACTTTAAACTGAGCGCCGTCGAACCGGCACAGGCCGTCGGTAGTACCGATCCATACAAACCCGTCTGCTCCTTTTTTTATGAACCGGATCACATTGCCGGGCAGGCCATCCTCATCCGTAAACTGCTCCGCTTTTTCAAATTTATACTGCGCCGCTCCCCTCGTCCCAAGGACAAGAAACGCCCAAAAGGCCAGCCCATAAATAAGCGCTCTTCGACGCATGGTGGGTGAGGTTGGCGGCCCGGCTTAACCGGTTTTTCTGAAAGGCGGCCGCCGGCAAAAACCGGATAAGCCGGGCCCGGTAACTAAAACCCTACTAATTTAAAGCTTTTTTCCTGCTTTGCAATGCGCACCATCGCCTCGGCACAGGCTTCGACATCCTCTTCCGTGGTCGCCCAGGAGGATACGCTGATGCGCATGACGTGGCGGCCCTGCCAGGTGGTGCTGCCACACCAGCAGGGGCCTTCCTTCTGCAATTCATTGATCACGCGGCGGGTCAGCTCATCGGCGCCAAACGAAACCAGTACCTGGTTGAGGTTGACTTCATTGAGCACTTCAAAACCGGCGCGCTTCATCCTTTTGGCAAAAAGAGCGGCGTGGCGGCAGGAACGTTCGACCAGCTCGGCCACTCCGGCCTTGCCCAGGGAATAGAGAGCGGCCCAGGCTTCGGCGCCCCTCGCCCTGCGCGACATTTCCGGCGTAAAAGCGTAGGGCTCCCGCTCCTCCTGCGGGGGAATGTAAGCGGCGTTGATCGACATGGCCGCCCGCAGGTGCTCCGGCTCCCGGCAGATGATCACCCCGCTGTCGTAGGGCACATTGAGCCACTTGTGCAGGTCGGTGGCCCAGGAATCGGCCAGGTTATATCCTTTCAGCTGGTGAGCAAGCTGCGGGGAGGCGGCGCCCCACAGGCCAAAAGCCCCATCGATATGGACCCAGGCGCCCCGGGCCTGCGCCATCCGGCATATCTCGTACAGCGGGTCAATAGCCCCGGAATTGACGTTGCCCGCCTGCAGGCAGACGATGGTCATATCATCCAGCGGGGGCAGCTCATCCGGCAACATCTCCCCTTCGCTGTTGATCGGTACCCGGATCACCCTTTCACTGCCGAAGCCCAGCAGGGACAGGGCCTTGAGCGGGCTGACATGGGCTTCTTCTCCTACCACTACCTTGATCTCCGGCGCTCCGTAGAGCCCCTGCGCTTCGACATTCCACCCTTTGCGCTTCAGCAATGCATGGCGGGCCGCCGCCAGCCCGCAGAAGTTGGCCATGGTCGCTCCGGTGACGAAGCCCACCCCCGACTGCGGAGGCAGGGCCAGCACTTCCAGCAGCCACTGCGCCGCCACTTCCTCCAGCTTTGCGGCAAGGGGAGAGGTGATCTTCAGGCCTGCATTCTGGTCCCAGGCCCCCGCCAGCCAGTTGGCGGCGACGGCAACGGGAAGGCTGCCGCCAATGACAAACCCGAAATAGCGGCCGCCGGTATTGCCTACCGCCGCCGGAGAGCCTACCTCATCGAGCAGGCGGATGACTTCTTCCGGGCCGGTGGGGCCGTCAGGGAGCTGGAAACCCAGGCGGCTCAGCTCTCCGATGGCCTCGGGGGCAGGGTAAGGCCGCCGCGCCGGCCGCTCTTCCAGATAATTGATGCCCTGGCGGGCGGCAAATTCCAATAGCTCTTTTGTTGTTTTCATTACTGGTTGTTTTAAGCGCTTCAATTTAGGCTATGCACCGATAAAAAGCGCCCGCCCTTTATTCCGTAGGGGCGCCTGTTTATTGGATGGACGGTTTGCCTGAGTTTCTGGGGGGTATCGTAGTTTTGTGAAGGCGAGAAACAGTTTTTTACTTTTGGTATACATTATTTAGATTTGGAGGAGAAATGAAACCATTAGCTAAGAGCACGATAAAAATTATGAAGCATATAAATATTTTTGGATTATTAATGATTTTTTTGACTTCCTGCGGTTTTCCGACCACAGAAAAGGCCGGGATCAGATACAAAACAACACCCGCTTTTGAAGTGCCGGACAATATCGAATGGAAGAAGGTAGGTTTGGCAAAAGAATTGATAAACCTCAAGGAAAAATCAGTGATCATAAGTGGGGGAGAAAATCCAGTGCCCGACGAAAAATGGGATAATTTCAAACCGGCTTTCCCGTGGACTAAAAACATTGACCGATATATACTTATCGATAAAACGGTTCTTTTTCGTTCTCCAAATGAAAAATCGGATTGTAAAAATACGGACTGTTTCACATCAATGGCCTACAAAGGATTCTCCTGGGTGGAACTCGCAAAACCTTTGGCTATTGATCATATACCTAAAAAGACGGATATTCTAAAACCTGAGAAAGGACATCTGGTCATTAAAACCATTAAAAAGTGCCAGGCCATATATTTTAAGGATGAAATATATCAACTGTCGGACAATAAAGGCAATTTATTTGTAATGCATGCTACTGAAACCGGTAAACCCAGTTTAGACGCCGTATTACCTGACGGATGGACATTAAAGAGGGTAACATTAAATGAACCGTTGATTGTCATGCCGTTTGGCGAAAAAGAAGATTGTTATTTCAACATTGCCGGAGATCATTTAGGGCAAGGTTATCACCAGTACAAATATGCAGGCGAATACTATCCAAAAGAATAATTTACTTCAATTGCCGCAACGTTATGCGTATATGAAAAGTAGGCGATTACGAAGCACCAAACTTTCTGTTAAGCACAAAGTTTGAAACGAGTCAAAAGCCTTGATTTTATTACTATTTCGCCTATTTTTTATATACATTGTTGGCGATTAGTTCTTTTTTTTACAGCATCAAGGTACTGAAAAACTTAATAAAATTGGGTCATATCAAGCGTAAAATGGACAATAAAAAACCACTATTATTTTTATACATTGGCAATAGTTTTTATCGTTTTTCAGCCGGTGTTATTTCGTCCAGAAGCAATACACCATCAAAACATCTGCTAAGAAACATTTCATTTGAACTCGACAAATCAATAAATGTATCATTCACTATGAGTGGATCTTGTAACCATGGGGCTGTTTTGTCCAAATCCTGATTAATATTCAAGAAAGTTAATCGTCCTTGATCGGCCGCAATTATATGTTTTATGTCCAGACCCGACACAGATGGAGGAGATAACGGTTCTGCTTGCCCCGAATTATTTGCAAAAGCTCCTTTACCGGCAAAAACTCCAATTGTGAACATCTCACTTTTATAATCTTCCTTAAGAAACTCGCCCATTACATTTTCTTTTTCATTGTATTTGGAAACATGAAAGTTATGAGCAATCACGATAGCTTTTTGATTTGGCTCTTGGTTATTTAAGATCCATTTGATGTTTTCGGCCATTGCCCGGTCTCTTTCCTCCCATCGTTTATTCCAATCTTTGGTTTTGATGAAATCAAGCATATAAGTTAAATAGTTTACACGGTTTGCAATAGCCCTTTTTGAAAAATTATCATGAAAAGAAAGGTTATTACCGATCTCTTCGTATCTCTCGATAAGTTGAAAAGTAGTGGTACTTATCGAGTCGTAAACTGTTCTATAATTAGTAAGATGTGATTTTAAAGCAATAAACTCCTTCTCGATTTCTTTAAACTCATCACTATCTGTTTTATCAGATAGATAGTTAGTGAATGTACTTCCCGTTCGTTGTACATCAAATCCTGAGATTTGAATGTCATTCTGTTGGATGTATTTCATTAACTGCCCGAACTCCTGTGTTCTCCAAGGTCCAAAAAAACCTTGTGTTAACTCAAATGGGTTTAGTTCCTTCATCTTAAGGTTGACAGCCTCCAATTCACCCAGCCCTGACTCAAAAAGGATAAGATCGAACCCAAGTTTTTGATGAAGTTGCTGAATCAGTTCATTTCTGGAGGTAAATATCTCTTTGCTGCCGTGGTTGAACTCTCCAATCAGTACAAGGCGTTTATTTTCAATGGCACTTAAAACAGGCTCCCAATCAGCATTTATATAGTTTTCATCTGCTTTTAAATTGACAAAATGAGTTGAGATAAATGCTGCTTGTTCGGCAGTCAATGTCTGGCCGAATGATCTCTGGCAAATGATTAATAACAAGGCGAATGTAAGAAGAGCTGGTTTCATACTATATATTTTATTGGAGGTAAAACTAGATCAATGTAGCACGCAGGTTTACCTTCTGACCAATATTTCCACTTCTCTGGCAGTAGCAGGCCCTATTTCTGTCACTAAAATGCGGGGCTGATCAATCGATAGCTTTCGATACAGAGCATTGGCAAAACCAGCAATTTCCCGTAAACCATGATTTTCTCCGAAGAGTACGAGTTCGGTGGTATCGGCATGAGCAATCAGCTTATTCCAGCCTTCTCCACTGAATGTCCCGTCTGATGTACTTATAGGATAAGTAACTGCTTGAATAACGGAATCCATTTTTGAAACTTGAGAGTATCCATATCCGGTTTGAATAGTATTGATCAAGAATATGATTAGTAAGCGTTTCATATAACTGTATACATTTCCCCCCATCCCTGCCATAACCACGGAGGCCAGCGGTCTAGCGTTGGACAAAAGTCGGAAGTCGGAACGCGGAAGTCGGAATGGCTTTAGGCTTTGCGCAACCCTTTGGCTATCAATAGTGTCCAACCTTAGACGGGTAGCC
>JAGFJE010000077.1 GCA_024103175.1 Phaeodactylibacter sp.
TCGCCACCTGGCCCTGGAGGAGGGGCCTCAGCACTTAGGCCCTTGCCAGCGGCCTGCTCAAAGTACGGCCGCTTACCTCAGCTGCCAGGAAGGGCCCCAGGGGGGGCTTTTTTAACAACCCCGTTCCGGGGCAGTCGTTATTATACGTTTTTAAATCCTGCCTCCAGGTCCGCGATCAGGTCTTCCACGTTCTCTATGCCTGTGGAGTAGCGGATGAGGCTTTCGGAAATACCCAGGCCCCGGCGCTGGGCTTCGGTAAGCTCCACGTGGCTGGTCGTCCGCGGAGGCCCGGCCAGGGTGCTCACGGAGCCCAGGCTGGCGGCGAGGTGCACGAATGTCAGGTTGTGCAACAGGCGTTTGACGGCTTCATACCCGCCCTTGAGTTCAAAGCTCAGCATGCCGCCGAAGCCCGACATCTGCCGTTTGGCAATATCGTGCCCGGTATGGCTTTCCAGGCCCGGATAAAACACCCTGTCCACTTTAGGGTGGCCGTGCAGGTAGCGGGCGATCTGCAGGGCGCTTTCATTCTGGCGCTGCACCCGCAGTTCCAGCGTCTTCATCCCGCGGATGGCCATATAGGCGGCATCGGGCTGCAGGCTGGCCCCGTTGATCTCGCGGTATTTGAAGATTTCCCTTACCAGTTCCTTTTCTCCGCACACCAGTCCGCACATCGTATCGGAGTGGCCGCTCAGGAATTTTGTGGCGCTGTGGACTACGAGGTTGGCGCCGAGCGCCAGCGGGTTCTGGTTGATGGGGGTGGCGAAGGTATTGTCGACGACGGTGATCGCGCCCGCCTTTCGGGCCGCCCGGGCGATCCGCTGCAGGTCTATCACCTTGAGCGTCGGGTTGGTGGGGCTTTCCAGGTATACGAGCCGGCACCCCTTTTCTATTTCCCGTTCCAGTTGCTCGTGATCTTCGGTTTCGCACAGGGCCGCCTCGATATTGAACTTCGGCAGGTGCTCCAGGAACAGCTTGCTGGTGCCGCCGTAGGAATCCTTGATGGAAACCACCCTGTCCCCCGGTTTCAGCAGGGCAAAGAGCGTATTGCTGATGGCCGCCATGCCGGTGGAAAAGGCGATGGCGTCTTCGGCCCCTTCCAGTATGCGGATCTTTTCTTCCAGGGCCTGTACGGTCGGATTCGTATTCCGGCTGTAAATGTGCCCCTCCCGGTTGCCTTTGGCCACTTCGTACCAGTCGTCCAGGCCTTCGTACGCGAAGGTGACGGTATTGAAGATGGGCGCGGTGGAGCTGCCGTGGGGGAAGGTTTCGGTTTCGCCGGCCCAGACGGCGGCGGTGCCTTTTTTACTTTTTGAGAGATCCATAAGGTGTACAGTTGGTTTTAGAGCTTGTTAGGAATGATTGAATTTCTTGCCACAAAGACAACAAGGGCTCGAAGAGTCACCAAGGCTTAGTGCTTTCGTGTTTTAGTGGCAAAAAAAAGCACCATGAACAGTAGTATGCTCATTCGATTATTTAGAAAAACTCATACTCAAAATCGTGAAAAACCTTAGCGTCCCTGGCCTCCCCATCCTTGTAATTGATCCTTACAATTCTGTCCACCAGATCTTCCTTCCCTCCATCTTCCAGGTAATTGTAAACCAGTTCAGATATCTTTTCCCCTCCTTCAAGAGTGATCACTTTTTCCAGCCGGGGGGCTTCTTCCAGAGCCATTTGCATGACAACCTCCGTGGCCGGACTGCCATCATTATTGTCTATGATCATTTTCACCACCTCTCCGGTACTATCCTTTTCCACAAACCGGTCAATTTTAATATTCAGCGCCGGTTCGTAGACGATGGTATGTTCCGTTTCGCCGCCATAGCCATTCTCCAGGATTTCTTCTTCCTCCCGGAGCTGCCGGCCGGCCACACCCACAAAAAACTTTTTGCTTCTTCCGGAACGGTCGTATTCCAGCACCCACTTTGTAGTATCCTGCCCGCTGAAGGTGGTTTCAGCAAGCAACCGGCCCTGGCCGTCGTATTCATGAGTGGTGTAAGATTCCAGTTCGTTTTTGTCATTGAATATTTCCCTTCTGGCCAATTGGCCCTTTGGGCCGTAAATGCTTCTTTCTACTCTTTTCAGCTTTCCTTCCTTACTGAATAGCTGCTCTTCCTTAACCGTATCGGCATTGATGTAGAGGATATATCCCCTGGGGTGGGCCGCATTGAATGCAAAGGGTGCTTCATCGGCTTCGCTGATGAAATACTGAGTTGGCCGGCCGGAGGATTCCGATTTTATCAGTTCCCCCTTCGGGTTGTAGTATTTTTGATAAATGATTGCGCCCTGTTCATCGGTGGCCGTTATCGCTTTCACTTTATTCTTCAGGATGGCCTCGGGAGGCAGGTCGATGATGAAGATTGACGACGCCTGGCCGCATAGTCCCGTCAGGGACATGATGGTAATAAGGGGGATCAGTAACCGCCTTTTCATTGATCAGAGAGTTTGGTTGGTTTACGTCAAATAAATATACCGGCCACCCGTCTAACGTTGGACACTATTGATAGCCAAGATGTTGCGGAAAGCCCCAAGTCATTCCGACTTCCGACTTTGTCCAACGCTAGAATGGTGGCCAATATACCTCTTTCCGGCAAGGCCAACAATGTATAGGCCGGGTTTTCATCCGCAAAGCTCTTCCGGGCAAGCCCGTCCTGCTGGCAAGACGGATAAATCTTCGCTGCCCTCTACCGGGTAAATTTCCGCGTTCTGACCCGTCTTCGCTGCCCTCTGCCGGGTAAACCCGTCCTCGTACCTCTGCCGGGTAAACCCGTCCTCGTACCTCTGCCGGGTAAACCCGTCCTCGTACCTCGGCCGGGCAAGCCCGTCTTCGCTGCCCTCAGCCGGGTAAACCCGTCTTCGCTGCCCTCAGCCGGGTAAACTTCCGACTTCCGATTTCCGCATTCCGACTTCGCATTTCCGCCTTTAAAGCCCCTCACACCTTCACCACCACCTTCCCCACCGTCTTTCCCGTCTGAAAAAGCAGGATGGCCTCCTTGAGCTGTTCGAGCGGAAAAGTATGGCCGACGTGGGGTTTTCCCAGGTTCATCTGTTCGAGTTCTTTCAGCAGCTGGTGCATGAGTTCCACCTTGTGGTAAAGCCAGATGAGGTTGAAGCCGAGCACGCCTTTGTTGTCCTCGGGCATCTTCTGGGGGTCGATCCTGGGGCGGGTGAGGTAGTACCAGATCAGCTTCAGGTAGTTGGGGCGGTTGCCCACGGAGCCGTAGCGGGCGGAGCCGTAGACGATCATGCGGCCCTGCTGGGCCAGCATTTCGTAGCCTTCTTTCAGTATTTTGCCGCCGATGCACTCCATGATGAGGTGGAGGTCCCGGCCGTCGAGGGCTTTTTCCAGATCTGCTTTGAAATTTTTGCTGCGGACGATGCCTTTGTCGTACCCTTCCTGCTGCAGGAAGTCCAGCTTTTCCAACCGGCCTACCGTCCCGATGGTATAGGCCTCGTATTGTTTGGCGATCCGGTTGGCCCAGGTGCCGACGCCCCCGGCGGCGCTGTGGATGAGCACCGTCTGGCCTGCTTGTATATTGCCCAGTTCTTTCAGTGCATAGTAAGCGGTAAGCACCTGCACCAGGTAAGCGGCGCCCTCTTCGAAGCGCCAGCCGGGGGGCAGGGGCAGCACGTAGCGGGCATCGATGTTCAGATGGGTGGCGTATGCGCCAAAGCGGGTGACGCCCATGATGGCGTCTCCTTCTTTCAGGTGGCTTACTCCGTCGCCTACTTTAGCCACCACTCCCGAGTACTCCAACCCGGGCACGAACTCTCCCTCCGGAGTGGCGCCGTACAGGCCCCATATGGCGAAGATGTCGGCAAAGTTCAGGCCGATGGCCCGTACCTCTATCGTCACCTCTCCCGGATCAGGATCGGGCAGTTGCTCTTCGATGAGGTTCAGGTAGGAGAGGCTTCCGGAATTCTGGCGGTAGGCGTGGCGTCGCATGATGGGTTTTTTA
>JAGFJE010000092.1 GCA_024103175.1 Phaeodactylibacter sp.
CGCCTTGCTGGAAGCCCTGGCCCATTCCAAAAGTGGCGTGCCGCGCCGTGCCCTCACTAAGGAAGAGGAAAAGGCTTATTATCGGGCGCTGGGGATAAAGTCGCACCGGGAACTTGGCATTGGCGCTGATGTTACGGAGGAAAACGGGCAGTATACCGTCACCCCGGTGGATAAGAAGGGCCTGTTCGGCAGGCCGGTACGGGTAAAAAAGGAGGAACTGCTGGATGCGGTGAAGCAGGCGCTGGCGCCAGTGAAAGCGGAACGAATTAACGGGTGAGTCCAAGCTCTTGTTCCCCAGGGGGGTTAGGGCCTGCGAAATCTCCCGTTAATTCGATCTGGGCGCACTGGTCATTCCCGGTAGAACTCGAAGGGCCCGCTCACCAGGTAATCATTATTGGCAAAGTCGAATTTCACGAAAACGAATTCCGTGCCGTCCTTATTGACAAGAATCAGGCCCCGCTCATCACCGATATCGATGGTGGCGGCGGCATTCACCCCGTGAAACTGAAACTGATTGATCAATTTGGAGCCCAGGCTGTATTCGGCTTCGGTTAAGGTGTATTCCCAGTGATCCCCGTAGCTGCCGATCAGGTATCTGAACCCTCCGCCCTCATTGAAGAAGGTGAAGAATTCCGATACCAGGCCCTGGCCCCTGTAAACGGCCTGGTCCAGTGCCGTCACCTTTGAGAAAATGAACTCATTGTCGGAAAAGTCGCCGGATGGATACAGGTAGGCCGGCAATGTCCGGATATCTTTCGGGCCGCCCCAGAACCATCCGTGTTCGTTCAGGGCGAGGTGTACATACCGCTTTCCATCCGGATCGATCATGACCGGGTTATAATGCAATGTACTCTGATAGGATAAATTTCTCATCGTGCCGGCGCCTATCCCGTCAAAGGGGAAGTCGCCTCCGACGTAATTAAACTGGCCGAAAATGTCAATGAAAAATTTATTCAGCTCCCCGGAAAATTCGCTGAGGCCATAAGGCCCGGACAGCCCTTCATAAGTGGCGATGCAGAATTCGTCGCCCTGCTGGTTGAACAGGAAGATCCTTCCGGCGTCCAGCAGGTTGCCGGTGGCGAACATAGCGCCTACCGGGCCAATTTTCTCATTGAGGGTATTCCACTCCTGCGTCCACCGGGGTTGGGAAAGGGGTTCGCAGGTAGTGATGTCATACTTGGTATTCAACTGCACGCTGACGATGGAGTTGTCATAAATATTCCGGACCACGTAAGAGACCGGTTTGCCCGCGCGAATGTCGGTGCCCTCTGCCAGGGCGTTTCTGACCTCGCCCAGGTCCGTCGTGCCGATAGACAACAACAGGCTTCTGGCACTGCCTCCGAACCCGAATACCTTAATGTTCAGGTTCCGGAGGCTCGACATGTAATTGACCTCCGTGTCGGCCCCTCCGGAGGCCACCAGCCCGTTAAAGGAAGAATTCAGCGCCGTATTCATTTCCATTACGGAAGAAGTGGACTCCACCAGCATGTAATAGATCTGCCCGTAAGTCACATCTGAAATATAGGTGGCGGGGTTTCCCTCGTAGACGTACCGGCTCAGGTCTTCGGGGGTTACTCCCGGGGCGAACAGGCCGCTCACGTCGGTGGGGATGTCAAAGCTCAGTGTGTAGTAACTCTGGTTGAGGATCACTACGAACCGGTTGTATTCCTGGCCGGAACTGAAAGACAGCTCCGTGCTTATATCCGCAAAGGAACTGTTGTAATCGACCTTCAGGGCAGTGGCAAGCTGTTGCTCGCTCTGAACCTCCTGGATGCTGAACTGGAAATTGGCGGGAATGATCTCGTTGCTGGCGGCAATGATCTCATTAGCCGCCTGGGAAATGGCGCTTTTGGACACCTCCTCCACCTCCACTTTTGCCAGGTTGTTTCCGTTGATCACATCGATGGAAATAACCCCTCCGGCCCGCTCCACTGCGATCACATCAGGAGTAGCCTGTGTCAAAGACTTTCCCTGCAGCATACTTCCCGGATAAACGACCGAAGCGTTGGGGTTAAACAAAGCGAAGCCGTCATCTCCGCCTCCGGCATATTCGGCCTTCATCGTTTTGGTGGTGCACACCCAGGTTGCCGTATCGGTCTCAAATCCGGATTCCGTGGAATCCAACACGCTGAAAGTTTCTTTGGCGGCAGGAACGAAACCGCCCTCTTCGACCACATCCTCAAAGGAATTGAAGAGAGGGGCCACCTCATCACTGGTGCAACTGTAAAGCAGGATCATCCCTGCGACTATGGCCAGGTTAATCAGCCTACTTCTCATGACTTTTTATTTAGATTAATGATGAAATTCCAGAAAAAACGCTTTTGGGGAGGCAACTCTTTCCCTCCAGAAATTACGCGCCTCTGGGGTGAGAAGTATTGACTATTGTCATCCCGGAGAATCTTTTTTATTGCCGGCGCAATTATCCGGCAGCAAGGGCAACAGCCAGGAAAGCCCCCTTCGCCCGAACCATTCCCACGCTGGTTGGTTATGAATTGCATGGAGGCCGCCGCCGATTAAAATGCGGTTATCCGGCTGATAAATGAACAATCTTTCATATTTTAGCATTTCTTATGCCCCAAATAGCCAGTTTTAAACAAAACCTAACCGAGTACCGAGGGCTATGCCAGACCACAAACTCTACGACAACCACGGCCGCCTGGTCAATTATGTGCGCCTGGCGGTGACCGACCGCTGCAACCTGCGCTGCTTCTACTGCATGCCGGAGGAGGGTATTAAATACGTGCCTAAGAGCGACCTGCTGACCTACGAGGAGATGCTGCGCATGATGCGCCTGCTGGTAGATATGGGTATCGAAAAGCTGCGCATTACCGGCGGAGAGCCCTTTGTGCGGCGGGATATGATGGACTTCCTGCGCGCCTTGTGCAAATTGGAGGGCCTGAAAAAGGTAAACATCACCACCAACGGCACGCTGACCGCGCCGCTCATCCCGGAGCTGAAACAGCTGGGCATCCACTCGGCCAACCTCAGTATGGACACGCTGGACCGGGAGCGCTTCCACCGGATCACCCGCCGCGATGAGCTGCCTAAAGTGATGGAAACCTTCCACGCCCTGCTGGAGCACGGGATCCCCACCAAGATCAACGCCGTAGTGATGGAAGGGAAAAATACGGAGGACATCCTGCCCATGGTGGAAATGACGAAGGAATACCCCGTCAGCGTGCGCTTCATCGAGGAGATGCCCTTCAATGGGGAAGGCAGCAACTACCCCACCCTGGCCTGGAACCACCGGAAGATCCTGGCTCACATCAAGGAGCATTATCCAGCCATAGAAAAGATCCCCGACCCGCCGCATTCCACTTCCTACAACTACCGCATCCCGGGCCATCAGGGGACGGTGGGCATCATCGCCGCCTACAGCCGAACGTTCTGCGGAACCTGCAACCGGATACGGGTTACGCCCAAGGGCATGCTCAAGACCTGCCTCTACGACGACGGTGTGTTCAACATCAGAGACCTGATGCGCGCCGGCGCTTCCGACGAGCAGGTGCGGGAAACTTTTCTGCAGGCGTTGGGAAATCGTGCCAAAGACGGTTGGGAAGCGGAAAAAAACCGTAAATTCGGGCTGCCAATTCAGGAGTCCATGTCCACAATCGGTGGATAGCAATATATATTCCAAAGGCGAAGAACGGGATAAAAGCGTAAACCCCAGCCTCGTGCGCAACCTACGTCAGGTAAAAAATCAATACACCTTATGATCCCCATAGAGGAAGCAACCAAAATCGTTCTGGACCACAGCAAATCCTACGGTGAGGAGCTCGTGCCTCTTTCGGAGGCCAATGGCCGCATCCTCCGGCAGGACCTTCTCGCTGACCGGGACTTCCCGCCCTTCACCCGGGTAACAATGGACGGCATCGCCATACGCTATAATGCCTACGCTAACGGGCAGCGCAAGTTTACGATCGAAGGCATGCAGGCTGCGGGGTCTCCCCAGCGGAGGCTGAATGACCTCGACGGCTGCCTGGAAGTCATGACCGGGGCCATCCTTCCCGAAAACACCGATACCGTCATCCGCTACGAGGATGTAAAGATCGAGAACGGGACGGCAAAACTGCAGATCAATGAGGTGAAGAAAGGCCAGAACGCTCACCTCCGTGCCTTCGACCGCAAGGAGGGCGAGGTGATCGTAAAAGCGGGCGCCATCATTTCCCCGGCCGAGATCGGAGTGGCCGCCACCGTGGGGCTCTCTTCTCTGAAGGTGGCCAAACTGCCTACGGTGGCCATCATCTCCACCGGAGACGAACTGGTGGAGGTAAACGAAACACCGGAGCCCCACCAGATCCGGACGTCCAACGTATATACCATTGCCTCCACCCTGTATCGCTGGGGCATCCGCCCGGACAAGCTACACATCGCCGACGATATGGACGTCACGGTGGCCAAGCTGTCCGATTGCCTGGAAAAGTACGACGTCCTCATCCTGAGCGGCGGCGTTTCCAAAGGCAAATTCGACTACATCCCTTCCGCCCTCCATACGCTGGGCATGAAAAAGTTGTTCCACAAAGTAAAACAGCGCCCCGGTAAGCCCTTCTGGTTCGGCGAATCTCCCAACGGAAAGGTCATTTTCGCCCTGCCGGGCAACCCCGTGTCCGCCTTTATGTGCGCCATGCGCTACCTCCGCCCCTGGATCCGCAAAAGCATGGAGCTGGAGCCTATGGATTATGCCCATGCCGTGCTGGCCGAAGACTTCAAATTCAAGCCCGACCTGACCTACTTTCTGCAGGTGCATACCGCTTTCGACGCCGAAACCGGCCGCCTGATGGCCATCCCCGTCGAAGGGCACGGCTCGGGCGACCTGGCCAACCTGGTGGATGCCGACGCTTTTCTGGAACTGCCCCGGGGGAAGGATAAGTTCAAAAAGGGCAAGGTATTCCCGCTTATTTTCTACCGTTGAGCGAGTGTTGCTCGTTGTTGCGTTGCTTGTTGTTCGTTCGACAACCAACAACCAACAACGAATATCGAACTTCCTGACCCGCCGCTTGTTCCCCTCATACCATCTTCGTACCTTGAACTTTGAACACGGAACAACAAAAATTATGAGCCAGGAATTCACTCATCTGGACAAGGTCGGCAACCCCGCCATGGTGGATGTAGGCGGCAAGGCGGCCACCCGGCGTATGGCGCGGGCGCGCTGCACCGTCGTCCTCGGTGAGGAGATCATGGACAAGCTGGAAAGGGAGGAGATCCACACCAAAAAAGGGCCGGTATTTCAGACAGCCATCCTCGCCGGCATCATGGCGGCCAAAAAGACGGGCGAACTCATCCCCCTCTGCCATCCGCTCGGGCTGGACAATTGCCAGGTAGAGGTCCAGGTCAATGACAATAGAGAAGTAGTGATCGATTGCACAGCCAGGATCACCGCCCGGACGGGAGTGGAAATGGAAGCGTTGACCGGCGCCACGGTGGCCGCCCTCACCGTTTATGATATGTGTAAGGCTTTTTCTCACGATATCGTGATCAAAGAAGTAAAGCTCATGGAAAAAACAGGTGGCAAGCGGGATTTCAGGAGAGAAGAATAGTTTGTATATTCTTCCTTTGAATTTCCCATTTCAAAAAGCAGCTCACCGGTTTCCGGCCGAATGCCGGGAAGGTAGCAGCGCATCGAACTTTAAATGACTGAACATGCCTTCGGATAAACAACAGGGCCATCAGAAGCACGCCAAACTGGCCCGCCCGGAATTCGGCCATTTCCACCGCCAGGAGTGGGCTATTGTGGGCACCCCCTGCGGCAATATCAAGAAGCTGGCCTACGGCATCATCGACCGCCTCAGCGACAGTTACCGCGTGGGCTATGTAGATGCCGACCACGCCGGCGCCCGTAAAGAAAGCGAGGAAGGAAAGGAAAAGAACAGCGCCATGGACCACGGCGCCAAAATGGAATATACGGACAAGATCAACTACCACCGCCTCGATTTCGACGCCAGGCTGGACAGCTACCAGTACCGCGCGTATTTCAACGAGCAGGACGCGGTGATCGTCAACGGCAACCACTTTCCCGCCCGCAAACAGATCGTGGTGATCGACCCCCGCAAGGAGGATTCCCTCAAGCGCCGCCTGGATCAGCTGGCCGACGTGCGCCTGATCCTCCTGGTAGAAGGCACCAATGAGGTCTACCCCTGGCTCAAAGAGCACCTGGAGGGGTTCAGCAACATCCCGCAGATGAAACTGAAGGACGAGGCCGGCATCGCCATCCTGGTCGAGAAGGAACTCGCCGCCGCCAAACCGCCCCTCTACGGGCTGGTGCTGGCCGGGGGCAAGAGCGAACGCATGGGGCAGGACAAGGGCCTGATCGACTATCACGGCCAGCCGCAGCGGGACCACCTGGCCGAGCTGCTCGGCCACTTCTGTAAGGAGACGTTCATTTCCTGCCGCCCCGACCAGGTGGAGAACGTCAGCCGATCCCTCCCCGACACCTTTACGGGGCTGGGGCCTTTCGGCGGCATCCTCACCGCTCTTCGCGAACAGCCCGACGCCGCCTGGCTGGTGGTCGCCTGCGACTTGCCCCTGCTGGATGAACATACCATTTCTCAGCTGGTGGGCTTCCGAAACCCCTCCAAGGTGGCGACCGCTTTCAACAGCCCGGCCAGCGAGTTTCCCGAACCCCTGATCGCCATCTGGGAACCCCGCTCCTATCCCATCATGTTGCAGTTCCTGGCCCAGGGCTACTCCTGCCCGCGCAAGGTGCTCATCAATTCCAATGTGGAACTCCTGGATGCCGAACGCCCGGAAGCCCTGCGCAACGTGAACAAGCCCGAGGAGATGGAAGACGTCAAAGCAGTGATCAACCAAAAGGGGTGAAATGGCGGCAGCGTTCTGGCAAACCCTGTGGCTTACCTTCAAACTGGCGGCGGTGACGACCATGCTGCTCATCTTAATCGGCATTCCCATCGCCTACCTGCTTTCCCAGAGCCGCAGCCGGCTCAAGCCATTCCTGGAGGCCCTGATCAGCATGCCGCTGGTCCTTCCCCCTTCCGTCCTGGGTTTTTACCTGCTGCTTGCCTTCAGCCCCGAAGGGCAGTTCGGCGCCTGGCTGGAACAGGCCTTCGGGCTACGCCTCGTCTTCACCTTCGCCGGGCTGGTAGTAGGATCCATTTTCTATAGCCTCCCCTTTATGGTCCAGCCGGTACAATCCGGTTTCGAGAACCTGCCCGGCAACCTGGCCGAAGCGTCCTTTACCCTCGGCAAATCGCGCCTGCAAACCCTGCTGCGCGTGCAGCTTCCCAATATCAAGCCCTCCTTGCTGACCGGCATCGTGCTGGCCTTCGCCCATACCGTTGGAGAATTCGGCGTCATCCTGATGATCGGCGGCAATATCCCCGGGCAGACGAGAGTGGCCTCCATCGCCATTTACGACGAGGTGGAAGCCCTCAACTACGGCCTGGCCAACCAGTATGCCATAGTGCTGGTGGCGTTTGCCTTTTCCATCCTGGCGCTGGTGTACAGCATCAACCGAAGGCTGCTGAGGACGGGGTGAAAAAAGGTGTAAGGGTGCTAAAGTGTATAGGTATAAATGTGCCTGGCGGACAAGGGCCTTGCTTCATTTACCCGTTTACACATTTACACATTTACACGGCAATGCACTATCTTTCCCCCCGGCATAGTGCGCATGATTATGATTGAGATCCGCTTAAAAAAACTGCTGAGTTCAGGCGAAGGGCCGCTGCAGCTCGACATTCACCTGGAGATCGGGCAGGGAGAGTTTCTAGCCATTACCGGCCCTTCAGGTAGTGGAAAGACGACGCTGCTGCGCCTTCTGGCCGGCCTGGCGCCGGCCGATGAGGGCTTCATATGCTATGACGGACAGGTATGGCTGGATACCCGGCAGGGCGTCAACCGGCGCCCGCAGGAACGAAACGTCGGCCTGGTCTTCCAGGATTATGCCCTCTTTCCCAATATGACCGTCCGGGAGAACCTGGAGTATGCCCTGGCAAAAAAGCAGGATAAAAGCATTGTCGACGAACTGATGGCGACCACCGAGCTGGCGGAACTGGAAAGCTCCTATCCGTCAACGCTTTCCGGCGGCCAGCAGCAGCGGGTGGCCCTGGCGCGCGCCCTGGTGCGGAAGCCCTGCCTGCTGTTACTCGACGAGCCCCTTTCCGCCCTGGACGCCGACATACGCGCCCGGCTGCAGAATTACATCCTTCGTTTGCACGAAAAATTCAAGCTCACCACCATCCTGGTCAGCCACGACTACCGGGAGATCTTCAAGCTGGCCAGCCGCGTCGTCGCCCTGCACCGGGGGCAGATCAGCCAGCCCGACCTGCCGGCGGCCGTCCTGTTCTCCAGCGGCAGGGAAGGCGACCTCCGCCTGAGCGGCGAGGTGCTGACCATAGAAGAGGAGGGCGCCGGCTTCGCCATCAACGTACTGATCGGGAACAACGTGGTGCGGGTGCCGGCCATGCCCCGCGATATTCAGCGCCTGCATCCGGGAGATACCGTGACGGTCAGTTTTCAGGCCTTTCAGCCGGAGTTGGTCAGGTAGGAATAGGTGAGCGCGCAAAGTTCATTATTTGCTCAGAAAGCAGTATTCTTGGCGATTTCCTCGGCTTCCAGCCATACTTTTCCCTCCGGACAAAGATAACATTCCCGGTTCAAATTTGAACCTACCCTGGTTTTAGTTTGAGTTATTGGCTTCACATGAATATGTTTTTTGTTTATTGCCTGATAAATCAATTCAAAACTACTAAACAAACTACCAAAAAGAAAGGTGTTGAATATTTTTCCTTTATTTTAAATTATAATCCCTATTTTTAAGCAATTTAGAGCACTCAACCTGAAACCCGGGCTCGAAAGTAAGCGTAATGTTAAATCGTGCGCCGACGGTTTCGATAACTATCCATCCTTTGCTCCGAGATATCCAGTTTGGTAATATCCTTGAAAATACGAAGGCGTGGCCGGAGGTTCCGGCCACGCCTTCAGGAAATGATATCAGCAAAAAATGTTCTCTCTCTTAAATAGATCTAGCCTTGCTCCAGGGCCGCCGCGCCGCCGACGATCTCGAGGATCTCATTGGTGATGGCTTCCTGTCGCGCCTTGTTGTAGGAGATGCGCAGCTCGCGGAGCAGTTCGTTGGCGTTCTCGGTGGCCTTGTCCATGGCCGTCATCCGGGCGCCGTGTTCGGAGGCGTGGGTGTCCAGCAGGCACTTTTGAAACTGCGTCTTCAGGATCGTGGGAACGAGATACTGAAGCAGTTCTACCTTACCCGGTTCGAAGATATAATCGGCCAGCATAGCGTCGCCTTCTTCCCTTTCGATCTTGGCCACCGGCAGGAACTGCTCGGTGATGGTATACTGCGTGGCGGCATTCTTGAACTTGCCGTAGGCAATATCGACGGCGTCGAACTCCTGTTTTTCGAAAGCATCCAGGAGGCTGCCGGCCACCTTGGCGATGTTTTCGTAGCTGAGGCCGTGGAAGAGATTGACGTGGCTGTTGTCGATCCTGGCGCCGGTATAGCGCTTGCGGAAATAGTCGTATCCGCGCTTTCCGATGCAGAGGATGGTCAGGTTTCCGTCGGCATACACATCGGCGAATTTGGTCTCGATGGTGCGCACAGCAGCCTTACACACATTGGTATTAAAAGCGCCGCAAAGGCCGCGGTCGGAGGTCATCACCACCAGGCAGGCATTTTTCAGCTCGCGCTCCTGGCCGAATACCGTCTCGGCATCGCCCTCCAGGTTGGAGAGGATGTTGCGCAGCATGCCGTTGAGTTTCTCTGCGTAGGGGCGCATGCTCAGAATCGCGTCCTGGGCCCGGCGCAGCTTGGCGGCCGAAACCATTTTCATAGCTTTGGTGATCTGCTGCGTGTTCTGTACAGACCGGATGCGCTCGCGTACCTCTTTTAAGTTGGCAGCCATTTATCTATATTTTCGGGCCCTGCCGTTTATTGTCAGGGCGGAGAATGAATTCAATTACTTCTGATACGGTTTGGACAGTTCTTTTGCCAGCGCTTCCACCTTATCCGTATCTTCCGTTTCCAGTTTGCCGGCCTTGAAATTGGCCAGCGTCTCGGGGTGGCGTTGCTCCAGGGTGTGGAGGAAGGTCTCTTCGAACTCCTTCACCTTCTCGACCGGCACCTGGCGCAGCAGGCCCTTGGTACCCAGGTAGATGATGGCCACCTGCTTTTCCACAGACACGGGCGAGTACTGCGGCTGTTTCAGGATCTCCACGTTGCGCTTACCCTTTTCCAGTACGGCGGTAGTGGCGGCGTCGAGGTCGGAGCCGAACTTGGAGAAAGCCTCCAGTTCACGGTACTGGGCCTGGTCGAGCTTCAGGGTGCCGGATACCTTTTTCATCGACTTGATCTGAGCGGCGCCCCCCACCCGGGATACGGAAATACCCACGTTGATGGCCGGGCGGATACCGGCGTTGAACAGGTTGGACTCCAGGAAGATCTGGCCGTCGGTAATGGAGATCACGTTGGTCGGAATATAGGCGGAAACGTCGCCGGCCTGGGTTTCGATGATCGGCAGGGCGGTCAGCGAGCCGCCACCCTTTACCAGGGGGTTGCCGTCCTTGTCCTTGGCGTTTTTCAGGGCCTCGGGCAGGTCGTTCATCTGGCGGGCGATGTCGTCGTTCTCAATGACCTTGGCGGCGCGCTCCAGCAGGCGGCTGTGCAGGTAGAACACATCGCCCGGGTATGCCTCACGGCCGGGCGGGCGGCGCAGCAGCAGGGAAACCTCGCGGTAGGCTACGGCCTGCTTCGACAAGTCGTCGTAGATGATCAGGGCGGGGCGGCCCGTATCGCGGAAGTATTCGCCGATCGTAGCGCCGGCGAAAGGAGCATAGAACTGCAGCGGCGCCGGGTCGGAAGCGGAAGCGGACACGATGATGGTGTAATCCATGGCGCCGTTGTCTTCCAGCGTTTTGGCCACGTTGGCCACCGTGGAAGCCTTCTGGCCGGAAGCCACATAGATGCAGTAAACCGGCTCTCCTCTTTCGTAAAACTCGCGCTGGTTGATAATGGTGTCAATAGCGATAGCGGACTTACCTGTCTGCCGGTCGCCGATGATCAGCTCGCGCTGGCCCCGGCCGATGGGGATCATGGCGTCGATGGCCTTGATACCGGTCTGCAGGGGCTCGTTTACCGGCTGGCGGTAGATAACCCCCGGAGCCTTCCGCTCCAGCGGTAATTCGAAGGTTTCTCCTTCAATGTCGCCCTTGCCGTCGATCGGTTCCCCCAGCGGGTTGACCACGCGGCCGACAAAGCCTTCGCCCACGCTGATGGAAGCGATACGGCCGGTGCGGTGTACGCGGGAGCCTTCGCGAATACCTTCGCCCGGGCCCATGAGCACCACGCCCACATTGTCTTCTTCCAGGTTCAGTACGATGGCCTGAACGCCGGTCTCGAACTCTACCAGTTCACCGGCCTGGGCATTGTTCAGGCCGTATACACGGGCGATACCGTCTCCTACCTGGAGCACGGTGCCGTACTCTTCCAGTTCGGTAGTAGAGCTAAAACCGGAGAGCTGTTGTTTCAATATTGCTGATATCTCATCAGGTTTAACATCAACCATTTTTCAGAATTTTATCACTGCCGGTGCAGTGGTTTTTATAAGAGAACTTTCAAGTGATCGAGCGGGAGACAGGAGCGGCGCTATTCTAACCCGTTTCCCTCTTCTTTTATTATTACAGGCCGCCTGAAGGAAGCCCGTCCGAAAGGGCCTAAGACCATCCGCTTCTAGCTGGAAATGATCTTAGAGATGTAAAAATTTTCGCGAAACCCTTTTTTGAGTTGATCCAGCTTGTGTTTGACGCTGGCATCGTAGATCTTATCTTCAAATTCCACAATGAACCCACCGATCAGGGAAGGGTCTACAGCCGACTCCAGCTCCACGTGCTCGTCGGTGGCTTTGCTGGCCTCCAGCTTGTCGTGAATGGCCTGCTGCAGTTCCTGTGTCAGTGGGGAAGCGGTGGTCAGCTTGACGGTCGAAATGTGCTTGACCCGCTTATACTGCAGCACATATTCATCGGCAATTTCCGGCAAATAGCCCTCCCTTCCCTTGGAAACCAGGATATTGAGAAAAGCCATGAACATTTCATTGAGCTTATCTCCAAAGATCAGCTTCAGGATCTGTTTCTTCTTATCGGCATGCACGATAGGGCTCTTCAGCAGCAGGTACAGGTCGCGGTTTTTTACCAGCGCCTGAAACTGCCGGACATCCTCGGTGACCTCCTCCAGCTTATTCTGGTCGATGGCCAGCTCGATGAGCGACTTGGCATACCGGGAAGCTATTCTGTGTACAGACATAATGCGAATATTGGATAGAGCGCTATTCGGTTGCCGGCCGGAGGCGCCCTGCCTGTTTACTAATTCAGTTTGATTTCATCGACCAGAGACTTCACGAACTGCTCCTGCTCCTTATCGCCTTTGAGCTGCTTGTGAAGAATCTTCTCGGCAATGTCAATGGAGATCATGCCCAGTTGGTTCTTCAGGTCGATGATCATGGCCATGCGCTGGTTCTCGATGTCTTCCCTGGCGTCCGTAACGATCCGGCGGTATTCTTCTTTGGCCTGTTTCCGCGCTTCTTCAATGATGCTGTTCTTCGCTTCCTTGGCTTCCCTCAGGATGGCCACGCGCTCTTCCTGGGCCTTTTTGAGGAGTTCTTCATTCTCCGCCTTCAGGTTGGCCATCTCCAGGCGGGCCTTGCGGGCTTCGTCCAGAGAGTTCTGAATGTCCTGCTCGCGGCGCTTGAGGGCGTTCTGAATGGGCCCGAAAGCCATGCGGCCCAGCGTGAACCACACCAGGAGGAAGATAAGGCTCGTCCAGAAAATCAACCCCGGGTCAGGCTTGATGACGGAGAAGTCGGCCAGAAACAATACTTCGGTCATGATGGCAAAATTTGAAATATCTTTAGTGATTTTTTTCATCAGAAGGCGGAACTAACAGCCAACCGCTGCAGTTCCTGCCTTTTCTTGGTTTTGTTTGCAGCGGATTAACCGGCCAGCAGGCCAACGACGATCGCAAACAGGGCGGCGCCTTCCACGAGGGCGGCCGTCAGGATCATGTTGTTACGAATGTCGCCTACGGCTTCCGGCTGACGGGCGATGGCTTCCATCGCGCGGCTGCCGATCAGGCCGATGCCGACCCCTGCTCCCAGTGCTGCAATTCCAGCTCCAATTGCTCCCATTGTATGAGATATTTATGGTTAAAAAAAGAAATTCGGTATTCGGTATTCGGGGTTCGGTATTCGGTATTCGGGGTTCAGGGTTCGGTATTCCGACTTCCGACTTCCGACTTCCGACTTCCGACTTCCGTTTAATGCGCCCCTTCGTGCGCCTCGTGATGCTCATGCTCTTCCACCGCCGCTCCGATATAAGAAGCGGAGAGGATGGCGAAGATGAACGCCTGCAGCAGCGCCACCAGCAGTTCGATCAGGTTCATGAACGCCGTGAACAGGCCGCCGATGACCGCGCCGCCGGCGGCGCCGCCGACGTTCTGCCCGTTGTTGCCAAACAGGAAGACCAGGCCGATCAGGCTCAGGATGATGATGTGCCCGGCGGAAATGTTCGCAAACAAACGTATCATGAGGGAGAACGGCTTGATGAACAAGCTCAGGACCTCCACCGGCGTCAGGATGATCTTCACCCAGGCCGGTATGCCCGGCATCCAGAAGACGTGCTCCCAGTAATCCTTCTTGCCGTTGATGTTGGTCACGATAAAGGTAAAGACCGCCAGGGTAAGCGTCACCGCCAGGTTGCCGGTAATATTGGCGCCGCCCGGAAAGAAGGGCACCAGGCCCAGCACGTTGATGAACATGATGAAGAAGAACAAGGTCATGATAAAAGGCTGGAAGCGCTCGTAGTGCTTCTCGCCGATCATCGGCTTGGTGACTTCATCGCGAATGAAAACAAAAAACACCTCCATGAAGGACTGTACCCCGGAGGGCGCCTTGCCCTCGTTTTCCCGGTATCCCCGGGCCACCGCCAGGAAAAGCCAGATCAGCAGCAGGGAAGCCACGATCATGCCGAATACATTCTTCGTAATGGAAAAATCGTAGAAAGAGGTGATCCCGCCCCCCAGAAAGCCGCCGTCGACGGTGCTGGGCTTGTCCAGTTTATACAACTCTCCTTTGTAGCAGGCGTAGTAAACGTCTTTTTCTTCTTCCTTGCCGTCCTTCTCCACCGTTTCCGTGCGGTGCAGAATACCGTCGATGTGCACTTCCCCTTTCGGAAAGGATGGGTCGGCAATCCGGTTCACCCGCCCGTGGTTGAGCACATAGCCGTCGACGGCCTGATGGCCGTGATCGAACATGCTGGACAGGCCCGTCGTCCAGCCATGCTCAGGCGCATACAGAAGGACCGGCAGCGGAAGATGAACGCCCTTCCAGATGTGGAACTCATTGGCATCGGCGATGTGGCTCATCACCGTGCTCACCGGGTCGTACTCCCCGTCCTCTTCGTGGCCGCCACAGTAGCTGTGGGCCAGATCAGCATCGTGCCCGGCTTCTGCGCCGTGGCCTTCCTGTTCTTCATGGGTAGATTCGCCACTGTGCTCCTGCCCGTGATCCTGGGCCGACAGCATGCCGAAGCTGAAAACGAGGGCGAAAACGAGTATGGAGAGCTTTCTGAGATCCACTTTCACAATTCCTTGCTTTAGAGGTATTCTAAAAAATCGGTGCAAAAGTAGGCACTTTGCCCCTATTAAAAAAACGTTCAACCTCTTTTTTTACAATGGAGTGATCATTTTTGAAGGGTTGAAAAACAGGGAGTTACGAGAAAACAAAATGGCTTTTCCCGCCCTGCGTTACTCAATCTACGGCAATTGGGAACTTTTGTTCCAGGAATAGAGGCAGGAACGAAATTTAAATCTGAAAAAAAAGGGAAATGGCGAAAGGTGGACGGAGGGAGGCTGGAAGGTTATAATGTTGAATGGCTATATTGTTCCTATTGTTGAATGGCTGGCTTTACGCGGGCAGCCGCTGACAGCAAACAATATAACAATATAACAAT
>JAGFJE010000120.1 GCA_024103175.1 Phaeodactylibacter sp.
AGGCCTTATGCTTTTTCCCGTTCCACTCCATCTTGTCGATGAGCAGGTGTTCATCCCCTTTGGCGTTCACTGCTTCAATG
Organism: Phaeodactylibacter sp.; assembly: GCA_024103175.1. Lineage (GTDB taxonomy): Bacteria > Bacteroidota > Bacteroidia > Chitinophagales > Saprospiraceae > JACJXW01. The sequence goes on from JAGFJE010000120.1 coordinate 81, forward strand.
ACGAGTTCTTTGCCGGGATAATAGTCAGCGTGGAGGCGGGCCCTCACCTCGTCGAAGACGGGGCTGCTGATGGCAAAGCCCATATCGCCCGGGCAGGTAGGGTAGATGCCCATCATGCTGAAGAGGAGCCAGGCGGAGAGGGTGCCGGTGTCGTCGTTGCCGGGCAGGCCCTCCGGGGCGTTGAAGTAATGCCGGCGGATGAGCCGGCGCACCGTCCGGGGGGTGAAGTGTTCCTTCCCGGGAATGTAATTGAACAGGAAGGGGTAGGTGATGTCCGGCTCGTTGGCCATGTCATAGTTGTCCGTATCGAAGCAGGCTTTCAGCGCCTCAAAAAATTCAGCCTCTCCCCCGAGGAGGGTTTCTATGCCTTCGATGTCATGGGGTACGTAGAAGCGGTATTGCCAGGCATTGCCTTCGATGTAGCCGATGACGGGTTCAAAGTTCTTGCCGGCCTCGGGGTCGAAGGGGGTTAGCCAGCTGCCGTCCTGCATGCGGGGGCGCAGCATGCCCGTCTGGGGGTCGAAGTAATTGCGGTAGGAACGGGAGCGCTGCAGGAACCGTTGGTAGTCCTTCTCCTTGCCCAGCGCTTTGGCCAGCTGAGCGAGGTTCCAGTCGGAGATGTTGTACTCGAGGGTGACGGAAACCGTGCCGCCCACGCCGGCCGGTGAATTTTCCGGAATGTAGCCCAGGGAGTCGTAATAGAGCAGGCCCGGGCGGAGTTTGTTATCCATTAGTTGGGTGGCCGCCTTGTGGGCGGCTTCGTAAGCGGTTTCGACGTCAAAATCCCGGATACCCCTCAGCCAGGTGTCGGCGATGACGGGGGTAGCTGGGTCGCCCACCATCACGCCGGTTTCCATGCTCAGCAGTTCCCACTTGGGCAGCCAGCCGCTTTCGCGGTACATCTCCACCATGCTTTGCACCATTTCGAGCTGCAGTTCGGGATAGAACAGGCTGAGGAAGGGGTGTACGTTGCGGTAGGTGTCCCACAGGGAAAAAACGGTATAGCGGTTTTTGCCGCCGGTGTTTCTGACCTCGCCGCTCTCCATGGCCCGGTAATCGCCATTGACGTCCTGCAGGATATTGGGGTGGAGCAGCAGGTGGTAGAGGGCGGTGTAGAATATGATCTTGTCTTCCTGGCCGCCTCCCTTCACCTCGATGCGGCTCAGCAGCTCGTTCCAGGCCTGGCGGGTGGCGCGGCGCGTGCCGTCGAAGTCAAACCCCGGCTGTTCTGCTTCCAGGTTGAGGCGGGCATTTTCGATGCTGGTATAGGAAACGCCCACTTTTACCTCGACGACGCCCCCTTCCGGCAGGTTGAAGGAAAAGTAGGCGCCGAGGTTGTCGCCGGCAATTTCCTGGCGGAAAGCAGGGTAGGGCTTGTAGGCGTCATCGTACTTCGTCCAGGCCGCTTCGGCATCCTGGTATTTGGGCATTTTTTTCCAGGCGCCGTACTCGGCGGCGGGCCGGCTGAGGCGGGCCACGAAATACACCGGCCGCACATCCTCCGGATTGTAGCAGAAGGCGCCGATCATCTTAAAGCCTTCCACTTCCCGATCGGAAACCACGCGCAGCATGGCGCCGGTTTCGTTGGTCAGCCCCAGGCCGAGGTTCAGCAGCACGTTGGCCTGCCCGGCGGGAAAGGTATAACGGCTGATGCCGCTGCGCCGGGTGGCCGACAGTTCTACCTGCACATCGTATTTGTCCAGGGTATGGGTGTAATAGCCCGGGCTGGCCTGCTCGCCCCGGTAGGTGCTGCCGTATTGTTCGGGGTCGAATTCCAGTTCGCCGGTAGTGGGCATGAGGAGGATGCCGCCCAGGTCGGGGCACCCCACGCCGCTGAGGTTGACATGGCTATAGCCGGTCAGAAAGCTGTTCTCATACACATAGGGGCGGGAATGCCACTCGCTGTCCTTCTCAAAAACGTTGCCCTCTCCCTTTTTGTAGGCCACATTGAAGGGGCAAACCGACGCCAGCCCCGCCGGCATTACCGGCCCGGGGTGGGTGGCGCCGTAATTGGAGGTGCCGATAAAAGGGTTTACCAGGCTTGCCGGCTCCTGAGCGGACAGGGTGGCCGGGAGCAGGAAGAACAGGAAGAATGCGCTGAGTACAGCCTGTATGGCGTTGATTTGCTGGCTCATTGAAGGAAGTTGTAATTCAGGTGAGGATCGTTTTCCATCCGAAAGGGCGGACATCCCGCACCGGAAAGGATACCTTGGCGAATTTAGCAAATTTATCGCCGGATCAGGCAGGATCTTCACCAATTATCCCGCACCCGAATCACCGAATCAACGAATCAACGAATCAACGAATCACCGAATCAACGAATCCCCCCCCCTCACCTCAACTGCTCCAGCATCTGGCGGGCATTGCTGTTCTGGGGGTTCAGTTCCAGCGACTTTTGGTAGTGCTGAATGGCCTGGCCGCGGTCTCCTGCCTTGTAGTAGGCTTCGGCCAGGCTGTCGTGGGCGTTGGCGGAATAGGGGTGGTTTTCGACATTATAACTGAAAGCCGTAATGGCCTCTTCTGTCAGCCCTTTTCCCAGGAAAAGATACCCTACCTGGTTGACCTCCCACTCGCCAAAGTAGGCTTTGGAGCTGTTAAGCTGGAGCTTGAATTCCTTGAAGGCAGTTTCGCCGCCACCGTTTTCCATCGCCCTGGCCACCAGGCGGGCCCCATCGGCAAGGGGGGGCAGTACTTCCTTCAGCTCGATCTCCCAAATGGCGTAATCTCCCGGCAAAGACATGCCGGAAGCGCCCCGCATGGCTTCCTTGAGGTCGGCCATCGGAATGTGGAAGCGGTATTTTCCTCCCGGCTGCATGACGGTGAAGGCCGATTGAAAGGCCGGAGGCAGCTCGGAAATGAGTTGATAATCCGGTACGCCGATCTGATAAGTGGAAACGATCACGCTCCCGTTGATGTCAGTGAGTTGATTGTGGGTCAGCGCGCCGCTGTGGCTGTTGAGCGGTTCGCCATTTCCCGGCTGGAGGACCTGGTAGGCCCAGCCGTTGGGCGTCGTCATTTTCTGGGCTGAGGCCCAACTGCACAGAAGTACCAAGAGGCATAGGGGGGATAGCCATCTCATCACTAGGGGGTTTTGGTTTTTAAAAGCACGTTTTAAAAAAACTTATATAAAATTAATTTAAATTTTTTGAACCAGGGCTACCCAGGTCAGGCTTTAACATTTTGAAGGGCTCAATCTTCCCAGGGCTCTGGTTTGAATCTCAGGTCGAGGAGGCGCAGGCGGCGGCGTTTGCCGATCCTGACGTCCTTGTTTCTGAAAAGGCGGGGGATGGCGAAAGAAAGGCTGAGAGAAGTGGCAGAGACGATTGCGTCTGACCATCGGTACCGGGTGTCGTCGTTTCCGTCAAACGCAGTGCCGATGGCGGCCAGCCCCGACCAGCCGACCCCGAAAAAAAACAGGGAAATGCCGGTGGCCTTCGGCCAGGTGCGTTCATATCTCAAGGCGCTGATGTCGCCGACTTTGACGTAGCGGTTAGACAATAGGATGAGGCTGTCCTTTACCTTTATATTTTCGATGTAACCATCGCGAAAAACATCTTCGCCCCGGAGCTGGTAAGTGATGGGGTCTCCGATGTACATTTTTTCCGTCCGGGCCTTTCCGTATTTCTCGATCTGCAGGACCTTCTGGGCGCTCAGCGGGCTGAGGAAAATGATCACTGGAAGTATATAGAGGAGGATGGTGCGCATAGTCGTTCTGGTTTGCTTCAAAGGTAAGGAATAATTGAAGCCGTAAAAGGTTGGCTAATGGGACTGTTCAAAATGGTGTGCTTTCCCGCCTGCTGTGCCACAGGCCGGCAGGCATCTAACACCGCAGGCGACGCAGAGTTACACAGAGTAGACACAAAGTATTTGCTGTCAAGCGAATACGCTGTGTTTCCCCCATCTCCCTTTCATCCCATCTCCCGCTCCCCTCGTCTCTCCTGCTTCCCCAGCCGCCGGATCAGCTGCCGCATGGCCCGTTCGATCTCGGCATAAGGCAAGGCTTCCTTAGCCACATAGATCACCATAATGGCGTATTGCTGTTCTTGCCCTTTCAGCGCCCGGTACAGCTGGTGCTTGTTCAGGCGCCAGGCTTCGCGCATCTGCCGCCGGATGCGGTTGCGCGCCACGGCCCGGGGAAATTTTTTCCGGGGGACGCTCACCGTGAACTGGGCCGGGAACGCGCTGCGCCGCTCCTTTACCGGCATGTATATTACCCGCAACGGATATTGCCCGAAAGACTTCCCTTCCTTAAAAAGCGATCCGATCACCTTGCGGCTCTTCAGGCGCTCCCCGCTTTGAAATGTATACGTTGGCATAACAGGAATAGTGGGCAAATTACTAAGAGGCTGTTTCTTGACGCAAAGTACCCGTTTTACAGCCTGTATATCGGGAAATGAGAAAAAAAATTAAAAAAAGTGGGAAAATTTTTATGGAATTTTTCGATTTCTGCGACTGCTTATATGAGAACACTTTTTTTCAACTTCTTAAAACCCTCCGAATTATGGAAAAGAACGCTCGATTCTCTGAAATGGTAAAAGGTAGCTCCAGGATCTATTTTATGGACCTCAAGGAAACAGAAAAAGGGAGTATCTACCTCACCATTACCGAAAGCAGGAAAAAGGAAGATGGCGAATACGAGAAATCGCGCATCATCCTTTGGGAAAATGATTTCGACAGGTTTGCCGAAGGCCTGGGCAAGGTGATCCAGCATCACAAGGAAAAAGCTGATACTACTGCCGGCTGACCGGGCCATCAGAATTACGTTACTGTTTATTGCTTGGGGACGGGCCGGTAGCCCTTGAATGGGCGGGCCCTGCCCTTTTTTCTCAAAATGTACTCAAACCAGAACACCCATGCACAACTATACCCCTTCAACCGTAGGCATCAAGAGCTGGGCGGAAGAGGACCGCCCCCGCGAGAAACTGCTGATGAAAGGCAAGGGCAGCCTTTCCGACGCCGAGCTGTTGGCCATACTCCTGGGGTCCGGCTCCCGGGAGGAATCCGCCGTGGGGTTGGCTCAGAATATTCTCCGCTCCGTAAACAACAATCTGAATGAGCTGGGGAAATGCTCTGTGGCGGAATTGAGAAAATTCAAAGGGGTCGGCGAGGCCAAGGCCATTGCCATCGTCGCCGCCATGGAAGTCGGTCGGCGCCGGCAGCTTTCCCGTATCCAGGAAAAGCCGCAGGTGGCCTGCAGCCGCGACGCTTTCAATGCCATTGCTCCCTTGCTGATGGACCTCCCCCACGAGGAGTTCTGGATACTGCTGCTCAACCGCGCCAACCGTGTTCTGGGGCGGGAGCAGGTCAGCCAGGGCGGGGTGGCCGGTACGGTTGTCGACGCCAAGATCGTCTTCCGTACGGCCATCGAAGGCAGGGGCATTACCTCCATAATACTGTGCCACAACCACCCCTCCGGCAACCTCAACCCCAGCCAGGCCGACATTGACCTGACCCGTAAGCTGAAAAAGGCCGGCGAGGTCGTGGACGTGCTCGTGGTCGACCACCTCATCATCGGGGAAGGGGGGTATTACAGTTTTGCGGATGAGGGGTTGATATGAACGCAAACTGTGCAGGAACGGCATTGGTGAAAATGCCTGAAATCACATAGAAATGCGCCCCTTTAAAACTAATCCGTTGCTCTCTTGTTCCCTAATTTAGTGTTTTACAAACACGGCAAAGAATACCCAGAACCTGCATTAATGGCTTCCTTAGACAAAAACAAGATCGACTTTTACCTGCTGGGCCGGGTGCTCGGCCTGGCCAGGCCCTACCGCAGCACCTTCCTTTTGGCCGGCGTGCTGGCCGTGCTGCTGGCTCCTTTGGCCACCCTGCGCCCCTACCTGGTAAAAGAGATGGTAGACAAGTACATTTTCGTCAACGACATCCAGGGCCTGACCAGGATGGCCCTCCTGCTCTGTGGCCTTTTGGCCCTGGAGGCAGGGTTCCGGTACGTTTTTATCTATTCTACCAACCTGTTGGGGCAATCTGTTATCCGCGACCTTCGGGTACGCATCTTCAAGCACCTCACCAGCCTGCGCCTTTCCTATTTCGACCGCACCCCGATCGGCACCTCCACGACCCGAACCATTAACGATATCGAAGCCATCAATACCGTTTTTTCTCAAGGGTCCATTACCATAATTGCCGACCTGCTGACCCTGCTCACCGTGCTGGGCGTGATGTTCTACACCAGTTGGAAACTCACCCTGATCTGCCTCACGGCCATGCCCTTTCTGATCGTCGCCAGCTATGTTTTCAAGGAGAAAGTGAAAACTGCTTTTCAGAAGGTGCGCTCCCAGATCTCCAGGATGAATGCCTTTTTACAGGAACGCATCACCGGCATGCGCATCGTGCAGATCTTCAATGCAGAAAGCCAGGAGATGGAAAAGTTCAAGAAGATCAACCGGGAGTATACGCAGGCCAACCTGGATTCCATCCTCTATTACGCCGTTTTTTTTCCGGTAGTTGAGATCATCGCCGCTTTTTCTTTAGGGCTGATGGTCTGGTGGGGCGCGCAGGACGCCCTGCGGGCCGGCGGCGTCACCCTGGGCGCCCTGGTGGCCTTTCCCATCTTTCTGGATATGCTCTTCCGGCCTATCCGGACGGTGGCCAACAACTTCAACACCCTGCAAATGGGCCTGGTGGCCTCCGAACGGGTATTCAACGTGCTGGATAAAGATGACCAGATCGAAAACAACGGGGCCTTATACCCGGAAAAGCTGGAGGGGAAAGTGGAGTTCGAAAGTGTTTTCTTTGCCTACAACGCCAAAGACTATGTACTGAAAGACATCAGTTTCCAGATCAAACCGGGAGAAACCCTCGCCATCGTCGGCAGCACCGGCTCGGGCAAAACCACCATCATCAATATTCTGAACCGCTTCTATGAGATCCAGAAAGGAAGCATTCGGATCGACGATGTAGATATCCGGGACTTTGAATTGAAGGCCTTCCGGAGGCGCATTGCCATTGTGCTGCAGGATGTTTTTCTGTTTTCCGGCTCCGTACTGGATAACATAACGCTTCGCGATCATCGGATCACCCGCGAGGAGGTCGTAAAGGCATCCAAAATGATCGGCGCTCACGAGTTTATCGAGAAGCTGCCCGGCGGCTATGATTACAAGGTGATGGAGCGGGGGGCTACCTTGTCTATGGGCCAGCGCCAGCTGATCTCCTTCGTCCGTGCCCTGGTCTTCAACCCCGATATCCTCATCCTCGACGAGGCTACTTCCTCGGTCGACCCCGAAACGGAGTCGGTCATTCAGTACGCCATCGAAAAACTGATCGCCAAGCGTACTTCCATCATCATCGCACACCGCCTGAGCACCATCCGCCATGCCGATAACATTATGGTATTGAGCAAGGGCAAGGTGGAAGAATTCGGCCCGCACGAAGAATTGCTCAAACAGGAAGATGGCCACTATCGCCGCCTGTACGAGATGCAGTTCCTGCAAATGGCGGAGGAAGGGTAAGAGAGGCCCCGTGTTTTCGGGTTTACGGTTTCACCGGCCTATTGATCCATAGCTTTGTGATACAGCGCGCCCCCCCCAGCAACAGTGAGCCCCCTCATTCCTTCATTCCCTCATTCCTTCATTCCTTCATTCCTTCATTCCCTCATTCCCTCATTCCCTCATTCCCTCCCCCACACCCACCGTCCGGATCAGGAAGAACCCATCATCCCCCTGTTGCTGGTAAAGCGGCATGAGGAGGCGGCCGTCGGCCTGGGCGTAGATGGGGCCATGGCGGTCGTGGGCCAGCAGCTCTCCCTTTCTGACCTTCTGGAAGTTCTCGTAATTCGGCATCATGTGGAAGTCGTCGCCGGGCTCTATTTCGTGGCACATGATGAGTTCCAGCACCTTGGGCAGGTTTTTGGAATACTCGATGAGCAGGCTGTCGTGCCGGTTCTCGACGTGCTCGGACCGCACGCAGCCGATGGTGCGCATGCAGTTGATGATGGCGGCGATGGCCCGGTTTACGGACAGCGGTTCATCGTGTTGGCCGGATTCAAAGCTGACGCCCACCGTTGGGCGATGGAGATTCTCCCGGTTGAAGTAGTGCAGGGTAGTGCCGCGAATGCCTTCCAGCATGCCTTTCACTACCGGGGCGTGCAGTTCCACGGCGATCCTTACGCTTTCCGGGTCATCGGTGGCTATGGAGAATATTCCGCCGTAGGCCGTAGTGGTGTGCAGGTCGAGCAGGACGATCTTCTCCGGCTGGTAGCTCTCGATATTTTTCTCGATAATGGTGATCAATTCCTTAAGCTCGAGGTCTTCGGCACGGAGTTCTGCCGTTGGCGTTGATTTTACCCGGTTGATGTTTTCCGGCGTCCACTGCCGGTTGAGGTCTTTCTCCAGGTAGCGCATTTTTCTGGATATGGCGCGCATATTCCCGCGCAGGCCGAGCAGGCGCCCCCTGAATGTGAAACTGGGGTTGGTTTCCGGTTCTATCTCTAGCAGTTTGAAGAGGATCTCCAGGGCCTGTATGCCGGCGGGTTCGTTGCCGTGCATTCCCCCCAGGCATATCAGTAAGGGGCCCTTTTCCGTGCCCTCATGTTGGCCGATTATTCGTTCTGTTGTTCCCGTGTCCATGGTTTTAGCCGCATTACGGCTAAAATTACTAATAATCATGAAAATCGTTTTTAACCCGCCTTCGCTCATCATTTAGAATAACAAACACAATATGGAAAAGTATACGGGAAAAAAGGCTGATTGTTGTCAGTTCTCCGAGGAAAGCACCCGGACAAAAACAATTCAGCCGAACGATCTGATCCGGGCCCGGTAACAAGCTCAGGAACTCATTTCCAGGAGCAATGAAAACGCCAGGATATGTTTAGGGAAGGAGAAAAGGATGATGTTGCTGGAGTGGAATTCATCCGTTATTCGGCCTGGGGCTGGGTTCGGAAAAGGAGGTTTTGAAGGGTCAGGCAACAGCGGAAGCCTTGGGGTTGGACAGCCGCAACTCGAGGTACTGCGCTTTAAAACCCAGTTCCTGGTACAGTTTCAATGCGGGGTTATCCGGTTCTACATGCATGGCGATATCTCCATCGGCATACTGAATAGCCTTCTGTATCAGGGCCTTTACCAGTATTTTATCCTGGTGGTAACGCTCGTGAAGCGTTACGAAAACGAAAATATTTTTCGGGTTGTAACTCTCCATGCCGGTGCGGTTGGCAACGACGGCGCCGATGAGCTGCCGGCCTTCCTCCACAGTCAGGACATAACCGCCAAAAGAAGGCTTTAGTTTCATGGCGTATTCCACGGCTTCCAGCACACTCTGCCGGCTGGAATTCGGCGTGTGGTCGCACACAAAGCGAACCACTTTGCTCTTCTCCATGGGGCTCATCCCGGAAAAGGCATCGTAAAGGGTAAATTGGTATGGCATAGCGCTCTTTTTCTTTTTAGGCCGTCAAAATCAAAGCGTTATAAAATTAGAGGATTTTTTTTGGGCAAAAAATTTTTTGAATTGTTTTTTTTAAAATGTCTTGATATTCAGGAAGTACTACCGTTTTCTTACCTTGCTGGCCTCACTTTTGACATCCTGCAACCTGTATTACACAGTTTCCTGTTTAGAACTTTTACTTTTGTTTCAAATTTTTAGAGTTATGAAAAAAGTACTCTTGATCACTGTTGTTTTATTCTCATTGGCCTCCTGGCATCCTTGTGAAGGTGGTGAATGGAAAGAAAAAGTAGACGCCTCCCTCCTGGAAAAAGTGGCCGGTGGAGGCGAGGCTGAATTCCTGATCCTGCTCCGGGAACAGGCCGATGTGAGTAGGAGCCGCGAGCTGCGCTTTAAAGAAGAAAAAGGGCGGTTTGTTTTCGAAAAGCTGAAAAACGTGGCCCGGCAAACCCAGGAGCCGGTGATTACCCTGCTGGAGGAGGCCAAAGCGCCTTATCGTTCTTTTTATATCGTCAACGCCGTTCTGGCTGAGGGCGATCTCGAAATCATCCGCCAGGTTGCCCGCCTGGACGCCGTAGCGCAGGTGCAGGATAACCCCGTTTTGTCGCTTCAGGAACCGATAGCAGAAACCGCCGATCCACCGGTATCTTTCCGCGGCGGCGCTGTGGAATGGGGCATCGGCAAGATAAACGCTGAAGAAGTATGGGCGATGGGCTACACCGGCCAGGGCGTCGTCATCGGCGGACAGGACACCGGCTACGAATGGGATCACCCCGCCATCAAGGAGAATTACCGGGGCTGGGATGGCAACGAAGTTGACCACAACTACAACTGGCACGACGCGATTCATGAGCTTATCGGAGACCCCAACAACTCCAATTCCTGCGGGCTGGACCTCACTGAGCCCTGCGACGATCACAGCCACGGCACCCACACCATGGGCACCATGGCCGGCCTAGAGGATGACAGTGGCAAGAGCATCGGCGTAGCGCCCGGCGCCCGCTGGATCGCCTGCCGGAATATGGAAGAGGGAGATGGAACGCCGGCAACTTATATTGAATGCTTCGAGTGGTTCCTGGCGCCCTACGGCCTGAACGGCGGGGCGGCGGCCCCGGAACTTGCCCCCCATGTGATCAACAACTCCTGGAGTTGCCCGCTATCCGAGGGCTGCAACCCGTCCAACTTCGCGGTCATGGAAATGGTGGTCGACAACGTGAAAGCGGCCGGCATCGTGGTGGTCGTCTCCGCCGGCAACAGCGGAAGCAGCTGCGCGACGGTCAATACGCCGGCGGCTATGTACGAGAACAGCTTCTCTGTAGGCGCCACACAGCAGAATGACACCATTGCCGGCTTCAGCAGCCGCGGCCCCGTCCTGGTGGATGGAAGCGGCCGGCTGAAACCCAATGTGTCAGCCCCGGGGGTTGGGGTGCGCTCCTCGGTGCTCAATGGCGGGTACGCTACCTATTCGGGCACCAGTATGGCCGGCCCCCACGTCGTCGGCCTGGTAGCCTTGCTGATCTCTGCCAAACCGGAACTGGCCGGACAGGTGGAAGAGATCGAAACCATCATAGAGGGAACGGCAATACCTATGCTCAGTGGGCAGGACTGTGGCGAATTTTCCGGCAACCAGGTTCCTAATGCTGTCTACGGCTACGGCCGGGTGGACGCCCTGGCGGCCGTCCTGGCTGCCCTGGAACTGACCGGTGATGATGCGCCGGCAACTGTGGATAAACTCAGGGTTTTCCCCAACCCCACATCCGGCCAGGCCTTTTTCCAGATGGACGGAGTGGAAGAAAACGCTCAGGTTGAGGCCTTTACCCTTTCCGGGCAGCTCGTCTTTTCCGGCCGCTGGAATACCGCCGGTGGCAACCTTATGACGGTGGACCTCTCCGCCCTGCCTGCCGGTATCTACTGGTATCGGGTAGTGACAGATCACAGGCAGTATAAAGGCAAACTGATAAGGCAGTAAGCCGCCTGTTCAATAAACCTCTCCTGCCTGATCACGTTATGTAATATTGTGGCAGGGGGGGGGGCCTGCCGGATGAGTTAATTTCCTTCAGGAACTTTTCAGTATTCCCTTCCCTTTTGATCACCCGGCCGCTGTTCCGAAATACCTGTAAATTACTATGCCTATGCCTGAACCCGAAGTGCTGGCCCGGCTGGAAGAAGCCAAAAAAGTATACCGCACCGGAGATACCACGATCACAGCGCTGGATGCCACCACGATGGACATCCGCAGTGAGGAGCTCGTCCTGATAGAAGGCCCTTCCGGTTCGGGAAAGACCACGCTTATCTCACTTATCGGTTGCGTGATCTATCCTACCGATGGAAAGGTTTTCGTGCGCGGCGTCCATACCAGCGGACTCAATGACCGGGAGCTGTCCAAACTGCGCCTCGACAACATCGGCTTCGTATTTCAGAATTTCAACCTTATCGCTCCCTTTTCTGCTTTGGATAATGTGGCCTTCCCCCTCCGCCTGATGGGAAAGAGCGGGCGGGAAGCCCGCCGGGAAGCCCTTGCCCAGCTCGAAAAGCTGGGGCTGGCCGGCCGCCGGCAGAACCGCCCGCGGGAACTGTCGGGCGGGCAGAAGCAACGCGTGGCCATCGCCCGCGCTCTGGCTACCAACCCCCGTATCCTGCTCTGCGATGAACCTACCGCCTCCCTGGATCATGCCTCCCTGGACAAGATAATGAGTGAGCTGAGAAACCTCAGCCGGGAAGGCAAGGCCGTTGTGGTGGTCACCCACGACCCCCGCCTCGAGGAGTATGCCGACCGGATCGTCCGGGTCGAAGATGGAAAAATAGTGGATGAAAAAACGTAAAATCAGATTTTATGTGTCCCAATAGAGCCATAGTACTATTTCTGCTCTTCACCATCCCTGCTCTCTTTTTCGGCTGTGGAACAGAGGAACCGCCGGCCGGCCAGGAGGAGGCCGCCGCGGAACGCCGGGCTGCCATCCGCCGGCTGGAAAACCCCGAAGAGGTAGCGGCTCTCGGTAAGGTGATCCCGGCGGAAGAACTATTGGAGCTGGCTTTCGAAACCAGCGGCAGGGTGGAGCATATTTTTTCCCAGGAAGGGCAAAGCGTACCGGCCGGCAGCCCGCTCATTGCGCTGGATACCCGCCTGGAGGACAACCAGTGGAAAACCCTGGAAGCGCAGCTGGAGCGCAACTGGCTGGAACAGGAAGACGCCCGGGCTCAGCAACAATACCATGAAGAAATACTCGAAAACTACCGCCAAACCTACCAACGCCTGAAGCGCTCGGTGGACGCCGGAGCCCTTCCCGCCAGCGAGCTCGACCCGGTGGAGCTCGATATGAAAAGCAGCCGCAACCAGGCTGACAATGCCGGGCGCCTGCTGCAGCGCCTGCAGGCCCAGGCGCGGGAACTGCGCCTGCAGCAGGAGGAAGTGGGCCTGCGCCGGCAGCAGAAAGAATTGAAGGCCCCGGGCGAGGGCGCCGTCCTCCGCTGGGAGGTGCGGGAGGGCGCCACCGTGAGCGCCTACCAGATGGTTGGGGAATTCGCACCCGCCGGGCCCCTGCTCCTGGAAGCGGAAGTGGATGAATATTTCGCCACCAATGTCGAGGTAGGGCAAAGGGCCGTCATCCGGCGGGAGGGCTATACCGATACCCTGGCCCGCGGGCAGGTCATTTTTACCGCCGATAAGCTGAGCGAGAAATCGGTGCTCTCGGAAGACAACAGCCAGTTTGAAGATCTGCAGGTGCGGCGCATCAAGATCCGGCTGGAAGGGGAGAGCGGCCTGCTGCTGGGCATGAAAGTGGAAGCGCTCATTCAAACCGGAGAAAACCGTTGATTATGTTCCGACAGGCTCTACAATTCATCAATTACGATAAACCCAAGGCTTTTGGAGCTACCCTCGGCGTCCTGGTGGCTATCTTCCTCATCGGCCAGCAGGCGGGCATTTTCATTTTTCTCACCAGCCTGATGACCACTCTGGTCGACAATTCGAAGGCCGACATCTGGGTTACCAACGACAAGGCCCGCGACGCCAACCGCCTGGGTACCATAGATATGCGTTATGCTCAGGAACTGAAATCCGTGCCGGGGGTGAATATGGCCTCCCCTCTGGTGCTGGCCGGGGCCAACGCCAAGCTGCGCAACGGGGAGCAACTGCCCGTTCAGCTGGTCGGCGTAGAAGCTCCGGAATTCCTCCTCGAGCCCTGGCGGGTAGTGAAGGGCAGTAAATACGGCCTGTTGGACAACGGCGGCGTTTCCGTCGATGTCTTTGACATCAGCAGCATGGATAGCCTGGTGGCCGGCGAGCCCCTGGAAATCAACGGGGAGCGGTCTTACATAAAAACCATTACCCGGGGAGCGCGAGGCTTTGGCGGCACCCTCATGGTCACTACCGTCAACCGGGCGCGTACCCTGGGCCAGGTGCCGTCCAATAAGGCCAGCGCCATCCTGCTGACAGTCAAAGACGGCTTCTCGGCAGACAGCGTGGCGGCGGCCGTCAACCGCAGTTTTTTCGGTATCCGCGCCTGGGAACGCGAGGCTTTCTCCCGGCAAACCCGGGAGGAGAACCTCAGCAACAGCGGCATCGGCACATCGACCTTCACCCTGATCATTTTTGCCATCATTTCCGGCATGGTCATTATAGGGCTGACCCTGTACTCGGCAGCTATCGAACGCCTCAATGACTACGCCACGATGAAGGCCATCGGGGCTTCCAATGGGTATGTCACCCGCATCATTCTCACCCAGGCCCTTTTGATCGCTACCGTGGGCTTTGCCCTTGCCGCCCTCCTGCTGGTAGGCTTTAGGAAAGGTATCGCCAATGCCGGCGTGATATTCGAATACGGCTGGATGCTCTGGGCGGGCCTGTTGCTGGCCACGCTCCTCCTTTCCCTGGGCGGCGCCCTGCTGGCCATTTTCCGCATCCGAAAAGTAGAACCGGCCTCTGTATTCCGTTGATGCAGCCAAAACCAAAACCATGAATCGTATTTTGTACATCCTGTCTTTTCTTCTCTTCGCAAATACCCTGGCGGGGCAGCGCGATTTCACCCTTGGTGAAGCGGTGGCATACGCCCGGGAGCACCAGGCCGGCCTGAGCAACAGCCGCCTGGATCAGCAGATCTCAGCAACGGAAGCAGAGCGCCTGGAACGCACCTGGCTGCCTCAGGTTTCGGCCTCCACTGAAATACGTTACAACCCCATTCTGCAGACCACGCTCCTGCCGGCGGAACTGTCGGGCGGCCCCAGCGGAGAGCTAATGGAGGTGCAGTTCGGGACGGCCTTTTCCAGCAGCCTGGGGGTAACGGTGCGGCAGAAAGTTTTCGATCCCGTCTTTCACCTGGAGCGGGAATTGCGCACGATCAGCCGGGAAAGGGCTGAACTGGACGAAGCGTTCGAGCGTGAAAAAGTAAAGCTCCGGGTCGAGGCTGCTTATTACCAGGCCCTGCTCAACCGGGAGGCTTATCAGAACAGCCTGAGCCTGCTGGACGCCCTGGAGAAACTGGTGCAGGACGTGCGCATTCAGGTTGAAAACGAGCTGGAGAACCCCAGCCTGCTCAATACCCTGAACCAGCAGTATCGTCGGCAGCAGTACCAGGCCTATGCCGACAGCCTCAACTGGCGGGCGAGCCTGGCCGGCCTGAAGCTGGAGATGCATTTTCCGGCGGGGGAAGAACTCCGCCTCACCGACAGCCTCCGCCTGCCCATGAGCGATACGCTGAGCCTGAATACGTCAGACAATTACGACATCCGAAACTATAACCTTCAGCTGGAGGAATCGCGCAATGCATTGGATCGGCTCGATCGTTCCCGCCTGCCTTCAGTGGATGCAGAGGGGTATCTTGGGGCCCAGTTCTTTTCCCAGTCGCCCGACCTCTATAACTTCAAACGCTGGTACGGCCTGAGCTATATCGGCCTGACGGCAAGCCTGCCCATTTACGACGGGCAGGACAGGCGCTACGGCGCACAGATAGAGAACCTGAAAATGGAACAGGTGCGCAACCGGATGCAAGCCTACCGCATCGAACAGGAAAATAAAGCCATCCGGGCATCCCTGCAGATGGAAAGTGCCCGGGCGCAGGCCGCCCTCGCCCGGCAGGCCATAGAAACGGCCGGGAAGAACCTGGAAATGGCCCGGTTTAATTATCAGAATGAAACCACCGGCTTTGAGCCTGTTTTTGACGCCCTGCAAACCCTGGTAGACAGCCGGGGGCAACTGATCAGCGCCAAAGGCGCTTACGTGCAGGCCCTGCTGGATGCCCGGTTGCTTGACTTGTAGCAACCTGACAAAAGCCGTACCTTCGCCGGTACTGTCCTAACCAAACTGCCATGCCACTATGTTGAAGATCGACATGCACACGCATATCATCCCCGAAAAGCTGCCCCGCTTTGCGGATAAGTTCGGCTACGGGGATTTTATCCACCTCGAACACCATAAGCCCGGGCGCGCCCGCATGATGAAAGGCGGGGAGTTCTTTCGCGAGATCTGCTCCAATTGCTGGGACCCCGAAGAACGCATCGCCGAGTACGCTCAGTTCGATACCCAGGTGCAGGTTGTCTGTACCATTCCGGTTATGTTTTCCTACTGGGCCAAGCCTCAGGATTGCCTGGAGCTTTCTCGTTTTCTCAATGATGATATTGCCCAAACCGTGGCGGATCACCCCCGGCACTACATCGGCCTGGGCGCCCTGCCCATGCAGGATGCGGATCTGGCCATTCAGGAGCTGCAGCGCTGCCAGGAGATCGGCCTGGTGGGAGTGCAGATCGGCTCGAACATCAACGACAAGAACCTGAACGAACCGGAATTCTTCCCCATATTCCAGGCGATGGAGGAGTTGGGCATGGCCCTTTTCGTCCACCCCTGGGAAATGATGGGCTTTCACTCCATGCGCAAATACTGGCTGCCCTGGCTGGTGGGCATGCCGGCGGAGACCTCCCGCGCCATCTGTTCCCTGATCTTCGGCGGCGTATTTGAGCGCCTGCCGGGGCTGAGGGCCTGCTTTGCCCACGCCGGCGGGTCCTTCCTGCCCACCATCGGGCGGGTGCAGCACGGGTTTGACTGCCGCCCCGACCTGGTGGCTGTAGACAATGACGTGCCGCCCCGCGATTACCTGGGCAAATTCTGGGTGGACTGCATCACGCATGACCCCCATATGCTGCGCTACATTCTGGAAACGGCGGGAGAGCACCGCGTCTGCCTCGGGTCCGACTACCCCTTTCCGCTGGGCGACCTGGAGATCGGCGCCTTTATCGAGGAGATGGGCCTGCCCCGGAAGACGGTGGAAAATATTTTTGCCAATAATACACTGGAATGGCTCGGGCTGGAGCGTTCCGCTTTTGCCTCTAAACCTCGGCCTAAACCTTAACCTCAGCCTTAACCTCAAAACTTAAAAACATGCGTTACCCCCTTATCCTTATCCTGTGGCTGTTCTTCAGCCTTTCCTTCACCACCTTTTCCCAATCCGATGAGCCCACCCTGATGCTGCGCCATCCCTCGGTGAGCGAGCAGCATGTCGCTTTTGCCTACGCCAGCGACATCTGGATCGCCGACAAAGACGGCGGCAACCCCCACCGGCTTACCGTGCACGAAGGGGTGGAAGGCTATCCCGTCATTTCCCCTGATGGACAGTGGGTGGCCTTCTCCGGCAACTATGACGGCAACCTCGACGTGTACATCGTATCCACACAGGGGGGACAACCCCGGCGGCTGACCTATCACCCCGGTGGCGATATTGTCCGGGGGTGGAATGGCCGGGAGGTCCTGTTTTCCTCCAACCGCGAAACCTTTTCCAACCGCTTTGCCCGCCTGTATGCCATAGGGCTGGAGGAGAGCATGCCCCGGCAACTGCCGATGCCGGAAGCCCATCAGGGCAGCATTTCCCCGGATGGCCGGTTTACCGCTTACATCAAGAACCCGGACCCGACGGAGGGCGGCAACACCTATCGCCCTTTCAAAGGCTACCGTGGCGGGAATGCCCCGAAGATATGGATCTTTGACAATGAAACCTATGAAGTAGAGGAAGTCCCGCACGATGGATCGGTCAATATCTACCCCATATGGGCGGATAACAATACCGTATATTTCCTCTCGGACCGTAACGGCAGGATGAATGTTTTTTCCTACAGCCGCGAAGACGAGGAAGTACGGCAGGTGACGAGCCATCAGGATTACGATGTGAAAACACTGCATACCAATGGGGCGGAGCTCACCTACGAGCAGGCGGGCCGCATCCACAGGATGGCGCTCCGGGGGCGTGAGGCTCAGGCGCTGCCCATCGTGCTGAACCCGAACCTGCCTGCCCGCCGGCCCCGTTATGAAGAAGGCGGCGAACAGATCGGCCCCTTCGGGATCTCCCCTACCGGCAAGCGCGCAGTTGTGGAGGCCCGGGGTGATATTTTTACCATCCCCACCGATAAAGGAGACATCCGTAACCTGACGGGAACACCCGGCGCCTTCGAACGCTTCCCCGCCTGGTCGCCCGACGGGCAGCACATCGCCTATTTTTCCGATGCCGGCGGGGAGTACCAGTTGATGATCAGCAGCCAGAAAGGCATGGAGGCGCCCGAGGTGATCCCTATCGAGAGCCCCACTTATTTCAATGCTCCGGTTTGGTCGCCCGACAGCAAAAAGCTGCTCTTTTCCGATAAGAATTTTAACCTCTACTGGCTGGATGTGGAAAGCAAGGCCCTCCGCCTGATCGATACCGATACTTACTCTTCGCCGGAACAGGATTTCCACGCCGGATGGTCGCCCGACAGCAAGTGGGTAACCTATTCCCGCCAACTGGACAACCGGCTCAAAGCGGTTTTCGTCTATGAACTGGCTACAGGTAAACCCCATCAGGTGACGGATGGTATGAGCCACGCCGATTTTCCCACTTTCAGCCGCGACGGCAAACACCTCTTCTTTGCGGCAAGCACCAACTACGGCCTCAACGCCGGCTGGCTGGACATGACCAGCTATGAACGGGATGTGGCCAGCAGCCTGTATGCCGTTGTGCTCAGCAAGGAAGAGCCCTCCCCCTTCCGCCCGGAAAGCGATGAGGAACCGGCTCCCGGGGAAGATGCGGAAGAAGAGGAAGCCGATGCCGGCAAAGAAGGCGATGCCGATAAACCTTCCGGAGATGTCGAGCCCATCCGTATTGATCTGGAAGATATGCTGAGCCGAATCGTTGCCCTGCCGGCGCCTGCCCGCGTCTATTCCGCCCTCGATGGCTCCGTTGAAGGCAAGCTGCTCTACCTGGAGCAGGTAGACAATATGCCCGGAAATAAATTGCAGGCCTTCGATATGGAAAAGCGGGAGAGCGAGACGCTCATGGAAGGCATTTTCGGTTATGAAATCAGCGCCGACGGCAAGAAAATGATCTATGCCGCCAATGGCAATACTTATGGTATCGTCGATGCCGGGAGCAAGGCCTCGGTTGGAGATGGGAAGCTCAATACCGGCGGCATGAAAGTGTACGTGGACCCGCCCAAGGAATGGGCGCAGATTTTCAATGAAGTATGGCGCATCGAGCGGGATTTTTTCTATGTGGAAAACATGCACGGGGTGGACTGGAAAGCAGTTAAGCAGAAATACGAGCCCTTCCTGCCGTATGTGGGCCATCGCGAAGACCTCAACTATTTGCTGGCGGAAATGATGGGCGAATTGGTGGTCGGCCACAATTACGTCGGAGGAGGCGACTTTCCGGAAATCGAGGAAGTTAATACCGGCCTGCTCGGCGCCGACCTCACCATCGAGAACGGCCTCTACCGCATCAGCCGCATCTACAGCGGCCTGAACTGGAACCCCACTTTCCGCGCCCCCCTTACCGAACCCGGGGTGGAGGTGAACGAAGGCGATTATATCCTCGCCATCGACGGGGAGGCGTTGAGCGGGGAGGAGAATATCTTCCGCCGCTTCCGCAATACCGTAGGCAAACAGGTCGTGCTCACGGTCAATGGCCAGCCGGGCATGCAGGGCGCCCGGGAAGTGACGGTGGTGCCCGTCGATGACGACACCAACTTGCGCAATATGGCCTGGGTGGAGGGCAACCGGGAGAAGGTGGATGAAATGACGGATGGCCGAGTCGCTTATGTATACCTGCCCAATACCGGCGGTGGCGGTTATACCTTCTTCAACCGCTACTACTTCTCTCAGTTGGGCAAAGAAGCCGTGATCATCGACGAGCGCTTCAACGGCGGCGGCTCAGCCGCCGATTACATCATCGACCTGCTCGACCGCCAGCTGATGAACTACTGGGGAACCCGCGCCGGCAAAGTGCAGAGCACGCCGATGGCCGCCATCTTCGGCCCCAAAGCCATGATCATCAATGAATACGCCGCCTCGGGTGGCGACCTGCTGCCCTTCCTGTTCAAAGAGCAGGACATGGGGCCGCTGATCGGCAAGCGCACCCTCGGCATCCTCGTCGGCATCTATTCCTATCCGCAGCTGATGGACGGCGGCTTCGCTACGGCGCCCCGCCTGGGCATCTTCAGCAAGGCCGGCGAGTGGATCATCGAGAACGAGGGCGTCCATCCGGATATAGAGGTGGAAATGACGCCCAAAGCCGTGATCGAAGGCAAAGACCCCCAACTGGAAAGGGCCGTGGAAGAGATCATGAAAAAACTGCCGGAAACGCCGCGGCCGGAGGTGAAGAAACCTGCCGGGCCGGATCGGGCGGTAGAGTAGAAGGTAGAACATGCCTGGAGTC
>JAGFJE010000158.1 GCA_024103175.1 Phaeodactylibacter sp.
GCCCTGTGACAAATGCCACAGCCGCTATTTTCAATGGCAATGACGCAATCGAGCTGTTTAACACCGCCCTGAATGCTCCGGCAGATATTATCGGCAGGATCGGCGAGGACCCCGGCACACAATGGTCTGCCGGAGGGAACAGCACCCAAGACCAAACCCTGCGCCGGAAGAGTACGGTAACCGGCGGGGTGACGGCCAACCCGGCCAGCGGCTTTCCCACCCTGGCCACCGAATGGGATGCTTTGGGCACCAACGTGATCGCTGACCTGGGTACCCATGGTATCGGCGCCACCGTCACCCTCACGGCTACCGGCATGGGCGGCGTGCAGACTTCCTGCCTGGCGGTGGTTACCGTTGTGGATGCAACAGCCCCTTCTCCTGACTGTCAGGACATCACCGTTGACATCGAGGCGGGCGGAACCTATACCCTTACCGCAGAAGACGTGAATGAGGCTTCATCAGACAACTGCTCCGTCAACCTCAGTATCCCGGCAACGGTTTTCGATTGTAATGATGTGGGGAGCACGGTGAACGTTACCCTTACCATAACCGATGATAGCGGCAATCTTGCCTCGTGCTCGGCCGATGTAACGGTGGCCGACGGCAACAACATCTGCAACCAGGCGCCTACGGCCAGTTGCCAGCCCGTAACCGTAAATGCCGACGCCAACTGCCAGGGCACAGCAGCCGCTATCGACTTCGACGGCGGCTCCACCGACCCGGAAATGGGCATGCTCTCCTTCGGTGTCTCTCCTGCCGGGCCGTATCCGCTGGGAACAACCAATGTAACCCTTACCGTCACCGACCCGGGCGGCGCAACCGATAATTGTATGACAACCGTCACGGTAGTGGATAATTCCGCGCCATCGATCACCTGCCCGGGCAACTTCGCCATAAATGCCGACGCTCAGTGCCAGGCGTTAGTACCCAACTTCACCGGCGGCCCCATCGTGCTGGCCAATTCTGTAACGGAATTTTCCGAAACTCAGGGTAGTGGCGGCTGGTCGTACGGCCAATACTTTGCATTTGACGCCGGCAACTTCAGCCAGCTGCCCGCCTACAACAACGGCGTACCCCAGTGGCAGGACAACCAAGCCTTCAGCACGCCCTTCCTGGATGCCTTCGGCGGCCACCCCGGCACAGATGACCTCAAATGGGCCGTGCGCCGCTGGGTGAGCCCCTACACGGGAACCGTGGACATCGGCCTGGCCTTCTACGACCGCGACGGCAACTGCGGGGACGGCGCCCACGTAAGGGTGCTCCTCAATGGAACGCAGATCTGGGAATACCTCAATATTCCCACCACCCTGGTGACGCAGTCCATCAGCCAGGCCATTACCGCAGGAGACGTCATCGACTTCGTGATCGACCCCAAATTTGACGGTGGATGTGACAATACCCAGTTCACCACGCTGATCACCGCTCCCAACGCCCTTTCCACTTCTGACAACTGCGGGCAGGTAATCGTCACCCAGAGCCCGGCGCCGGGCACACCGGTAAGCGCCGGCGTCACCCTGATCACTCTGACGGCCGATGACGGCAGTAGCACGCCCCAATCCTGCACTTTCAACCTTAACGTCCTGGACGTAACCCCACCCGCTGCCGCCTGCCAGCCCGCCACCGTGCAGCTCAGCTCTGCCGGGGCCGGCAGCATCACTCCTGCCGAGGTGTTCGACGCCGCTAACTCCTCCGACAACTGCGGAGTGGTAAACCCCGTGTCGGTAAGCCCCACATCCTTCTCCTGTTCGGATGTTGGCTCGGCCACCGTTACCCTTACCGTAAGTGACGACAACGGCAATACCTCGACGTGCTCGGCGGCCGTCACAGTCAATGCATACGCTGAGGAACTTTGCGGAGACGGCATAGACAACGATTGCGACGGCCTGGTGGATGACGACGACCCCTCCGCCACCGGGCAGAGCGCCTGGTATGCCGATATGGACAATGACACCTACGGCGACCCCGACAACTCCACCCTGGCCTGTGAGCAGCCCGCCGGCTTCGTGGCCGACAATACCGATTGTGACGATACGGACTCTGCCGTCAACCCCGGCGCTCAGGAGGCCTGCAACGGGACAGACGACGACTGCGATAACCTGGTAGATGAGGAAGACCCGTCTCTGATCGACAATACGTCCCCCACCGCCGCCTGTCAGCCCGCCACAGTGAACCTCAATACTTCCGGTGCGGGCAGCATCACCGCCGCCGATGTGTTCGATTCCGTCAACTCTTCCGACAACTGCGGTACGGTGAACCCGCAATCGGTGAGCCCCAGCAACTTTTCCTGCGCGGATGTGGGCGCCGTCACTGTCACCCTTACGGCCAATGACGGCAACGGCAATACCTCGGCCTGCCAGGCAACGGTAACGGTAGAAGACCCCACCGGCTTCTGCAGCCAGGTATTCTGTTTTGACGGAGAAACGGAAGCGCTGATCATATATGTGGAAGGATTGGGCATCAACCCGAAAATAGCCCGCGCCATCATCAAAAGGCTGGAACTGACGGCCTATAAGTTCTGTCTTGGCGCCAGCCCCGGCACAGTAATTTCCGCGCTAAACTCCATCATCAGCTATGTGGAATACCAGCGCGGCCGCAGCATCCCGGCTTCTGATGCCGATTACATCATCGCTGAGGCAGAAGGCCTGATCGACGCCCTCAATGTCGGCACGGCGGAGTGCTGCTCGGGCATTCCGCGCCCGGCGCCGCCCACCGCCACGGCGGAGATTGCTGCTTCCTACGAAATGGATGTTGCGCCGAACCCCTTCCGGGATGAAACCACCATCCGGTTCTACCTGCCGGAAGCCGGGCCCGCCAGCCTGGAAGTATTCAGCCTGCAAGGGCAGCGGGTGGCTACACTGCTTACCGGAACCCTGGATGCCGGGTACTACACCCAGGAGTGGGACGGTACGGCCGAAGGGGGGCGCCTGAGCGCCGGCGTGTACCTCATCCGGTTAAGGACGGAGGAGGCGGTACTGGTGAAGAAAGCCAGTTTGGTGCGGTAATCGGATGGATACTTCCGTTACGTGCCACTTGAAAGTAGCACGTCCAGTACTTTTCAGCAGGCCGGCACGCCACAGTGTGCCGGCCTGTTGCTTTTACCTCATTTCCTCTATTCCACCTCCACCAACGCCATACCCAGATGCAGCGCCCATACCCAGTTGCGGGCCCGAAAAGTGGGGCTGTTCACCAGATAAGACACATCATGGCGGGTTTCGAAGCCCACCGCCATGCGGCCGCTCTGCAGGCCCAGGCCGAGGAGGAGCCCCACCGGCCACCGGTTGAACCCCGTGTATTCCGAAAGGTGAGAAGGAGGGAACGGTTCCCGCCGGCTTTCCATATCCACGCGGAAGAGGTATCCCAGGCCTGCCCCGCCGAAGAGCAGGGGCTGGACGGCCTTTTCCCCGCCTTTACCCAGCCCGAGCCGGAGCAGGGCGTCGGCGCTGAGGTACTCGAAGCGGTTGTTGAGCGTCAGGTTTTCCAGGCCCTGGCCGAAGCCGAACTGGGCCGGCTCCCTGAAGCCTTTCTGGTTGTAGAGGAGCCGCCCCTGTAGTTGCAGCCGGTTGCCGGCCTTCGGGTAGTAAATGCCCGTCAACCCGGCATTCCAGCCCGGTAAGGTATTCCACTGAAAGCGGCCGTCCTGGGGGCGGGAGGGGTCGTCTGTCACCTGGGTGGCCAGGTTGAGGCCGGCCTGCAGGCCGAGGCGCCATCTCTGGGCATTCAAAGAAGTGGAGAAAAAGGTGAGCGTAACAAGCAAAAAGAAAATGTTAGAGCAGCGCATGTTTGACTGTTTTGTTTTACGGAAAACGCCAAAGCAACTGTACCCCTTCCGAAAGCGCTGAATTTTAACAGCTGATGTGGCTGGATAGCAAAACCTGGAAATATGAAAATACATCGCCAGTCCGGCCCGGATGGCAGATTCAAAGGCATTTCCAGGTATTTCTTGCATGCGATTGCTTCGGCGCGCCCTTCGCTTTTGTCCCATAAAACGCCTCTCTGGCCCTGTAAAACCATTTCTTCATACATAAATAATTTCTATTCATAGGGGTGAGGAGGGCGTTCCCGCATCAGGGGAATGAACAAACGGGAAGACCCATCCCTAAAAACAAAAAACAATCTGCATTATGAAGCGAGCCCTTTTGATGGCCTGCTTGCTGCTGGGATTGCTATGCTCCGCAACAGGCCAACCCGACGCTCATCCGGCTTTCCGCCAAAACCAGCTCCCTGAAGAACGGTTCACCATCAGTGGTTACCTCAAAGACGCCACTTCCGGCGAAGAGCTGCTCTACGCCAGCATTTACGAGCCCACCACCAGGGCCGGCGCCACCACCAACCTGTACGGGTTTTACTCCCTGACCCTGCCGGCGGGCACTTACGAGCTCACCTTCACCTACGTGGGCTACCAGCCCCTGGTGAAGACGATAAACCTACGGGCCAATGTCGAAATGAACGTGGAAATGCACCCTGCGGCGGCCGTCCTCCAGGAAGTGGTGGTCACCGATAAAAAAGAAGATCATTCCGTACAGCAGGTGGCCATGAGCCGCCTCGACGTACCCATCGAGGAGATCAGGAAGCTGCCCTCCCTGCTGGGCGAGCCCGATGTGATCAAGACGATACAGACGCTGCCCGGCGTCACCAGCGCCGGCGAGGGCACCTCCGCCTTTTTTGTGCGCGGGGGCAGCGCCGACCAGAACCTCATCCTCATCGATGAGGCGCCGGTGTACGATGTATCGCACCTGTTCGGATTATTTTCCGTTTTCAACGCCGATATCATCAAAAGCGCAGAGTTGTACAAGGGCGGTATTCCGGCCAAGTACGGCGGCCGCCTGTCCTCTCTGCTGGAAGTCACCACCCGGGACGGCAACGCCAAGCAGTTCGCCGCCAGCGGCGGCATCGGCCTGCTGGCCGCCAGGCTGGCGCTGGAGGCGCCCATCGTGGAGGACAAGGCCTCCTTCATCGTTGCCGGGCGCCGTTCTTATGCCGACCTGTATATGAAGAACTCCAGCGAGTTCGACGGCACGGCGGTAAGCTTCCACGACCTGAACGCCAA
>JAGFJE010000174.1 GCA_024103175.1 Phaeodactylibacter sp.
TACCGATTCCGCTGCAACAGCCGCATACGCTGCTCCGGCATGCGCACCCTGCTCGCCAACCTCGACGAGATCAACGCCGCCTTCGGCGCCGGCCTCGATGGGCTGGTCGGATATGAATTTCTGTTTAGCCGGCGGACGATCATCAACTATAAGAAGGAAAAATTGTATTTCTTGAAGTGGTATGGGCCGTAGGGGCAGGAACAAACAGGGGCGTGTACGATGTACGAAGAGGACTGGATGTGGGCTGTGTTGGGTGTACATGCCCTCACGAGCCAGCGATATAAGAATGCCCCCCTCAATCTACAACCATGAAGATCCTGAATCAACATAAAATGAAAATACTCCATATCCTTTTCTTAATCCTCGCTTCAGCGGCGCCGGCCCTGGCCCAGCCGGAGGAGGAACCCTACCGGGCTTACTACTTCGAAGGAGATGAGGTTGTTTTCGAATTTGACCTGCGCTATTTCGAAGAGGCTACGCTCCACGATACCAAAAAGCGGGTGGATTTTGACGACCTTGACGTATACGAGGTAGCAGTGGCCGGCGATTTTAATAATTGGTCCCGCAAAAAGTGGAAGATGAAGAAGGTGGGGCCGCAGCGCTATCAGCTGCGCAAGAAGATCGAAGATTTCGACGATGCCTTCAAGTGGGAGTACAAGTTCGTCATTAACGGGGAATACTGGGCGGAGCCTTCGGAGGACATTACCAATAAGTCGAAAGTGGTCCATGGCGATATAGTGTTCAGCGATGCCTACAACATCTCTTTCTTCACCGCCCGGCAAACCTCCGACGGCAATGTGCGCTTTTTTCTACCAGGCTTCGAAGAAGCGGGCCATGTCGCCCTTACCGGTTCTTTTAACGGCTGGGACGAACACGCTTTTATCATGGACAGGGTAGAGGGGGGCTGGGCCACCCGCCTGCAGCTCGATGCCGGCCGCTATGAATACAAATTCATCGTCGATGGCCAATGGATAGAGGACCCTTACAATCCGGAAAAACGCAAAAACCAATACCATACTTACAACTCCATCCTCCACGTGGCCAAGCCCGTCACCTTCCGCCTCGAGAATTACGATGACGCCCAAGAGGTGGCTCTCGCCGGCTCCTTCAACGACTGGCGCACCGACGATGTCCGCATGCACCGCGAGGGCAACGCCTGGGTGGCCACCCTGGAGCTGAAAGGCGGCAAACACTGGTACAAATTCATCGTCGACGGCAAATGGATTGCCGACCCGGCCAACCCGTTCAAAGAACACGACGGCATGGGGAACATCAATTCGGTGATCATAGTAAAGTGATTCGGGATTGTCTTATCTTTGCATCCCAAATCCAGAAACCTATGTCCGACAACAAAGTCATATTTTCCATGGAGGGCGTTTCCAAGACGTACCCTCCCGGCAAGAAAGTTCTCAACAACATCTGGCTGAGCTTTTTCTACGGCGCCAAGATCGGCGTCCTTGGCCTCAACGGCGCCGGCAAGTCCACCCTGCTGAAGATCATTGCCGGCAAAGACCCCAACTACGGCGGCAAGATCAGCTTCGACGGCAGCTACCGCATCGGCCTGCTCGAGCAGGAACCCGAGCTGGATGAAGGCAAAACCGTACGCCAGGTGGTGGAGGAAGGCGTGCAGCCCATCGTCGATATGCTCAATGAATACGAGGCCATCAACCTCAAGCTGGCCGAACCGATGGACGACGAGGAGATGATGAAGGTGATCGAACGGCAGGGCGAGCTTATGGAAAAGCTCGACCACCACAGCGCCTGGGAACTCGACAACCGCCTCAATACGGCCATGGACGCCCTGCGCTGCCCGCCTGAAGACGCCTCCATCAAGGTGCTCTCCGGTGGAGAACGCCGCCGCGTGGCCCTGGCGCGCCTCCTGCTCAGCAACCCCGACATCCTGCTGCTCGACGAGCCCACCAACCACCTCGACGCCGAGTCCGTCGACTGGCTGGAGCAGTACCTGCAGAACTTCCCCGGCACCGTCATCGCCGTGACGCACGACCGGTACTTCCTCGACAACGTCGCCGGGTGGATACTGGAACTCGACCGCGGCGAAGGCATTCCCTGGAAGGGAAACTACTCCTCCTGGCTGGAACAGAAGGCCAAACGCCTCGAACAGGAAGAAAAAGCCGAAAGCAAGCGCCGCAGGACCCTGGAGCGGGAACTGGAATGGATACGTATGGCGCCCAAAGCGCGGCAGGCCAAGGGCAAGGCCCGCCTGAACGCCTACGAAAAGCTGGCCGATGAGGAGGTAAAGGAGAAAGAGGCCCGGCTGGAGATCTACATCCCCCCCGGCCCGCGCCTGGGCGATGTGGTGATCGACGCGGAGAACCTGGCCAAGGGCTTCGGAGAACGCATCCTTTTCGAGAACCTCAGCTTCAGCATTCCCAAAAACGCCATTGTCGGCATCATCGGCCCCAACGGGGTCGGCAAGAGCACCCTTTTCCGCATCATTATGGGGCAGGAGCAGCCGGATAATGGCAAGGTGGAGATAGGAGATACCGTAAAACTATCCTACGTCGACCAATCCCACAAAGACCTTCAAGACAAGGAAAAGACCGTTTACCAGGCCCTTTCTCAGGGCAACGAGGCCCTGCAGGTGGGCAAGGCCTCCGTCAACGCCCGCGCCTACCTGAGCCGCTTCAACTTCACCGGCGACGGCCAGCAGAAAAAGCTGGGCGTGCTGTCCGGTGGGGAGCGCAACCGCCTCCACCTGGCCCTGGCCCTCAAGGAAGGCGGCAACGTCCTGCTGCTGGACGAGCCCACCAACGACATCGACGTCAACACCCTGCGCGCCCTGGAAGACGCTCTCGACAACTTCGCCGGCTGCTGCCTGGTCATCAGCCACGACCGCTGGTTCATCGACCGCCTGGCCACCCATATCCTCTCCTTCGAGGATGAGGCCGAAGTGGTGTTCTTCGAAGGCAACTACTCGCAGTACGAGGAGATGAAGAAGGAGAAGTACGGGGAGGTGCAGCCGCATAGGCCGCGGTTCAAGAATGTGATCAACCGCTAAAGCGACTGCCATATCCGCGAGCTGAAGCTAAAAATAGTGGCGGGATTCAGCTCTCCGCTGTCGACCAGGCTTCTAGCCAGTTCAATGAAGTTATCCAGGCCCAGGCCATCCAGCGTTCCACCCCGGCCGAAGTGCAGGCTGTATATCTTGCCTACCGCGCCGGTGAAGAACCCTACCACAGCGGCTTCGGTCAGGCTTTCCGACCAGGTTCCGGATTTCTCGTTCGGATTGAACAAGGCGGTGGCGCCCGCGGAGAACAGGTGGGCGATGGCGCTGAAGGAAAGGGTGCTGAGCACGGTGCGTACTTCCTGTTCTTCGAAGGAGATATCGTACACTTCCGCCAGTTTTTTGACCATGCGATACTGAATGCCCGTCACGAAGGGGATCTCCAGTTTCACAGGCAGGAAAAGGCCGGCAGCGGAAGACATTAACACGTGGCTTTTGATGATGTCTTCGGCGGCTTCCTGCAGAGATTGGGCTTCAATTAATTCGGTGGATCTTTCTTTTGCGTCTGCCATCGTTTGTGGATTTTGGTGGCTGGCCGGGCAGCGGGTTCGTCTTTATGATAAAACCCGGGAAAGGCGCGGGAGGTTTGGCCAATCCTTAATTCTGCCTTTTAAAATTGGTAAACTTCTTTTTTTTGTATTGCCAATTATGTTAAATTTGTGTTTTCCTGCTTTCTCATTTATGGAATTGTGCAAGCAACTGTCTCCCTCTTATACCAGCGAGCTCCCGGTTGGGTAGCCTCGCTCCCCTTCTGCAATGCATTCATTCTGGAAAGGCCCCCCCGCACCGGCGCCGTATGGCCGAACTCATACGCTCATTGGTTCATGGCGGTGGGTACATTTTGCTGCTTTTAAAACAGGATATTCATGAAGCGTTATCTTTTGTTGTCTTTGCTTTTCTATTCCCTTTTTTCCACGGCTCAGGTCGAGGTGCGGCTGACGGTGGAAGGGGCGGTGACTGCATCCGATTGTGACGACCTTCTTTCGGGGCCGGACTTGCTGTGGGAAGTGAACGTAGAAAATGAGGGGTGGGCAACCTATCCCCAAAACAGCGCCGGCACTTGTTTTACGGCTTTGCCCAACCAGCAATACACGGCCACCTATGCCTGCCCGTCGGATGTGCCTGCTCAATTACAGGTATGCTTCCGGGCTTTTGAAAATGACCCCATCCTGCCCATAGGATGCGCCATCAACCCATCGTGCCTGGCGGAGGCCTGCGGTAGTTTCGATATTCCGCTTCCCGGGCAAAGTACGGCCTACACCCTGGCCTTGCCGGCAGATGCTACTTCTACCGGGGAGCTCAGCTTCACCCTGGAAGTGGCCGGTATCGACGGGGCCAATGATGAGCCGTGTTCCGCCCTGAGCCTGGGGCTGCTTAGCGGCAACGATACCCTGGGCAATGTCAGCCAGGGGCTGTACAGCAACCGGTGCGGGACATTCTCCGCCGGAGAGCCCAACCCCGCCGGGCAGGGCGGCTTCGCCAACGACCACGGGGTATGGTTCCACTTTACCACCGGCAATGACATCGGCCCGCTCCTGCTGGTCCAGGCCCTGAGCGACCCGGAAGCAGCCGGCGATTCTCTGGACATACAGCTGGCGGTTTACAGCACCGATAACAATGCCTGCGACGGCGCCTTCAACCTGGTCCTCTGGACGTCGCCCAACGATAGCTACGACGCCTTCCTGAATATCCCCTGCCCCCAGCCGAATACCGAATATTTTATCCTGGTGGATGGCGCCTTTACCGTTCCCGATTCCGAACTGGGCCGCTTCAGCCTGCAGGTGGTTAATGTAGTAGCGGAAGAGGCGCCGGATGACAGATGCGACGCCCTGATGCTGGGGGCCGTGCCGGAAGGAGGCTCCGTCAGCCTTCCGGAGCCGATGAGCAACTTCTGTGCTACCGCCGTGAGCGAACCGTTCAACCCCAGCTTCGTCCTCCAGTCTTCTGTCTGGTTCCAGTTCATCGCTCCTTCCTCCGGGCACATCATCGTCGATGCCGCTTCCCTCCGAGGGCCGGACTCCATCGGCATTCAGCTGGGCCTCTACCGCGGAGTGAGCGGCTGTAACGGCTTTTTCCAGCACATTCAGAGCCAGTATACCTTCGAGGACCTGGAGGAATCCATGGAGGTTACCTGCCTTTTTCCGGGAGAGCCCTATTATCTGGTGATCGATGGGGATGCCAGCGCCAACCGGGGTATCTTCACGCTCTCTATTTCCGACGCCGGCGACATCACGCCGGTTACCAACCAGGACACCACCATCTGCTCCGGCGACAGCTTTACGGTGGGCACTTCCGTTTACACCGAATCCGGCTTCTATTCCGATACCCTGCAGGTCTTCCGCGGCTGCGATAGCATCGTCAACACCAACCTCACCGTCCTTACCCCCATCGTTATCGAAGTGGATCAGGTGCAGCCGGCCATCGGCGAGGGAAGCGCCAACGGAATCGGCATGCTGAGCGCTTCCGGTGGGGCGGGAAACTATTCTTTTGAATGGTGTGACGGCACAACCGGGCCATCCAACGATATGCTCGTCGGCGGCGCCGAGTGCTGCGTGACGGTGAATGACGGGTTCGGCTGTATGGCGGATACCTGCTTTACGGTGGAATTCATTACCGACATCATCCCTTCCTTCACTGCCGATACGCTGGCCTGCTTCGGAGACGAGAACGGGGAGGTCACTTTTTCCGCTATCAACGGGCAACCCCCTTACACCTACACCTGGCAGAACAGCGATGACTCCATCAACGGCAACGGCACTATAGCCGAAGCAGGGGAGGAGGTCGTGCTGCCCGACCTGCCGGCGGGCGTATATGCCATCACCATTATGGATATGTTCTTCGACACCACCTTCTCGGTAACTGTCCTGGAACCTGAACTGCTGACGCTCCAGTTGGCCGGCACGGAAGACGCCAGTTGTTTCGGCGCCTGTGACGGGACAGCCGCTGCCGAGGCCGGCGGCGGAGTCGGCGGCTACCAGTTCAGTTGGAGCAACGGCGGGGCCGGAAATACGATAGGCGCCCTGTGTGCCGACAACTATTCCGTTACGGTTACCGATGCCAATGGTTGTGAGGAGGAAGTGAGCCTTACCATTTCCGAACCGGAGGAGTTCATCGCCACGGCCGTCGAAGTGCAGGAGGTTTCCTGTTTTGAAGGCAGCGACGGTATCGTCTCGGTAGAAACAAACGGCTCCCCCATTGCCTACCAGTGGAGCACCGGCGATGATGAGCAAAGCGTAAGCGGCCTGCCTGCCGGCGGCTACACCGTCCTGGTAACCAATGCCGACGGTTGCCAGGATGAGGCGGGCGTAACGGTGACACAACCGGCGGCTTCCGTAGGGGTAGACATCCTGCTCGATCAGCCGGTGAGTTGCCAGGGCGATACGGACGCCATCCTTCAGGCGCAGCCTTCCGGCCCGGGCCAGTCCTTTACCTATCAGTGGTCGAACGGGGCCAGCGGAGCCACTGCTTCGGGGCTGGGCGCCGGCGCCTATTCCGTTCTTCTCACCAACGAGAAGGGCTGCCAGGCCACTGCCGAGTTTGTCCTGGGTGAGCCCGAACGCATCGGTGCAGCGCTCTCCGCTACCGATGTAACCTGTGTAAGTGGGGAAAACGGGGGCGCCATTTCCGTGGATACCACCTTCGGGGGTACGCCTCCTTACCGTTACTCTCTGGACGGGGTGGTGTTCGGCTCTTCGGGCCAGTTCTCCGCTCTGTTTGCCGATACCTATACCGTCGTCGTGCAGGATGCCGCCGGTTGCGAGGAGGAGTTCAACCAAACTGTAGCAGGAGCGCCTGAACTGGTAGTCGAACTGGGCGATACCCGCAGCCTCCAACTGGGCGATTCCCTGTTGCTGACGGCACAGGCCAGCCCGGGTAGCGGCGGCCTGGTTTATACCTGGTCGCTGGCCGACAGCACCGGCAGCAAGGAAGCCGGCCAGTCGGTATGGGTATCTCCGGCCATTTCCAGCGGCTATTATGTCGACGTGCTGGATACCGTGACGCTTTGCCGCGCCAGTGATTTCGTCCTGGTTAATGTGCGTACGAACCGCCGGGTGTTCATCCCCAACGCCTTCAGCCCCAATGAGGACGGCAGCAATGACTTCTTTACCGTGTACGGCGACCAGGCGGTGACCCGGGTGAAGGCCCTGCGGGTTTTCAGCCGGGGCGGGAGCCTCGTCTATGAAGCCCTCGATTTTATGCCCAATAATAGTGGTGCGGGCTGGAATGGGACGTTCCGTGGACTGGAGCTGGACCCCGGCCTGTTTGCCTATATCGCCGAGGTGGAGTTTGTGGACGGCCGCACAGAGGTGTATACGGGGGATGTGATGCTGATAAGATAGGGACAGGATGACAGGATTAACAGGATTGACAGGATAAGGGAAAGCGCCTTTGGCGCCTTTCCTTTCAGCATCCTGCCAATCCTGTCATCCTGTCATCAGTTCATAGATGCCGGCGATGCCCTGCCCACCGCCGACACAGGCGGTTACCATGCCGTATTTCTTGTTCTGTCGGCGCAGCTCGTTAAAGAGCTGGGTGGATAGCTTGGCCCCGGTGCATCCCAGGGGGTGGCCCAGGGCGATGGCCCCGCCGTTGACGTTGACGATCTCCGGATTGAGGCCGGCTTCCTGAATGACGGCGAGCGCCTGGGCGGCAAAAGCCTCATTCAGTTCGACCAGCTCGATGTCGGCCAGTTTCAGCCCGGCCTGCTTCAGCGCTTTGGGGATGGCCACGCAGGGCCCCATGCCCATGTAGAGCGGGTCGACGCCGCCTACGGAACAGGAAACCAGGCGGGCGATAGGCTGCAGGCCCAGCTGTTTCACCATTTCCTCGCTCACTACGAGAGCGAAGGCCGCCCCGTCGGAAGTCTGCGAGGAGTTGCCGGCCGTGACGATGCCACCCTGGGCGAAGACAGGGCGAAGCTTGCCAAGCGCTTCCATGCTGGTATCCGGCCGTACGCCCTCATCAGTATCTACGGTATGTTCGCTTTTCACGCGTTTGCCGTCCTTAACAAAAACGTCCTCCACCGTTACCGGAACGATCTCGTCTTTGAACTTGCCGGCGGCGATGGCCGCCGCCGCTTTTTGATGGGACTGATAGGCGAACTCATCGGAGGCTTCCCGGCTGATGTTGTACTTTTTGGCCACGGCTTCGGCGGTCAGGCCCATGCTGGCCAGGTAGTTGGGCGTGGAGGAAGCTACCTTGTAGCTGGGCGCCAGTTTGTACCCTGTCATAGGGATCATGCTCATGTTTTCGGCTCCGCCGGCAACATAGATGTGCCCCATGCCTGCTTTGATCTTGGCGGTGGCAATCGAAATGGCCTCCAGGCCGGAGGCGCAGTACCGGTTGATGGTCATGCCCGGCACTTCTTTTCCCAGCGCCCGCATGGATACCTGCCGGCCGATCTGCAGGCCTTGTTCCCCTTCCGGGTTGGCACAGCCGGCGATGACGTCGTCGACCAGCCTGGGGTCCACTTCCGGTACCTGTGCCATCAGGTGGCGGATAATGTCTACGGAGAGGTCGTCGGAGCGGTAGTTGCGAAACCCTCCCTTTTTAGCTTTGCCCACTGCCGAGCGGTAGGCCTTTATGATATATGCTTCCATGGTTGTTTTTTCTTTTTTTTGCTGCCGTTTCTGCCACGAAGGCTCGAAGACACGAAGAAAACACTAAGTTGTCGTGGTCAGGCGGCTTTTGTGGCAATCACCTCCGACAGCGTTAATTAATTGCGCAAGGGCCTGTTGGTTTTGAGCATGTGCTGGATGCGTTCCTGGGTTTTGGCCTCTCCGGCCAGGCTGAGAAAGGCCTCCCGCTCCAGGTCGAGCAGGTACTGTTCGGACACCTGCTGGGCGCCGGTGAGGTCGCCTCCGCAGAGCACCCAGGCGATCTTGTGGGCGATCCTGATGTCGTGTTCGGAGGCGTAGTTGCCCAGGTGCAGCTCGTTGGCGGCAGTATACAGGGCAGCCAGGCCCTGCCGGCCGAGCACGGTGATGTCCTCTCTGGGAATAGGCTGCGTGTACCCCTCCGCCAGCTCCAGCACCCTGGCTTTGGCATCGGCAATATTGCGGTCGCGGTTGAGCGCCACCTGGTCCCTTTCCGGCAGCAGGTAGCCGTAGTGGAAGGCCTCGTGGGCGGAAGTGGCCACGCTGGCCAGGGCAATGGTTTTGAACTGTTCGATGAGGGTGGGGATCTGAACGTCTCCTTCGAAGAAACGGTCGGAGGCGCGCAGGGCGAACTCTTTGGTGCCGGCCCCGCCCGGGATGAGGCCCACGCCCACTTCTACCAGCCCGATGTAGGATTCGGCGGCGCATACTGCGGCGTCGCTGTGCATGAGGAACTCACAACCCCCGCCGAAGGTATACCCCTGTGTGGCGGTGACAACCGGAATGGCGGAATAGCGAAGGCGCATGGAGGTTTGCTGGAAAAGGTTGACCGCCATGTTCAGCTCATCGAATTCCTGGTTGTAGGCAAACTGGGCGATCAGCATCAGGTTGGCGCCCACCGAGAACTGGTTGGCGTTGTTGCCGATGACGATGCCTTTCCAGCCTCCTTCCTCCGCCAGCTGTATGGCCTCGTTGATGCCGCGGAGGATGCCGTCGCCGATCGCGTTGTGCGGGCTGGTGAATTCCAGGCACAGTACGCCGTCGCCGATGTCGTGGAGGGCCATTTCGTTGTTTTGCAGCACCGGCTTCCGGTCGCGGTAGTTGTCCAGGATGATGAATGCATCGGAGCCGGGGACGACCTTGTAGGCTTTGGTGGCTACGTCGTAGTACTTCTTGACCCCCCCTTCCCGCTTATAGAATTTGTCGTGCCCGGCGGCCACCATTTCCTTTACCCATCCGGCGACAGTTTCGCCCTTTTCCTCCGCCAGCTCCATTCCCTTTTTGACGCCGATGATGTCCCAGTATTCGAAGGGGCCCAGTTCCCAGGCGTAGCCTGCTTTCATGGCGTCGTCGATGGCGTACAGGGTGTCGGAGATCTCGGGAATGCGGTTGGATGCGTAGGCGAACAGGCCCAGGAGGGACTTACGGATGAGCTTGCCGCCCCGGTCTTCCGCCCCGAAGAGCGCCTTTATCCGTTTGGGCAGGTTGTCGATCTGTTTGGTAGCCCTGAGGCTGGGCAGGTCCGGCAGGGACTGGGGCTCGTATTCCAGGGTTTTCAGGTTGAGGGCCAGGATGACGGGTTTACCCTTCTCGTCCCGTTCCCTGGTTTTTTTGTAGAACCCCTGGCCGGATTTATTCCCCAGGAACTTGTTGTCCAGCAGGAACTGCAGGTAATCGGGGACCTCGAAAGCCGCCGCCTGTTCGTCGTCGGGGCAGTTCTGTTTGATGCCGCGGATCACATTGGCCGCCGTATCGTGGCCGACCAGGTCGCCCAGGCGGAAGGTGCCGGTTTTGGGGCGCCCGATAGCCGGGCCGGTCAGGCGGTCCACCGTTTCAATGCGCATCCCCAGCTCGGTAGTGAGCTGGTAGATCTTCGACATGGCGTAAACGCCCACCCGGTTGGCGATGAAGGCCGGCGTATCCTTACACAAGACGGTTTGCTTGCCGAGGTGCCTGTCGCCGTAGTGCATCAGGAAATCGATCACCTCCGGATCGGTATCCGGGCCGGGGATGATCTCCAGCAGGCGCATATAGCGGGGAGGGTTGAAAAAGTGGGCGCCGCAGAAGTGCCGCCGGAAATCCTCGCTCCGCCCTTCCTGGATGGTGTGGATGGGAATGCCGGAGGTATTGGACGTCACCAGGGAACCCTTTGCCCGGTAGCGGTCTACTTTTTCAAAGACCTGCTTTTTGATATCGAGCCGTTCGACAACCACTTCGATGATCCAGTCATAGTCTTTGATCTTTTCGAGATCGTCTTCGAAATTGCCAATGCTGATTCGGGAGGCGAAGCGCTTGTCGTAAAGAGCGGCAGGCCTGCCCTTAATGGCTTGCTGGAGGGCTTCATAAGCTATGCGGTTGCGTTCGGCGGGCTTATGCCGGCCCTCTTCAGATAGGCCGGGGGGAAGGATATCCAGCATCAGCACCTCCAGGCCCGCATTGGCAAAGTGGCAGGCGATGCCCGAGCCCATTACGCCCGATCCCAGGACCGCTACTTTTTTGATTCTTCTGCTCATAGAGTTCCGGATTGTAAGGTTTTATGTTTCAGGAGCAAGGCACTTCCGAAGCGCCTTCTGCCTGAAAGTTTAGCGAATTTTCGCTGGCGTGACAAAAATAAGAACTTCACCCAAAAAACAGAATTACCGGGGCTTATTCTTAATTTAACCCTTTGGAAACGGGAAAAACGGCCGCTGAGGAGGGGCGCCTACCCATCCGGAAAGCTGGTATTGATAAATTAATGGCGCAACTCCGCAGTTTTTGTCAGCTATTTAATAATTTGGCAATTTCCAAATTCGTTGTTTTTCAATATTCAGATTTTGAACACAAACTAAAAACCAATCATTCATGTTGCAACAAACTTTATTGTTGTTTCAGGAAACGGAAGGCCTGGATCGTGAATTTGGCACCCAAAGCCTTTTCGACATCATCGCCAAGGGGGGCACCCTTGGTATCATTATCGTCCTGGTTTTATTCGTCCTTTCGGTGATCGCCCTCTACATTTTCGTGGAGCGTTATCTCACCATCAAGCGGGCGGGCCGCATCGATGAGAGTTTTATGAACAACATCCGTATGAATGTGCAGTCGGGCAACATTCAGGGCGCCAAAGCCCTTTGCCAGACCACCGACTCCCCCGTCGCCCGAATGGTGGAAAAAGGCATTCAGCGCATCGGCAAACCCCTGCGCGATATCGATGCCGCTATCGAGAATGTAGGCAACCTGGAGATCTTCAAGCTGGAAAAGAACCTCTCCACCCTGGCGAGTATTGCCGGCGCTGCGCCCATGATCGGCTTCTTCGGTACGGTTACGGGTATGATCCTGGCCTTCTATCGCATGGCTACCGAGCAAAACGTTACGCCGGATGTACTGGCAGGGGGCATCTACCAGGCCCTGATTACCACCGCCTGCGGGCTGTTTATCGGCATTCTGGCCTTCATCGGTTATAACGTCCTGGTGGCCAACGTCGAAAAAGTGGTCTTCAAAATGGAAAGGACGACGGTCGAATTTATGGACCTGCTGCAGGAGCCGACAGCCTAGGGGTGAGGGTATTGTTGAATGGTTAAATGGCCTCATTGTTCTGGGGCGCCTGAAATGGCCAATGCAGCCACTTGCTCATTCACTCCCCGTCTTCTCCCGAAAATTGTCGGGATCAGCCGGGTAAACCCGTCCATGCGGCCGGGCAAGATTCACTCATTCACTCCTTCACTCAATCACTCATTTCCATGGGATTAAAGAAGAGAAGTAAGGTAAACGCCGAGTTCAGCATGTCGTCTTTGACGGACATCATTTTCCTGTTGCTGATCTTTTTCATGCTGACGGCGACTTTTGTGCGTATCCAGCCGTTCGAACTGCCGAAGTCGGATTCCAAAACGGTGGCTTCCACTTCGATCGTGGTTACGATTGACAAGAGCGGGAAATTCACCGTTAACAATAATGAGGTGGGCAAGCGGAACCTGGAACAGGCCCTTCGCCTGGCCGTCCGGACCTCCGACAACCGGGAGAACGCCACCATTACCATAGTGGCGGAGGTCGGCACCCCCTTCGATAATGTGGTGCACGTAATGGAAGCCGCCAACCGGCTGAAAGTCAATGCCATTATCGCTACGGAGCCCAAAACCAGTTGAATTATGGGATTAAAGAAAAGAAGCAAAGTCAGCGCCGAATTCAGCATGTCCTCCCTGACGGACATCATCTTTCTGCTGCTGATCTTTTTCATGCTGACCTCCTCGCTGGTTGCGCCCAATGCGCTCAACCTGAAGCTGCCCAGCAGCTCAAAGACGAGCTCGCCTTCCACCGAACGTATTGACGATGTGCGCATCAGCCTCAACGGAAATTACTATATCAATAACCAGCGGACCTCGCTCGAAGCGCTCGAATCCGAGATGGAACGCCTGGCGCGCCGCGCCCGGAACCCGGCCATCACCATATCTCCGGACCCCGGCACTCCAACCGAATACGTCGTGGCCGTAATGGATATCGCCATGCGCTACCGGATCAACGGGGTGTTGTCGACAGAGAGTATGGAATAGGAGAGGAGGATCGCTGGATTGTTATATTGTGATATGGCTATATTGCTGGATGGGCGTATTTACGATGTACTTGAGGGTGTAGCGGAGAGCGTGTTCAGTGTGCGGGGGCCATGGAGCCGTTTCCGCTCTTTGGGTTTTGCCCCGCCCCTTTACGGTCCAGTCAAAACCCAAAGAGCGGAAACAAGAAAACTAAATCGTTAAGAAATTGATAAATAGGGAGAAAAAGGAATGCAGGCCGGGCGTTTTGCGTTTAAGTAGTATCCCAATTTTGAACATTAAAAAGAAAAAGCATCGCTATGGCATACGATACCGCCGTCACTCGTGAAGACGAACAGAATAAGAAGCGGGGCATGATCATCAGCGTGGCCATTCATGTCGTATTAGTCATGATGGCCCTTTTGCCTTTGCTCACTTTTCCGGACCCGCCGCCCGGGCAGGCGGGCATCCTGGTCAACCTGGGCCTTCCCGATGAAGGGCAGGGCAGTGAAAATGCAGGGCCGGCCGAGCCGGCAACCGCCGAGGAAGTGCCGGTGCAGCCGCAGGAAGAAGCAACTCCTCCTCCGAGCGAGCCAAAGCCTTCCAAACCGGAGCCCGAGCCCAAAAAAGAGGTCATCACCACAGAAGACCCCAGCCAGGTCGCCATCCGAAAGGAACAGGAGCGCAAGGAAAGAGAACGCCAGGAACAGCTCGAACAACAACGGCGCGAGCAGGAGCGCCTGGCGCAGGAACGCCGCGAACAGGAAGCCCGCGAACGGGCTGAACGCGAGGCTAAAGAGCGGGAAGCCCAGGAACTCAAAAACTCCATCGGCGGCCTGTTCGGAGAGGGCGAAGGCAAAGGCGAAACCGGTAAGCCCGGCAACCAGGGCGATCCCGGCGGCGACCCCAATGCCGACCGGGTTACCGGCATCTCCACCGGCTCGGGCGTAGTGGAAGGCTTCGGCGGCCGCGGCGTCGTCCGCTCCCACAAACCACAGGACAATTCCCAGGACCAGGGCTCCGTCGTGGTCCGTGCCTGTATCGATAAAAACGGCAATGTGATCAGCGCCGAATTCACCCAGGCGGGGTCCACCGCCACCTCCAGCCGCCTCAAGCAGCTCGCCATCGACAGCGCCAAGCGCTGGAAGTTCGCTGCCGGCCAGGTAGATAAACAGTGCGGAAAGATCATCTTCAATTTCCGCCTCAATTAGGTTGGTGGCAAAAGAAAAGAGGGGCGGTGGACTGAATGGTTCTCACCGCCCCTCTTTTCTTTTGCGCCCGGCGCTTACCCAGCTCCCCCTCTCCAACCTCGTACACCGCCACGCCCTTCCTCCCCGGCATTGCCTGCCAATAGCTAAAGGCGAACCGCGAACGGCTTCACCTTTTTATATCTTTAACAGATGGGTTAAACTTGTGTGAATTGTGACTTTTGGTTGTGGCCGGGGCCCTGCTCGGGCGTTTAAAAGATATACGCAACTCCAAAGAAACAATAACCCATGGCCGGAAAAGCATCAAACAAGCAGAAAATGAGAGTGGGGGCTGCTGTGCAGTGCCTGCTGATCGTATTGTCCTTCCTACCGGTATGGTTGCTGAGCGCCGACAACGCCGCGGAAATGGAACCCGATACTTCGGGCGCCGTCACCATTCCGGAATCCCATCAGCAGCGGCCGCCGGAGGCGGCTTACCCGCTGAATGTTCCCAGGCCGTAGCCATGGGAGGTTGATCAGGTATAGGCCAATCAACTCAATCAACTCAATCAACCAATCAACTCAATCAACCAATCAACTCAATCAACTCAATCAACCAAAACCACTAGCTTTGCCCAGGCAATCAGCCGAAAAAGCAAAGAACCATGCCATCCAGAAATGACCGATACCAGGAAACCCTGGATTTTCTCTACAGCCAGCTGCCCATGTTTCAGCGCATCGGGCCGGCGGCGTTCAAGAAAGACCTGAACAATATCCGCAGCCTGTGTGCGGCCCTGGGCAACCCCGAACGCCGGTTCCCCAGCCTGCATATCGCCGGCACCAACGGCAAGGGCTCAACAGCGCACATGCTGGCCGCCGTGCTTCAGGCGGCGGGTTGGCGCGTCGGCCTTTATACCTCTCCTCACTACCGCGATTTCCGGGAGCGCATAAAGATCAACGGGAGGTATATAACCCGAAGGCAGGCCGTTGAGTTTGTGGATCGTTGCCGCCCTTTGTTCAGTAGCATTCAACCTTCTTTTTTTGAGATCACCGTGGCTATGGCCTTCGATCATTTCGCCCGCCAGAAAGTAGATATTGCAGTTATTGAAGTGGGCCTGGGAGGCCGGCTGGACTCTACCAACATCATCACCCCGGAGCTGAGTGTCATTACCAACATAAGCTTTGACCACATGGACTTTCTGGGCGATACCCTTCCGCTCATCGCTGCGGAAAAGGCGGGGATCATAAAACCCGGGATACCGGTGGTGGTCGGCGAGACGCAGGCTGAGTCCCGCCCCGTTTTTCTGGAGAAAGCGGCGGCTGAAGGCGCGCCCATCATTTTTGCGGACCAGCACTTCCGGGCGGAGGAGCAAGAGGCGGCCCTGGCGCATACCACCTACCACATCTATAAGGATGGACAGCTGTTGTACGACAACCTGCAACTCAACGCGCATGGCCCCTACCAATACAAAAACCTGCAGTCGGTTCTGCAGGCACTGGAATGGCTTCCCGTCCGGTTTCGGGTTTCGGAGGCGCAGCTGCGGGAAGGGCTGTTCCGCCTCCGGGAGCGTACTCGCCTGCTGGGCCGGTGGCAGGTGCTCGGAGAAAAGCCCACCATCCTTTGCGACAGCGCCCACAACGAAGCCGGCATGGAACTGGCGATGAAGGCCATTCAGGAGATGCCTTTTGATGGGCTGCACATCGTATTGGGGACAGTGAAAGATAAGGACCCCGGAAAGCTCCTCCGCCATCTCCCTCCGCGGGCGTATTATTATTTCGCCCGCCCGGATATCCCCCGCGGCCACGATGCCGAACTGCTGAGGGAGAAAGCCGCTGCCCTCGGGTTGAAGGGGCGCGCCTACTCCTCGGTCCGCAATGCCCTGCGGGCGGCGCGTCGGCATGCCGGGCCCGAAAGCCTGATCTATGTAGGGGGGAGCATTTTCGTGGTGGCGGAGGTGGTTAGGTAGAAGGCGTAAGTCGGAAGGCGGAAGGCGGAATCTTTCAAGCTGGGTGCGGCCAAGATGGGGCTGAAGATGCTTTCACCATAAAATTTTGTTAAGGAAGCCCCGTTTTTTATAGTGGGGGCTTCTCCATGCCCGTCCAGGCAGCACTCTCCGGAAAAATTCCGACTTTCGCGTTCCGCTTTCCGCCTTCGTTTTCATTCGCTGGAGGCCGGCTCTTCCTCAATAATCTTCTGGCGGACCCGTACGGAGAAGGAGTTGGGGTCGATGGAGCCTCGTTTTTCTTCAATATATACCCGGGTGAATACACCGCCGAAAAGGAAAATAATAGAGGCGTAGAATACCCACAGCAGGATAACCATTACCGAGCCGGCGGCTTCGTAGAGGTTGGCGGCCTGGCTGTTGGCGATGTAAAAGCTGATGAGGAACTTACCGACGAGGAACAGGACTGAGGTGACCAGGGCCCCTACGATCGTATCTTTCCAGTGGATCTGTACATCGGGCAGGTACCGGAAGATCATTCCGAACAAGGCGGTAATGATGAGGAAGGGAAATAGTTCGGAGGCGATGGTAGCCAGGATGATGGATACTTTTGGAATGAATTGAGAGAGGTAATCCCCCAGGGTATTGATCAGGGCGGTGAGCACCAGGGAGACTATGAGGATGAAAGCAATGCTCAATAACAGGGCGAAGGAGATCAGGCGGTCGCGGAGCATCTTCAGCCATCCCTTGGCTTTGGGCTTGGGTTTAACGTCAAATATGCGGTTGAGGGCATTCTGGATGGTAACAAAAACGGTGGTCGAGGTAAAAACCAGTACCGCGATACTGATGGCGGAGGCCCACCAGGTGCCTTCAAACAGGCCGATGCGGTCGAGTGTGCTGGCTAACGACTGGGCGCTTTCCTTTCCGACCAGCCCGGAGATCTCTCCGAAGATGGTTTGCCGCATTGCAGAGCGGTCGTAGAAAATGGTGGTCGTGAGCAGAATGACCATCAGCATGGGCGGCAGGGCAAAAATGGTATAATAGGCGAGGGCTGCGGCGTGGGCAAAAACGTCTTCCTGGAGAAAGCGCTGAAAACTTCTCTTGATGACTTTCCAGTAGAATCGAAAGAAGTGCATTATACTATGCTTCATGAACTATTGTCCTCCTTTTCCTGCTGGCCGTTCTGCGCCTCGGGAGGGTCGAAGAACTGCCCGACGGTATGGACCGCCTGTTCGGCAAAGAGCAGCCAGTCGGGTTTCTTTCCGTTTTCCGGATGTTTGGTGAAAACCAGGGAGGCCAGCCCTCCCACACCCAGCGGAATGAGTATCCCGTTGATAAACGCCCGCTTGGTTTCCCGGCTGGTTTGCCGGATGCTCTGGAATAGCCCCATGCGGGTGATCCTCATTTCCAGGCGGAGTTCCTCCTTTCGCCTGCGCAAGTCGGCTAGCCCGTTTATTTCGTTTTCTTTCATTGGACTTCGAAAAATATTTTAATGATCCTGGATACGACGGGGTTGGTGATCAGCGGCCGTCGAAGCAGGATGATAGTGATGGTGATGGCCAGGTAGATGCCGCCGACAATGAGGAAGCCCTGGACATATGACCCCAGGCGCTGGCTCAGGTATACCCCGAGAGCGAAGGAGAGAAAGCCCAGGACGAAAAAGATGAGCTGTATGACCACAATAGCGGTTATGGCAGACGAAATGGAGATAGAAAGGCGCTCGGCAATATCGAGTTTGGCGTATTCGATCTGCTGTTCAACGTAGGCCTTGGCGTAGCCATAAGCTTCGCCCGTCGACTCCATGAGGCCATCGGGTAGTTTCATGTGAGTAGGGTAAGATGATTATAGAAATAACTTAAGCACGGGGCAGGCGTTAATGGCGTCAACCCTGCCCTGTGCCACCGGGGTTTGGGTTGGGACTAGCTTTTGGCTACTTTCTGCAGTTCCTTCGCCCTTTTCTTGATGTTCTTGAGCGCATAATCTACGCCCGCTTTGAAATCCTTATTGACAACGTCGAGCTTTTCTTCGGTAGCCCCTTTCAGCCACTGTGCCCTTCCTTTGATAGACTCACTGGCGCTGGACACGAATTCGCGGCTGCGGTCAACGGCCTGGTTTACATCCTTAGACAACCGTTCGGCTCTCGCACGGGCTTCGTCACTAAGGTGGTTGAACTCTTCCCGGGCTTTTTCGCTGAGTTCATTGACGCGCTCACCGGCATCGTTGCGGATCTTACGCCCTTTGTCGCTGTTAAGGAAAAGGCCAATGGCAGCGCCTGCCAGTAATCCTAATCCAAGTGCAACTCTTTCTCTGGTTCTGTCTTTCATAATGGTTTGATTTTGTAATTATATAGGTAATTATGGAATTGGCCTCTACTTCGAATGAAACGCAGGTTTAGGCCAACTGAGTGTATGTTTGGCTATCAATCTATTATTATGA
Organism: Phaeodactylibacter sp.; assembly: GCA_024103175.1. Classification (GTDB taxonomy): domain Bacteria; phylum Bacteroidota; class Bacteroidia; order Chitinophagales; family Saprospiraceae; genus JACJXW01. Next base: position 18,688 of record JAGFJE010000174.1, read on the forward strand.
ACAAGCCGGAAGCCATAGGTGTTCGAATAGGTGATGTGGTTGTTGACTATATACTCAAATTTTATACCCCGGTTCGGGATGAGCAAGTGTTTTGTTGTTTGTATTCACAATCTGGCTGAGAATTTTTAGCCGCCAGCTCGAAAACCATATCTTTGCCCGGGAGTATAAACAGTTAAACGGAGGTGATAAGATGGACCTTACCAGCTACTTATCCAAAAATATCAGGTTTCTCCGGAAATCGAAGCAGTGGAGCCAGGAAGAACTCGCTCAGCGCCTGAAGATCAAAAGGAGTAATATTGCTGCTTATGAGAGCAAGAACGTAGAGCCTCGCCTGAGCCTGCTGCTGAGGATGGCCAAGCTTTTCAATGTCGACATGGCGGAATTTATTCACACCGATATAGAAAGCGCCGGCAAGATTCACCAGCCTTTCGGCCCTCCCCCCGTCCCGGAAGGCCCGGAAAAAGAAGAGCAGTTCCAATTGTCCGGGCTACCCGATGCAGAAGTCCTGGAGGAATTCGTGGAAAAATCGGTGAGCATTCGGAAGATGCTGGAAGGCTTTAAGATCTTTTACCAGTTCAAAAAAGAGCAACAGGAAAAGGAAAGCTCGCCCAACGGCAGCCCCGCCATCGACATTGACAATTTTCTGAGCCTCATCGAACATATGCTGACCCTCAACGAAGCCACCATCAAGATCCTGGAAAAAACGCAAAGCCGGGAAAGGCCCCGGTAGGGCCATCCCTCACCTCACCTTGTTCCGCGCCTTTGTGTTCAGATCAGCTTTTCAATAATCCCAATGATCTTCTGGGCACTCAGAACTCCAATGAAATGTGCCGCCACCTGGCCCCGGAGGAAAAAGAGCGTTGTTGGAATTTTACTGATGCGGTATTTGGAGGCTATTTCCCGACAACTTTCCACATCTGCTTTGAATAAGATAATACTGGCCTTGGTTTTCGGCTCTTCAGAGACCCTTCTGAACACCGACAGAAGTATGTCGCCACTTGCTACCCCCTTTTTCAGAAATGCAACTACCGCCAGCTTGGGGCATTGTAGTACCTTTCCGTTAAAGTCCTGGGGTTTAATCTCAATTAACCATTGATCCACAACTAGCTTTTATTTTTTGGAACATGTTCCTTTGAGAGCATGTTCATCGGGGTGGCGCCAGTTTCAGAATCCCAGCGCCTGGGGTGTGAAGTTTTCTTTCACTTTATTTGATTAAATTTAATGAATTTAATGATATTTAATCAAAAAATATGAATTAAATCATCAAAACCCCAGCGTTTGTACGGTTTTTGAGCTTTGGCACGACTTTTGCATCTATTTATGTGCAATTTATTGACAAAGCCATTTTGCATTGTTAAAAATTCAAAAGCACATATGTCCACATTAGAATTTAGCAAAGAGTTCAACGCCTTAGAAAACATTCTTTATTCATTTGCTTTGCGGTTGACCAAAAACCGGGAAGACGCAAAGGACCTCATCCAGGAGACGGCCCTGCGGGCCTACAAACACCGCGACAAGTTTACGGTGGGGACCAACTTCAAGAGCTGGGTTTCTACCATCATGCGCAATACTTTTATCAACCAGTACCGAAAAGCAAAACTGCGCCGGAATGTAAACGAGCCGGTTGAGAGTTTTCTGTTTGCCGTGGAGAACAAGAACGCTATCCCCAATCAGGGAGAGATCAACATTCGCATGCAGGAATATGACAGGATCTTCGGCGAGATCGGCGATATATACAGCATTCCCTTCCTCATGTTTTACCGCGGATACGAATACAAGGAGATTGCCCGCTATCTTGACATCCCTATTGGAACAGTCAAAAGCCGGATCTTTCTGGCCCGCAAGAAGCTCAAGAAGCTCATCAATGAACGCAACGAGAAATAATACGGATTCTTACCGAAAGCGAGGGAAGGAGCCGCAGGCTCCGCCCACCCTCTTTTTACTTTTGGTGTTCTCTCTCCTTCCTTTTCCATTACTACACGACAAAGCACGCAACCATGTTCAGAACGCTACTACTCTTCGTATTGGCAACCTTTCTCCTTTTTTCCTGTGCTAATAACGGCAAGGACGCCTCTCTCGATACCGAGGGGCCGGTGACCAACGTACTGGATACCATTCCTCCCCCTGCCGATGAAGCCGACGGGATGGACAACCGCCCCGGTTACCACACTACGCAGATGTCGACGGAGGTTGATAAAGATATTCCCATCCCCGACGGCAACCTGAATATTCCACCGCAGGGCATGATTTTCATGCCGGAAAGGAGCGAAATCGATTACTCCCCGAACCGGTATACTTTCCGGTATCTCCTCGAAGAGATTGAAGGGGAGGTAGCGGAAAGCCCGGTGAAAAAAGAGCGCCCGCCCCTGTTCTCTTCCGCCTGCATCGGCTCGGAGCGCGTGTTGGAATGTTCCAATGAAGCTTTGCTGGGCTACCTGCGCCGGCTGCCGGCCGCCTCAGAGGAAGGGCGCCTGCTGTACGCAGTGGTGACCCTTGGTTCAGACGGGCAGCCGGAGAATATCGAACGGATACAATGCACCGGTACATTTCCCTGTATTGCCTATCAGAACCAGGCCTGGGCGGCTCTGCTGAATATGCCTGCCTGGGAACCGGCCATGTATGAAGGCCGTGCGGTAAAATCACAGGTTGTCATTCCCATCCGCATCGAACTGCAGGAGGGGGAAGCCGGCTAAGAATTGCCTTCTTTCTTCCATACCAGGGGCTTTCCCGAACTTCGAATACTCGGGAGGGCCCCTGTTATTATTTTTTCCGGCGCCGTTCGCTAAAATAATTCAGGAAGCGGTATTCTTCCTTATCGTATTTCTCGAAAAAGATGTCGCTTTTTTTGGATAGCCCGCTGCCCAGGAGCTCGCTGATGGGTTGCAGGGGGGTGATATGGTCCATGAGGACTTTCAGGATGGCGACGAGCGGAAGGGCCAGAATGAGCCCCGATATTCCCCAGATCATCCCTCCGGCGAAAAGCGAAAAAATAGCTGCCATTGGGTTGATGCTCACGCTGTCGCCCACCACCTTGGGCGTAATGATATTGCCTTCCAGGGATTGCACGCCGGCGTATAACAGGACAACGGCTGCCGGCTGCCAGAATGTGGAGGTAGTGGCTATGGCATAGATGAAGGGAAAAATGCCGCCCAGGGTGGTCCCGATGTAAGGTATTATAGCAAGAAAAGCGGCGAGAAACCCCCAGAAGACAGCGTAGTTGATCCCGATTACCCACAGGCCCAGGCTGTTCAGCACCCCCAGAATGACAATGACCAGCAACAGCCCGTACAGGTACTCCTGGGCGACGTGCTGAACCTGGTTGAGAACATGAGAGGCTTCTTCCCGCTTGGCCTTTGGCGTCTGGGCGAGGGCAAAGTTCTTGAAAGCGGTGCGGTACAGAAGAGCAAAAAAGGTGAAGAGCAAAGTGAGCAACGCACCGGCGGCCAGGGCGGTAGAGGAGGTCAGGCTGTTGCCCAGCAACTGCAGGGGGGCGTCCAGAATGGTGGTCAGGTTGGTGCGCAGCCATTCTTCCAGGCTGGTGGAATCCATTTCGAGGTAGCGTTCCGCCAGATTGAATATGTGGCTGACCCCTTTTCTCAATTGCCCGGAAATGGAAGGCATATCCTGAAGCACTGTGGTCAGTTGGTAGGAGAATAGCCCGATGGCTGTAAGAATGGGAAGCAAAGCGATTAACATTGAGAGAATGATAGCGCCCGGGCGGTAGGGGATCCAGCTCTCGATCTTTCGGCAGATCGGCAGCAACAGAAAGGAAAACAAGGCCGTAAAAGCGATCGGTACCGCCAGGCTCTTGCCAATGATAAGAATATATATGCCCAGGGAAAGGATCACCAGCAGATAGGCGATACGCTGCAGGTTGATATTGATATTGCTCATACGTCGGCCGGATTTTCTTAGCGTATGTTTGGAAAACAACAGAATGGCATTGAATATAAATACACTGATTAAGTTGGCAAAGCACTTTCCAAAAAGATGACAAATAAAAAAGCGCCATCCCGGTTTCTGGGAGGGTTCCTTGATCCGGGATGGCGCTTCATTTGCAGGCAGCAAGGGGATGGCGCTTGTTTATTTTGAAGATTCTCGTTCTTTGATCTTTACTTTATCTATAAATTCGATCATCTTCACGTCGGCATACATGCCGAATGGGGATATGATGATACCTTTGATCCCGTCTTTCCCTTCCACTGCCAATACGATAGACATGTCACTGGGGTTGGAGGCGCCTTCGAATCGATGGTATTCGACGATCTCCATGTCCTGGGGCGCGTAGCTTTTTTTGCTTTTTACGTTGCGCATCTTATTGGAATCCTTGTCCAGTTTGAATTCTGCTGTGTATCCTCTCTTCTTCAGAGCTTCTACAGCATGAGCGACAGTTGTATATCTGTTGAGTTTCATGCCTGGGTGATTTAATTAAAAAAAATAAGGAGGCACTGCTGCCTCCCTTGTTTTTAAGCCATAGCGGCTTCTTCTTTTTTGACTCTCCATGCGTCGAGCATCCAGCTTTTCTTTTCCAGGCTGCTCAGGAATCCGCCGATCATGTCTATGGTGCCTTCATCGCCGACTTCATCGGCGGCGCGGATGACATTGCGCATATTCTCTATGATGATCTTGTGGTTTTCGAGAATAATGTCCACCATCTCATAGTCGCTGCTGAAACCATCGGCTTCCTCAACGGCGGCAGTGTTGATGTAATCCGACATGTTGCTCAGCGGGCGCAGGCGCAGGGTGAGGATGCGTTCGGCGATCTCGTCGATTTTGGCCCGGGCATCGTCGTACAGCTCTTCGAATTTATCGTGGAGGTCAAAGAAATTCTCTCCGTTTACGTTCCAGTGGAAATTGCGCAGGTTCTGGTAGTAAACGTGGTAGTTGGCCAGCAGGAGGTTGAGCTGGCTGACGGTCTTGGAAACGTCATTTCTTTTCATTCCTAAGTAATTCATAATCAAATTATTGTTTTATGTTTTTTTCGTTCACCAATAGAACGGGAGGAGGAGAGGGGATGTTCATTCGAGGGAATGAGGGAATGAAGGAATGAGGGAATGAAGGAATGAAGGAATGAAGGAATGAAGGAATGAAGGAATGAGGGAATGAAGGAATGAAGGAATGAATGTCAGGCTCAATCATTCCCTCATTCCTTCAATCAGTGTAAAAAATCCTCCCGGCGGATGCCCAGCCGGCGCATTTTGGAGGCCAGCGTCCTGCCGTTCATTT
>JAGFJE010000181.1 GCA_024103175.1 Phaeodactylibacter sp.
AAGATTTAGAGGAAGACCTAAAGACAATAGAAGAGCTAGATAGATTGCAATCCAAATAAATTCAGTGCATAAAGATGGTAGTAATAAGTGATACAACGGCAATAACCAATTTGTATCAAGTCAAGTTATTATTAATTGTAAAGGAATTATATGGACAAATAATAATACCTGAAGGAGTTTATGAAGAATTATCAAGGCTTTCGAATCAAAAAAGAATAATTGATCAAGCCGATTGGATAACGATTCAAAAGATTAAGAACAAAGAATTGCGGCGGGAGTTATTGAAAGAATTAGATCAAGGAGAAGCAGAGGCAATAACACTAGCAATAGAAATAAAATCGGATTTATTGGTGATTGATGAGCAAAAAGGAAGAAAAGTTTCAAGGCGATATGGATTGAGAATAATAGGAGTATTAGGTATTCTCATTAATGCAAAGAAACGAGGAATAATTTCAAACGTAAAACCCTATATGGACGATTTAAGAGAAAAAGCAGGATTTCATATTAGCGAAAAACTTTATAGCGAAATCCTGAAAAGAGTAGATGAAGAGGAATAAACAGAAATAAAATGTGCAGAACAAGGCGGCCGTTTTGCACCGGCTTCGCCCTTCCGTGCGGCAGCCAACCTTGCCATGGCAACACCGCGCCGGAAGAAAATGGCGAAAACTGGCGTTTTCGGTCAGACACTACATCTTTGGCCGAGTGTGGATTTAGAATTCATTGCCGAAGTGATTAATCCAAAGTTGCAGGGCTGGCTGAATTACTACGGTAAGTTTTACAAGTCAGCCATGTATCCAGTATTGAAGAGGCTGAACCAACGCCTTGCGCGTTGGTTTATGCAAAAGTTTAGGAAATTGCGCTATCACAAAAGGCGCGCATGGCATCATTTAGGGCAGTTTGCAAAGCAACATCCTAACCTGTTTGCCCACTGGCGCTATGGGTTGCGCCCCCGGAAGTCCTTTTGAATGAGAGGTCCGGAGCAATATGGCTGGATAATGGGAGCCGGATGCTCCGAGAGGGGCACGTCCGGTTCTGAGAGGGGCTGGGGGTGAAATTCCCCCGGTCTACTCACCGGGCCCTTAGCGAAATGAGGTCAAATATTGGAATTGGAGCCCCTCCCTCTACAGTACATTAAACGACAGCCCCACAAAGAAGCCCAGTTCATATACTGAGCGCAGGGGCAGCGCTCCGGCCTCCGAGACCAGGCTGTCGCCTACCTGATAGCCCTGCCCGAGGCGGTCTACCCTGCCGCCCATGAGGCCGCCGCTGAGGGCGATGCGTTCGCCCTGCCCCAGGATCAGGCTGGGGCCGAGCAGGAAATGGATGGACTGCCCACCGCCGTCGCCACCCAGCGACAGGCCCAGCCCGAAAGCGCCCCCGAAGGACACATTGCCGGCACTCTGAGGATAAAAGTGCAGGAAGGAGGTGATGATCGGCAGGTAGCTGTCTTTGTCCTCCGAGACGATCACGCCGTCGCGCAGGAAGTAGCCCTGGGGCTGTTCAAAAAAGCTGCCGAAGCTGACGCCGATGCTGGCGTTGACCTTAAAGCCGCCGTAAACCGGTACTTCCAGGGTGGAAAGCTCCCGCCCGTACAGGTTGGGAATGCTTAGCGAGTCGATGGGGTCCAGCCGGAGCTTCAGTTTCAGCAAGTCTCCCTTGGCCTGAGTTCGGAAGGTATGAGAGAACGTATTGGCTTTGAGTTCTTCCAGGATATAGCGCAGTTGAATGAGTTGCTCCAGGTTGTTGTCTTCCATGGTGGCCAGTGCCTGCCGGGCCTCGATTGCCGTTTTCTGATACGCCTCGGCCTGCGACAGGCCTGAGTCCTGGAAAGCGGCAATGGCATTCTGAAATTCCACAAATTGGGCGGAAGGCAGGGCAATATGCCCGAGGGAGTCCCGTATCCAGGATACCAGTTCATAGTACCCTTCCAGTTCCCGGGCGTATTTCTGGTATTCTTCCAGCCTTTGCGTTAGTTCTTCCCGGGCATTGGTTTTTTCCAGCAGTTGCTCCAGGTTCTGGATCTCAGACTCATGTCCGAGAATGGTTTCCAGGTACTCCATGGACAGGCGCCGGATCTCGGTGGGCGGGATGGCGGGGTTGTAGCGCAGCTTTTCAATCTCGGAAACAGCTATAGATTTGATCTGCTGGGCTCGCGCCAGGCGCTGCATCTCATCGCCCACTTTTTTAAGGCCCTCCTCTGTGTTCCGGATCAGGCGGGTTGTCTGGCTGAATTGCTTGAAAAGTGCGTTGGCAGCCTGGGCCGCCGCATTGGACCCGGCGAAACCGTCGCCCGTGTCGAACCCGCCGCCAAAATCCCCGAATGGGAAACTGCTGCCGCCACCGGGAGCACCAAAAAGCCCGGAGAGCATGGAAAGGGGAGAAGCGCCGCCTCCCGGGCCGGCAAAAAGGCTGCCGAAATTACTCCCCATCACCGGCGCCATCCGGGCCCGCTCGTCCTCTTCCTTTACCGAGGCCCTGTACAGGTAGTTGTTGTAATTTTTGATCTGCAAGGTGATGGGGCCTCCCTTGCGCGCCCTCACTTTCTCAAGGGGCTGCCCGTTGCGGGTATAGCTGATGGAGTCGGCCTGTACGTCATAGTAAATGTGCAGGCCCTGGCCGTGCAGCGAAGAGAACATGCCAACAAAAAGAACGGAAAATAACCAGGTTTTCATTGAATTGTGTTTAAATTGGGCAACAGGTGCTGGCCATAAAATTAAGACTAATTGGCGCCGGCGCTTCTTTTTGCCCGCCTTTTTCTACAAAAATGATGCTGTATGGTCTATTTGGCAGGTTGCAAAAAGGTAACCCTTTGGAAGCTGAACAAATAAAAGGCGCAAAAACGTGGCTTATGCGTGTACTACTCACTTTTGTAGTCCTGTTTCCTGTCCTGTTCGGAACAGGGAATTTACCAGAACCATCCAACCATAAAACCACCCATGGTACTGCCGATGGGCTTTGCCCTATTTCCCATTCCTGCCGCCAGGAAGACGGCATCTTTGCCTATGTGCAGAACCGGAATGGCAAACAACCCGGCGCCGGCGTGCCGGAGTATAAGGTTGCCGTCGTACAGTGGGTATACCGCAAGCTGCTGGATGCCAGGGGGGATTTCCGCATGCCTGCACCCGAGCTAGTCATGAACGACGGCCGGCTATACGTAGCCTGGATGAACCCGAAAAAAGAGCAGGTCGGCCTGGAAGAGAAGGCATATGACATCTGCACCACCTTCGGGGCCGACTCCCTCAATGCCCTGGCCGCCCTGCTCGCTCATGAACTTATCCATTACTACGAAAAACACAACTGGACGCGCCACTTCTCCAGCACCAATGACAATACCGAAACTGCGGAGCAACTGGCCAAACTGGAGGAAGGCCTCAAGCTGGAAACGCAGTCCGACTACCTGGGCGGGTTCCTTGCCCTCTCCGCCGGCTTTCATACTTACGGGATTATTCCTCGGCTGCTGCCCAGAATTTACGAAGGCTACATCCTGCCCGAGGAGATCCCCGGCTATCCCTCCCTTTCTGACCGGGTCGCCTTCGCCGGCAACGCTATGGAACGGCTGCGGGAGCTGCAGCTGGCCTTCGAACTGGCCAATTGCCTGGCCCTGGTAGAGGCCTATGAGCCGGCTTCCGGTTATTACAACTACATCCTGCGCGATTTTCAGAGCCGGGAACTGTACAATAACGTTGGGGTGTTGAATGCCCTGGCGGCCCTGCAGTACTTCAGCAAAGAAGAAATGCCTTACGTACTACCCCTGGAACTGGACATGAAGTCCCGCCTGTCGGCTGGCAAGCGCGGCTTCGGGGCCAATGCCAAAAAACGAGCCGCCCTCCTGGAAGCGGCCCTGGAAGCTTTCGAACGGGCCGAACTCCTGGACAAAGAATACCCTGCCGCCTGGATCAACAAGGCCTGTGTATATCTGCTGCAGGGGCAGTTGGAGGATGCCCGCTACTGGGCCGGTAAAGCCCGCCGGCAAAGCGAGCAACTGGGCCTGTCAACCGAAGCCGGCGATGCGCAGGTGCTGCAGGGTATTATCAGCGCTGTGGAAGGCCGGGAAGATGAAGCCCGAACCCTGATCGAACCCCTTGCCCAGGCCGGCCATCTGGCGGGCCGGGCCAACCTTTCCATCCTCAATAAAGAACCCAGGCGCGCCGAAGATATCCTCTCCTTTGCCCGGGGCGTGGAGCGCATCGACAGCCTGCTGCTGGACGATTACCTGGAAAACCCGGAGCCGGAGCTGCAGGTGGATGTCGGAGGAAATGTGTTCTGCGGCCTTCAGCACTTCAGCCGCTCCAAGGTGCTGGTGCATTACGCTCAAAATGGAGAGCGGTACGCTGTTTTTCACCTCACCGGCGAAGGCTACGAGGGCTCCACCCGGAAGGGCATTCGCCCGGGCAATTCCCTGGACCAAGTACGGGAAAAGTACACCACCCCTTCCCGAACGATAGCAAGCCGGCAGGGAGCCTATCTGGCCTATCCTGAAGAGCATATCATATTCCGTTTCGATCAGCACGGGCAGGTCGATGGGTGGATCGTTTTTCGCGAACAATTGGAAGAATAAGATCGGGCGCCACTTTGGCGGCTGTTAAAGAATTTGCTAATTTGAGGTGGCATTTTACCTCAGGCTTGAATGTTCAAACAATATTCCGGCAGCAGATGGCAGCCGGTATTCCCTTAACCCAAAAGAAATTACTATGAGCAACCGGATTATGTTATTTGTAGGATGTTTTTTGCTGGGCTTCGGCCTGCAGGCCCAGATGGATGTTCCCATCCTGCTCACCAAGACGTACAAAAAAGTCAAATATGCCCCGGAGCAGGGCGCTCGTTTTTCTAAAGTGGAAGGCACCAAGTCCCTGTCCCCGGAGGGCGTGCTGAAATTGAAGGGCAAGTCAACGGCTCGCTTGTATTGCAACGGGACGTTCAAGGAACTGGAAGGCAAGGGAAATTATTCCGTTGCCGAACTGTTTGAAGACGAACTGCGGTACGCGCCCATGGGCTTTTCGAATGTTTTCAACGACCGGCTGATGGCGGCTATCGGCGGGCCCAAAGGAAGCGATACGACTGCAGTCAGCTCCGGATGGGGCAATAAAAAATTCGACATCATCGGCCAGACTCCCATTGGTAAAACCACCGCCGGCCAGCCTTTAACCTTCCGCTGGCAGAGTAAGGAAGAACTGCCGGAGTATACTTTCACGATAGAGGATAAAAGCGGGAAAACCCTTTATTCTACTACCGTCAGTAAAAAACAGCTTGCCCTCAACCTGGCCGAGCAGGGGCTTGAGGCGAACATGGCCTATGCCTGGAAAGTCACCCAGCCGGGAGAAGGCGGCGCCTCTTCCAATAAGTTCTATTTTTCCGTTGTCAGTGAAGAAGAAAAGGCGGAGGTGATGAAAGCGCTGCAGGAAGAAGAAGCCTATCAGCAGGCGGAGCCCCTCATGAAAAAATTAATGGAAGCCGCCTACCTCGAAGACGCGGAGTTCTACTATGCCGCCGATACCGCTTATGAAGAAGCGGCAAAGATGGACAAGGGCGGCCTGCCGGAAGAGATGTACAAAGCTTTCGTCAGAAGGCGGCAGCGGGATGAATGACGAATTTCTCCATCTGGAGGACAATATAAGTCATTCCAGAGGTTTGGTACAGGTACGATAGAACACGGATGACACGGATCTACTGGATTTTCGCGGATTGGCCGTTTGCCGTAGCCGATCCGCGGAGATCCGCCTGATCGGCGTCATCCGTGTTCTGTTTAAACATTTATTACTTTGTCAATTAAGTTTTATACCGTCAAGAAAGACTTGACAAGTTTCCCGGCGGGCGCTCCGCTGAAAACTTGTCAAGTCTAACCTCAGACAAAACCAGGTATAGCATTTAATATTAGGAAAGGCTCCGAATCTTCACTTTTCGAATCTGTTCAACAACTCCTCAAAGCGCGGGCCGGACTGCAGTCCTTCCAGAAAGGGGGTGGACCGCAGGTCATCAAAGGCGTCAAAACCGCCCTCCAGCGCCTGCTCCAGCCATTGCAACGCCTCTTCTTGGTTCCCCTGCCGGGAAAGGGCACAGGCCAACAATACCAAACCTTCCATATCTGCGGGTTTCAGCTTGGCATACTGCCGGAAATGCTCTTCTGATTTCGGATAGTCAGGCAGCCCCGATAGGTAAATGAACCCCAGATTGTAGTGGGCATTGGCAAAATAGGGGTGGTATTGAATGGCAGCCTGGTAATAGTCCACCGCTTCTCCAAACTGCTCACTGACCTGGGCAAGGTATCCCAACTTGTTGTTGACGAGGGCATCTTCAGGGTTGATCTCATAGGCTTTCCGGTAGGCTTCTTTTGCCTGAGCGGGCATATTCATTCCTTCGCGGGCGATGCCCAGAATGAACCAGGCATTGGTAAAGAGGCTGTCGAAGCCTATGGCGGCCTGGGCCAGCTCGGCGGCCCGCTGGTAGTCTCCTTGTTTACAGGCGATATCCGCCAGGTTGCAGCGGGGAGGGGCATAGTCTTCCCTGAGGGCCAGCGCCTGTTCGGCGGTGGCGGCGGCTTCATCGTATCTGGCGAGCATCAGTTGGGCGGTGCTGATATTGGCAATGGGAATAACCCAGCTCGGAGAAAGTGTATTCGCCCTTTCAAAATACTGCAGCGCCTGCTGGTAGTCCTTCAGCCTCAGGTGTACCAACCCCAGTTCGTTGTAGACGTGTGGCGCCAGGGAGTCCATACCCAGGGCCAGTTCCTGCTTTTGGATGGCCAACTGCAGGATGGAATCCTTGTCGGGCAGGGTTTCTGCCCGCAGGCGGAAAGCAAGGCCCTCGAAGTAGGCCTGGCGGGCTTTGAGGTCTTCGTAGAGGAAATTGCCGGCGCCAACCAGCTCTGCCGCTTTATCCAGGTATTCGGGATAGTGCCGGTAGCTTTTGTCGTAGCGCCAGCGGCGTGCCATCTCTTCGGGGCTGGTTTCCAGGTACGCATTGATGGCCTGCTGGGCGTCGTCCTGCAGGGCGGCGGCCAGGTTGAGGCGCTGGGCGCTGATCAGGTGCTGCAGGGCCTCAACCGGCTGCATTTGCTGAAACAACTGGTAGGCGGAACCTTCCTCCGGATAGAGGAGGTGGCCGGCTGCCATTGCCTGCTGGAACTTCCGAAAAAGAGGGTGCACCACGGTGTCTCCCGGCATGGCCCCGCGTGCATTGGCGGATGCGATGGCCTCCCGGGCCATCAGTTTTCGCTCCTGCACGGCCAGCAGGGTGTCTTCATAAACTTTGAAGAGCTCGGCGCCGCCGGAGCCGATTGTCATCGGATATTGTTCGGCCCGGCTGGATACTTCGTCCTCAAGGAAGCGGCTGATCTCGCGCAGCTCTATCTTCAGGTCCTGGTTGCGGTCGGCCAGCCCTTTGAGGCCGTCGATGAGGAAGTAGGAGAACAGGCCGCGGCCGCCGCCCCAGTCTTCACTTTCCAGGGAGGCCTGGTCGGGTTCGCAGGAAAGGATCTTGATCTCATTGGCGAATTGCTGAGCCAGCCCCTGGTTGGTGGCTATCACTCCTCCCGATTCGCTACCCGCGAGTTTGCCGGCCCGGCAGGCATCGGTGATCAGAATGACCTCGACATCGAGCTTTAGGCTGAGGGTTTGGATGACCTTCTGGAGCATGTCTACCGGCAAAGTGCCGCTTCCCATGTAGTTGGAAGCTTTGGCGTCGTGGGCCAGGAGGTAGCCCTGGTCCATCATGATCTTGTTCTCCATGTCACCATGGCCGGAAAAGTAAATGACCGCCCGGTCTCCCGGCTTGCTTTCGCCAACGAGCCAGTAAAAGGCAGTGGTGATCTCCCCGCGGGTGGCCTTTTCATTGGCCAGCAGTTTTATATTATCCGGCGATACGCTACCGCCGGCGTCGGACAACAGGAAGTCGGCCATGGCCTGGGCATCCCGATGGGCAAAAAACAGCCGGGGAATCCGCTGGTCCTCATATTCGGAGATGCCCACAATAACGGCGCGGGTGGCGCCTTTATTGGCCATGGGGCCGATCTGGGCCGGGTTGCGCGTGGCCAGGAGGGACAGGAACAACAGGAGAGAAAACCTCATATAAGGTAACTTTTTGCCAAGTAGATAAATAGAGATACCAAAATTGCTTCTATATTTATGAAAAAGCCGCGCCATACATTATTGTCTTTTGGATGTTTGGGAAAAGGGCCTCACAGCCTGGTACCCGCCGAAGCCTTTGCACATTTCCAACAGTATATTTGTCCAAGAATCAAGGGGTTACCCCTGTAAACGCTAATTTACACTAAAATCCTTAACTGATGAACGCATTATTGATCCGGCCGTGTTGGATGGCCTTTTTTTTGATAACAACCTTACTGGCCTCGGCTCAAAGCGATGCCCTCCTCTTCCGGCCTTTGGGCAGTGACGGCCCCACCGCTCTTCCCAATGCCTACAAACAGGAGGTGGCCCAGCAGGTCTATGACGTCCTGGTCAATGCCCGGGGAGATAACCGTTTCAATCCGCCCACTTTCGAACTGGTAGGCGCCGAAACCAGCGGAGCCAAGATCATTTATCCCGAAAACCGCATCCTCCTGGAGGAGAAAGCCTATGACGTCTGCACTCAATTTGGCGCCGATTCCCTCAACGCACTGGCCACCCTGCTGGCCCACGAGCTGATCCATTTCTACGAAAAACACGGCTGGACGAGTAAATTCTCCAGCTCCTTTACCGGGCTGCAGATCGGTGAAACCATTGGCAAGCTCAGTACCAAGATTATCAATGAAACCCAGGCCGATTACCTGGGGGGCTTTCTGGCCTATTCGGCAGGGTATGAGGTCTTCAATAAGAATGATGAGTTTATGGCCGCCTTGTATCAGAAATACGGGCTGGAGGAAAATATCGACGGGTACCCCAGCCTGTCCGACCGCCGTTCCATGGCGCGTAGTTCCGCCGCGAAGGTTGAGGAACTGGCCGACGTTTTTGACATTGCCAACCTGATGGCCATCACGGCTCAGGCCGAAGAGGAATACCAGGTGGCCCAGGCCTTGTATGAGTATATCCTTGAGGACTACCAAAGCCGGGAGCTCTACAACAACCTGGGCGTAATGGCCACTTACGAGGCCCTGATGTATTTCAGGGAGAGCGAACTGAAGTACCGCTTTCCACTGCAGCTGGAGCTGGAATTCAAGAGCGCCCGCGGCAGTGGCTTTGCGGAAAAACGGGAAGAGCTCCTGCGCAAGGCGGTCCGGTATTTTGATTACGCCATTGGGTTGGATGCCGCCTATGCTCCTGCTTACCTCAACAAGGCCTGCGCTCTCACCCTGCTTGAAGATTACGATCGCGCCCTTTTTTATGCGGGAACCGAGGCTCTCGGCAAGGCCGGCGCCGCGAATAAGCACATGGCGGGCAGCGTAGAAGTGCTGCTGGGCATTATCGCCGACAGGAAGGGCAACTTCCAGGAAGCAGGCAAACATTTCGATGCCGCCGCCGCCCTGGGCAACTCCCTCGGCGCTTATAACCGGAAGGTGCTGAATGGAGAAGACGTAGGGGGAAACGAAGAGGCCATGGGCTTTTCTTTCGGCCAAACGGAAGAGATTGACGGGGTAGACCTGATCAACTTTACCCGCCAGCCGAAGGGCAAGCAAAAAGTGGCGCTGCGGCTGAACCCCAAAGTCAATTTTTATGGATTTGCCCTTCAGGAGAGCCCTGGCAACTCGAAAGTGATGATCCTGGAATCCAAACTGGAATCCAGCCGGGGCGTGTATTATCTGTACCAGGTCACCGGCGATAATTTTGCGGGAGAAACCCGGAAGGGCATTAAGGCCGGGGACAGCCGGGATCAGGTCGTTGCCGAGTACGGCGAGCCGGGCCTCACCCTGCTGAGCACCAACGGAGAGATCATGAAATACAAGAACATCCTCTTTTTCCTCGGGCCCGACAGGGCCGTCCGAAAGTGGGGGGTGTATGAGAATACCAAGTAGGAAAGGAATGAAGGAATGAAGGAATGAAGGAATGATTTATTCCTTACCCTCCAGCAACCCATAGGCCTGGCTGATCACTTCCGGCACCAGGCTCTGTATTCTGGATTTAGGGCCTTTCCAGCTCAGCTTACCGACGAGTTCCGGCTTGTCACCGCCCAGGCGGGTGACGGCTCCGTTCAGCACCACGTCGTCGCCCTGCTCCTGGTAACGGGCAACGATCTTGTAGCTGTTCCGGTAATTGGGCAGGTCGAAATAGGCCAGGCTGGAACCTACGCCTTTGGCGGATTCGTTCCGGAAGTATCCCGCCATGTCATTTTCCAGCCCGAGGGGGTCTTCCCAGAACATTTCGTTGTCTCTGATTTCCGGGCGGACAAAAACGGGTTTTTCCTGGGCGATGGGTATGGAAACGGTATCGTTGACGATACCAATATAAAAGCTCTGGCCCCCTTCCGGGGGCGCCATGCGGGGCGTCTGCATACCACCAATTCCCTCTGCCAGTTCCGGCACCTTGTCGAGGGAATAATGGAAGAGGCGGCTGACGTCGACGTATCCGTTGCTGGCGCGGGCGACGTACTCCATGCCCTGCAGCAGGCTGAAGGTGAGCAGGCCCTGCCCGTAACGGCTGGCTTCATAGCTCGACTTGTCGGCGGCGCTGCCGGAAAGGACGAACATGCCGGTGCGGTCTTTCATGCGCTCCAGGGCGAGGATCTGGTCGGCATTGAGGTCTTTCTGAGCAGTGCCCAGGTCTTCCAGCACTTTTCCCGAGTTACAGGCGTCGAATATCAGGATCTGCTTGAGGGCGGCGATCTCCTTGATCCATTCGGTGAGTTCAGCTGTGGATATTGCACCGTTCTTTCGTATTTCCGGGTCGCTGAGGTCTTCGCTGCCGATGGCGCCGGTCAGGTAGTAGAATTGCGATTCTCCGCCGGGAGGGGAGTAGGCCACGCCGTGCCCGGAGAAATAAACCAGGATAATGTCGGTAGATAATGCCTTCCCGGCAATCTCCCGGAGCGTTGCCTCGATGTTCTCCTTGGTGGATGGCTGCCGCCCTTCTCCTTTGCGGGTGTTCAGCAGGTAAGTATGGACTGCCCTGGCGCCGAAAAGGGCGCCCCCCGCCGCCCGCAGCGCCTGCTGCATAGCCTCTGCATCCTTATCGGGGTAGAGCAGGTCCAGCTTTTCTCCATCGTAGTCGGAGGTGCCGATGCACACAGCGTGGAGCTCGGGGTCCTGAATGGCCTGGAAGGCGAGGCCGGGAGACGACTCCTCTTCGCCTCCTCCCCGGCTAGCGACGTAATCCGGGGTGTAATTGATGCGCACGGGGCTGCTCTTCAGCCAGCCGGCCTCGTTGTAAACCTGCACGGCTATAGAGTTGTCGGGGCCGGGTTTGTAATATTTTGCATACTCCTTCAGGTTGAGCTGTATATCGGTTTGCTTGTCCTCATTTTCACTGAAGTAAACCTCTTTATTATTGACCAGGACGCTGAATTTACCGATGCCTCCGTTGCGTTCTTTGAGTTGAACCTTTAGTTCATCACCGGTTATTTTCAGGTTTACTTCCGGATACAGCTGTACGGAGTCGAACTTGCTGACGTCCCGTAAGGTAGCCTCGTTATATCCCATCAAGGTAGTGAGCAGGCCGGGGGAGTAGTACCGTTCGTCGAGCTGGCTGAGGGAAACGATCTCATTGTCGATACTGTAATACATCAGCCGCATGGCGCCCGGGGAGGCGTCGAACAGGCCGGAAGGGGAGGTGACGGCCCAGTCGTTGGCGCCCAGTTGAATGAGGCTGGCGATCTCCTGGCCGCTCTGCCGGTTCCAGATCTTGATCATCCCGTCCTTGCTTCCACTGAAAATGAGGCGCCCGTCCGGAGAAAAAATGGCGGTATTGACTACGCCGCGGTGGCCGGTAAGGGTATCGACGGCCTCTTTCTCCGGCGTCATCAGGATGATGTCCCTGCCGTTGGGGATGGCCATGAGCCTGCTGTCGGAAGTGAAGCTGGCCCGCCCCTCGAACAATTCCCAGCCGCTGTCTTCCCATAGCAGCTCGCCCCGGGCATCCCATAACCGGATCTTGTCATCCTTGCTGCGCGTGAAGAAGTACTTCCCGTTCGGGGAGATGAGGGCGGCTTCCACGCCGGTTTCATGAGGCAGCTCTTTGATCAGCGCTCCATCCTGCGTATTCCAGAGGCGGGCGTCGAGCAGTTCCGAGGCGGTAAGGATGGTGTCTCCGGTGGGTGAAAAGTCGGCGGCGGCGGAGCGGTAGTCTTTGGTGGCCATTTCGCGGATCTCGTTGCCCAGGCTATCCCACAGTATGGCCCGGCTGTCGCCGTTGGTGGTGATCACGTAGCGGCCATCGCGGGATACCGCCAGGGCGACGGCCTCCAGGCCTTTGGTATTGGCGCTGCGCAGCAGGCTGTCCTTGTTTTGGAAAACATCGAGCCGCCCGTCCCAGCCGACGGTATACATCCGGTTCCCATCCGGGCTGTAGGCCACTTCGTCGATCCGGGTATGGTGGGGCAGGCCGTGCAGGATGTCCCTCCCGGTGAGGTCCCAGATGCGGGCCCCGTTGGAAGTGCCTGCCAGCAGTTGGGCGCCGTTGGGATGGAGGGCAAGGGACAAGATATCGGCTCCGTATCCGTTGAGGCGTTGCCGGACGTTGCCCTGCAGGTCCCAGGCCAGGATGGCCTCCGATTCATCGCTGAAAGAAAGGATCTCCTGCCCGCCATTGGAAAATTTGACCAGGCGGACGGCGGCATTGTGCTGGAATTCCTGCAACTTTTCTTCTTCCAGGTTGAAAAGCAGGGTCGTTCCGTCGTTACTGGCGGAGAGATAGCCGCGGCCAGGGTAGGCATCCAGGCTCTTGATCTCGTAATAGTGCAGCAGAAAATCCTTAACGGGGGCGCCGTCCAGTTTCCAGACGGAGACCCGGCCGTTGATGCTGCCGGTCAGCAGGGCGTCGCTTTCGGGAGAGAATACCAGGCTGGTGATGCTTTCATCCGTCAGGATATCGGCCGTTTTTCGGTACTGGCCGTCCCAGATACCGACGATCCCCTTTTCGAAATCCTGCTGGATGGCAGCCAGGTATTGGCCATCGGGAGAGAAGGCCAGTTCCATCACCGTGGCGCTGAACGGCCGGTTTCGCCACAGGCGTTTGCCGGCTAGGCCCCAGACGGTGATCACCCCATCGGTGCTGCCGGCGGCCACGCGTTTTCCGTCGGGGGAGAAGATCGCGTGGTTGCTGTTGTTGCTGCCATTGAATTCCAGGATCTGCTCCCCGGAAAGGTTCCAGATCTTCACTCCGCCCAGCCCGCAGGTAAGCAGGTGCTGCCCGTCGGCAGAGAAATCGACGGCCAGCACTTCATTGCTTTCCGATTCTTTGAGCGTGGCGGCCAGGTGCCCGTCGCGGTCCCACAGGCGGGTGGTGCCATCCGAACTGGCCGTCAGAATGTGCCGGCCGTCGGGAGAAATGGCGAAGTAGTTGAGGTAACTGGTGTGGCCTACGGGAACGACCAGTTCAGGTTGTTGCCCGAAAACAGCCGCGCTCCATAAAAGGGTGGCGATCAAAGGGATAATGTTGTTCATAGTACAGGTTGTGCGTATTGGTCAGTTTCTCCTTGTTGGCGTCATTGCAATTTTTTGCGCTGGGCCGGGAACAAACTTGTTCGGTAATTTTTCCTCCCGAAACCGGGGAAGAAGGAGAAAATCAAACTCAAGTTAAAGAAAATCTGGGTTAGTTGGTGGGAGAGTACGGTAAACTTGAAGCCTGTCCGGGAACCATCCTCTTTCCAGGCCAGAGGATGGTTCCCGGACAGCCTGTTCAGCAGGCGCGCTTTCGGTACTACTGGTTTTCCGCAGCCAGGAGCGGAATATGCCCCATATCGGCCACCAGGCTGCAGGTGCCGTAGTTGTTCAGGTTTTCGAGCTGCTCTTCAATGGGCGAAAGCTCCATTTCGGTGAAGATCAGGGCGCCGTAATTGAAGATGAGCCCTTCCAGGAAAAGCCCTTTATCCTCTTTTCCAGCAGCGTCTATAGAGAGTACGCCTTCTGTCTGAATGACAAGTACTGCCCCTTCGTGCACCGTTAAGGACCGGATCAGCGGAGCTACGGAACCGACTTCGGGGAAAAAACCGTGGTCTACATCAGGGATAGCCACATCATCCTTCCAGCCGGGAACCTGTCCGGCACTCCAGTTGAGAGGCTCTGTCCATTCGGTTTCCCGGCCGGGAACGCCCCCCCGCCAGGTGATCTGAGATTCCAGCGCCGTACAGGCCAACAATGAAAAGGAAAGGATCAGTACGTTTTTCATGGACAGGAAGTTTGGTTTTGAAAGCAATGAAAGGGCAGTCAGCCTTTATACCAGCTTTATTTTGCCGGCAAGCAAAAGGTTACCCGCCCGGCAACCAGTCATTCCCAAACTCCCGGTTTTCGTCCCCCGGGCACCGGATCCCGCCTGTCTTCGTGCCTGAGCGTTCGGCTGATCTCACGCCGAAGTCCGGGTAAAAATCCCGCCCGTCTTCGCCCCGGCTTCTTTGAAGTACGGGGCTCTGCCGGGTAAATTCCCGGGCCCCGATTCCCGAATCCCGGTTCTCGATTCACATCCCCCCATGCTCCGTCCTCCGGATGATCTCCTCCTGCAGGGCCTCCCCGATGTCGTTGAAATAATCGCTATACCCTGCTACCCGGACGATAAGATCCTGGTGTAGCTCCGGATGCCGCTGCGCCTCCCTCAGGGTATCGGCGCTCACCACATTGAACTGTATGTGATGCCCGTCCAGGCTGAAATAACTCCGGATGAGGGCCGTCAGCTTTTCGTAACTGCCTTCCTCCTCGAAGAATCGGGGAGAGAACTTCTGGTTCAGCAGGGTCCCGCCGGTGCGCAGGTGGTCCAGCCGGGCCGCCGAACGGATGGCGGCGGTAGGCCCCTGCCGGTCGGCGCCCTGCACCGGAGAGATGCCCTCGGAAAGGGGCATGCCCGCCCGGCGCCCGTCCGGGGTGGCGCCGGTGACGCTTCCGAAATAGACATGAGCGGTAGTGGGAAGCAGGTTGATCCGGTGCACCCCGCCGCGGCTGTTGGGCCTGCCGTTGACGGCATCGTAAAAGACCTCAAACACCCGGGCGGCGAGGCGGTCGGCCCGTTCGTCATCGTTGCCGTATTTGGGGCTGCAGTAGAGCAGTTCGTACTGCAGGTTCTCGAACCCCTGGAAATCGGCTTCCAGGGCGGCCAGCAGCTCCGCCCAGGTGAAGGCGCCTTTTTCGTAGATGTGGCGCCCGATGGCGGCCAGCATATCAGTGGCGCTGCCCATGCCCACGCCCTGGATGTAACTGGTGTTGTA
Source organism: Phaeodactylibacter sp. (assembly GCA_024103175.1). Classification (GTDB taxonomy): domain Bacteria; phylum Bacteroidota; class Bacteroidia; order Chitinophagales; family Saprospiraceae; genus JACJXW01. The sequence goes on from JAGFJE010000181.1 coordinate 15,277, forward strand.
GCGGGCGCCCCCGGCGTTGTAATCCTTCCCGTTGCGGATACAGTCTTCGATGAGCAGGGAAAGGAAAGGGGCCGGAAGGTGGCTGGCAAAGATCTGTTCGATGAGGTTGTTGCCCCGTATCTTGATGTCGGCGAAATACCGGGCCTGTCGCGCGAAGGCCTGTATCACGCCTTCAAAAGTGGTGAACTCAGGTGCTTCTCCGGTTGGCAGCCCCACCTGCCTTCCGGTGCGCGGGTCTTTGCCGTTATGGAGCGTGATCTCCAATATTTTCGGTAGGTTGAAATAGCCGGTAAGCCAGTAGGCCTCGGTTCCGAAGGCGCCGGTTTCCACGCATCCGGAGGCGCCGCCCCGCCGGGCATCGATAATGTCCTTGCCCTGGCGCAGCAACTCCTGAATGATGGCCTCGGTGTTGAAAAAGGACGGTTGCCCGAAGCCGGTGCGGATGATGTCCAGCGCCTTGTGGACAAAGCGGTCCGGGTTTTTCCGGCTTATTTGCACCATCGCGCTGGGCTGCAGGAGCCGCATTTCGCGGATGGCGTCCAGCAGGAGATAAGAAAGCTCGTTTACCCCATCGGAGCCATCTTCCTTTACGCCTCCGATATTGATGAGGCAAAAGTCGGTATAAGTGCTGCTCTCCTGGGCAGTGACCCCCATTTTGGGTGGCGCCGGGTGGTTGTTGAACTTCACCCAGAAGCAGCACAGCAGTTCGAAGGCTTGCTCTTTGGACAGGCTCCCCTCCTCGGCCTCCTTCCGGTAAAAGGGGAAGAGGTGCTGGTCGAGCCGGCCGGGGTTGAAAGCGTCCCAGGGGTTGAGCTCGGTGATGACGCCCAGGTGGATGAACCAGTAGTGTTGAAGCATCTCGTGGAAGGTTTGGGGGGCATG
>JAGFJE010000502.1 GCA_024103175.1 Phaeodactylibacter sp.
AAAAAAACTATGGCCCGTTCCTGGTGGAAAGAAGCCGTGATCTATCAGATCTATCCCCGCAGCTTTAAGGACAGCAATGGCGATGGCATCGGCGACCTGCGCGGCATTATCGAAAAGCTGAGTTACCTCAAAAGCCTGGGCGTTGACGTCCTCTGGCTAAGCCCCATTTACGAATCTCCCAATGACGACAACGGGTACGATATCAGCGATTACAGGGCTATCCTTCCCGAATTCGGCGCCATGGCCGATTTTGAGGAACTGCTGGAAGGCGTTCACGCCCGCGGCATGAAACTGGTGATGGACCTGGTGGTCAACCACTCTTCCGATGAACACCCCTGGTTTCAGGAATCGCGCAGCTCGAAGGGCAACCCCTATCGCGATTACTACTTCTGGGAGCCCGAGCCGCCCAACAACTGGAAATCTTTCTTCGGCGGCAGCGCCTGGCAGTACGATGAGCCCACCGGGGAATACTACCTGCACCTCTTCTCCCGAAAGCAGCCCGACCTGAACTGGGAAAACCGCAAAGTACGGGAAGAGGTGTACAGCCTGATGCGCTTCTGGCTGGACAAGGGCATCGACGGCTTTCGTATGGACGTCATCCCCTTCATTTCCAAAAGGCTGGACTGGCCGGATATGGACCCCAACGACTTCAGCTCGGCCATCGAACAGATCTACGCCAACGGGCCGCGCCTGCACGAGTTCCTGCAGGAAATGAACCAAAAGGTATTGTCTCATTACGACATCATGACGGTGGGAGAGGCGCCCGGCGTGCCTCCGCACCTGGCCAACTTGTATGTGGGTGAGGACAGGGGGGAGCTCAATATGATCTTCCACTTCGGCCACATGATGCTGGACTGGGGCGCCGGCGGCAAGTTCGACCCCAAAAGCTGGAGCCTGAACGAATTCAAGGAAGTTTTTAACACCTGGCACAAGGCCGTCGGCCAGAAAGGGTGGATCTCCATATTTCTGGACAACCACGACTTTCCCCGCCTCGTTTCCCGCTGGGGCAACGACGGGGAGTACCGGGTGGAATCCGCCAAGCTGCTGGCCACGCTACTGCTGACGATGCGCGGTACCCCCTCCATCTATCAGGGCACCGAGATCGGTATGACGAATGTGTCATTCGACAATTTCCAGGATTACCGCGACCTGGAGACCATCAATGAATACCGGGAAGCGAAAGAACGGGGAGATGATGTAAATGCACTCCTGCAAGTGGTGCATCAGGTGGGGCGCGATAATGTCAGGACGCCCATGCAATGGGATGACAGCCCCAACGCCGGCTTCACCACTGCGCCTGAACCCTGGATTAAAGTGAACCCCAACTACCGGGATATCAATGTAAAAGCCGCTCTGGCGAACCCCAACTCCATATTCTATTACTACCGGCAGATGTTGCGGCTCCGCAAGGAAAACCCGGCCCTTGTATACGGGGATTATGAGTGTATCGATGAAGGCAGCCACTGGCTGTACGCCTACCGCCGCTGGAGCAAGGAGGGGGAGTTTTACGTTTACCTCAACTTTTCTTCGGAAGAACAAAGCGGTATTCCTTTCCCTACCGGCCTTCGCTTCCGGCACTTCATTTCCAACTACCCCCAGGATGCTTCTTTCAAGGATACCCTGAGGCCGTGGGAGGCGCGGGTGTATCAGGTGGTCCGGTGAATACAATTATTGTGGTTGGGGGGCCGAAGGGGAGAAAAGGGTATACGATTACAGGGTGGAGCAAAACCTCGCCACCGAATACCTGAAGGGGTTTAAGATCCAGAAAAACGTGATTGCCCGTTGAGTATACCCTGAAAAAATTGAGCACATGCATATCGAAGCGATCCTGAAGCAGCAGAAAGCCATCATCCTCGACGGCGCCCTGGCCACCGAGCTGGAGGCCCGCGGCGCCGATCTAAACGACCCCTTGTGGTCGGCAAAGGTCCTGCTGGAACAGCCGGCGATGATACGGCAGCTGCACCTGGACTATTTCCGGGCGGGAGCGGATGTGGCCACTACCGCCAGCTACCAGGCCAGCTTCGAAGGGTTTCAGCGGCGGGGCCTTTCCCAACGGGAAGCCCGGAGGCTGATCATCCGGAGCGTCGAACTGGCAAAGGAAGCCCGGGAATTGTTCTGGGCGGAAGCAGAAAACCGGGTGGGGCGGATATATCCACTCATTGCAGCCTCCGTCGGCCCCTACGGCGCTTACCTGGCCGACGGGTCGGAATATAAAGGGCACTACA
>JAGFJE010000198.1 GCA_024103175.1 Phaeodactylibacter sp.
TTACCGGCGATTACAATCAGGATGGGTTGCTGGATGTGCGGGGCCATTTTTATTATGATAACGCCCTGGGATACTTCATGGCGATGGCCAGCTTTGATACGCTCAGCCGGAGCTTCTCCGCGCCGGTATTGCTGGGAGAGGCCAGAAGCTTTTACGGGCAGGAGGAGGCTATGCTCAACGAGGACCCCATCCCCGACCTGGTTACCGGCCATGGTTTTGCTCTAAATATTGGGAACAGCGGCTATTTCACAGAACCCTATCTGCCGGGCCCTTTTTCCAGCTCTTTGCCCAACAGCCTGTACCTGCTGCCCGAACGGGCCGGCCTCAACGGCGACGGCCGGGAAGAACTGATTACCGGCGCCCAAAGCATTATTGCCTATGGCCTGGGTTTTCTGCAGGGCAGCGCTGTGGACGGCCTGGTGTTGTGGGATACCACCGCCAACTGTACTTTCGATTCCCTGTATCCTTCCCTGCCCGGCGCCAGGCTGGCGCTCAACAGCGGCATATCGGAACAAATAACGTCAACCAATCCCGATGGCCATTATGGATTCTACCTGCCCGATGCTCCTCAGCACGTGCTCTCCGCCCTTCCCCCGAGTGATTACTGGGATATCTGCCCGCCGGACACCACCCTTGCCGGAGATGGGCCGCATACCGTCCACTTTGCCGCTTCCGCGAACACCTCCTGCCCGCTGATGGAGCTGGATCTGAGCTTCAGCCCCATCCGGCAGTGCTTTCCGTCTACGGTGAGCATAGCTTACCGCAATACGGGAACCGTCCCCGCTGCGCCGGTTACCGTGACCCTTACTTTTGATGCGCGTTTGACACCCCTGCAGTCCACTCCGCCCTGGACAAGCATATCGGATACCACGCTGGTTTTCGAGTTTGCTGAGGTAGGGGTAGGAGAAGAGGGGCAGATCGTGGTTGAGATAGAGCCGGACTGCCAGAACCTGATGCTGGGCGAGGTGCTTTGCTATACGGCCCGCATTACCCCCGACTCCCTCTGCAGCCCCATGCTGGCGGAGTGGGATGGCGCCAGTTTGCGCGCCTACTCCTTCTGTGCGGGCGATTCGCTGGCCTTCCGGGTAGAAAATGCAGGCGACGGCGCCATGGCCGCCCCGGAAGCCTATCAGCTCAGCATCGTCAACGACGACATCGTATTGCTGGAGTCAGGCAGCCTGCAACTGGGGCCGGGAGAGGCCGACACCATCCGCATTCCTGCTCAGACGGAAGCCTTCCTGTTTGAGGTAGAACAGCCGGCCGGCCACCCCAACTCCGAGCCCATCAGCCTGTTGTCCGCCGGCTGCCTGTCGCCTCTGGATACCAGCCTGTTGAATGCCTTCCCCGGCAGCAACGGCGACGGTTTTGCGGTGGAACGCTGCGGGCCTGTCATCGGCCCGTATGACCCCAATATCAAGGTGGCGGTTCCGGAGGGCTACGGCGAGGAGCACTTTATTGGCGCCGATCAGCTCATTCAATATACCATCCATTTTCAGAATGTGGGATCTGATATGGCGCGCACCGTCACCATCCGGGACAAGCTTTCTCCCCAGCTGAGCCTGGCCAGCTTCCGGCCCGGCCCGGCCTCCCATGCCCACGATTGGATCATTCTGCCGGGCCGGGCCCTGGTAATTACCTTTCCGGATATCAACCTGCCGGACAGCACCGGCAACGAGCCCGGAAGCCACGGCTTTTTCTCCTATTCCATACGGCCGGTGGAAGATATCCTGCCTTTCACCCGCATTGAGAACGAAGCGGCCATCTATTTTGATTTCAATCCGCCCATCATCACCAACCGGACAGAACACCTCATCGAAAAACCACGAGTGGCGGAAGCCGTTTACGCCACGCTTTGTCCCGGCAATCTTTACCTGGGCCAGGTGGTAGAACGGGATACGATCCTTCGCCAGTTGTTTGTTTTACCGGAGCAGGACAGCGTCATCTGGCACCACGTCAATGTGCTCACTGTGGAAGACACCGCCGAAGTGGCCGTCAACCTGGAGGAGCCCGGCCATTGGCAGGGCATTCCCATCGCCCGGGACACCATGATCACCCTGGCGCTGGAAAGCTCATTGGGTTGTGACAGTATCGTCCGATACCACATCACCCTCCTTACTGGCCTGGACGACCCGCTCTGGGCCCGGGATATCCGCCTTTCCCCTAACCCGGCGCAGGATAGAGTGCACCTCTCTGGGATAAGGCTTCCGGCAGGGGAGGGAAGGCTGCGCATCTTCCATTCCACCGGGCAACTGATGGCGGAGCGGAAGGTTGCTGCCGGTGCCCAAACCCAGAGTTGGGAGGCCGGCGCCTGGCCATCGGGTGTGTATTGGGCCGAGCTGGCTGTCGGCGGCCAGCGGGCGCGGTGGCGGTTTGTGGTGGAGTAGGGCTAACCCTTTTGGACTTTGGACGCCCTCGGGGAAAAGTCGGAAGTCGGAAATGCGAAGTCGGAACATGGTCCGGAATGAGCACTAAGCGCCCATTTTCCGCCTTCTGCCTTCCGAATTCCGACTTTAAGGCGCCGCTTGCACCTACAGGCCTTCCGATTTCCCACTTAAGGCCAGTGCCCAAATGGCATTTCCCAGAACGTCCAAAGTCCAAAACCCTTCAACCGTGACATCTCATTCAGCCCCGGTGCTCTGCCCCCGCAGCCGCCTCATCCCGTAGTTCACCGTGATCATCACCGCCAGGCCGATGGCATAGGCGGTGATGGCCATCAGCCATTCGTACTGGTCTCGGGAAAGGGCTTCCCGCTTGGCGGCCAGCCCCCACAGGTTGACCAGCCCCTTTTTGACGAAGAATTTGGAAACCAGGGAAGACGCGGCCAGCCCGGCCAGGTAGCCGGCGGCCAGGTTGAGGGCTTCGTCGGCGAGGAAGGCGGTGAATTTGGACATATCGGTTTTTGAGGAGAAAGCTACGGGGTTTTTGGGAAATCATATTCGCTGATTCCCTAAGATTTTTTTGTCACAAGTTTATTTTCAAAACTTTTGATAAAGCTATTTCAATTTCCGTCATTTTTGTTTGATTCAATTCTCCTATCTTCCTAACCAACCTTTTTTGAGATACCGATCTTACCTGGAAACAGTCAGCGGATGATTCTTTGGTCAAATTGTTGTTACTATCGGGTTTGAGGTTTACCAACCAAATTTCACTCCTTTTCATAGATGCCTTCACTATCTAGTGCCGTGAATGCCGTCAATTCTTCGTCAGTCTCATAGTCTATTAATAATTCTTTCGAAGCGAGGGACAATTCATCAGTTTCTCTCTTATCAGATCCTTCCCGTATCAGTTGAAGTATCTTCTCAACGATCAATAGCCTCTGGCTGACCGGTAATTTTTGAATTTCACTTATTATTTCTATTGCACTCATGATTACATTTATGGTTCTTTTACAATTTAAACAATATATGTACAAAAACCTATGATTTTTCGTTCTAAAGACGTCCCCTGGAGTTTTATCGGTAGAAGCATCAAACCAAACTACTTCGAAGGCGTAGCCCC
>JAGFJE010000199.1 GCA_024103175.1 Phaeodactylibacter sp.
AAGATAACAGAGAAAGTTCACTTATAAAAACCAGCCCGAAAAATTAAAGCAGGCTTAACACCGCGCATCTGTTCCATTCCGGTGAAAAGTCGCACTAGTTTTAAGTTTTGTATTTTGCGGTTTACCCGGTAGAACCAATCACCTCCCCCCTTCGGGGGGATCGAGGGGGGCTGGAGCTGTAGGGCTTGGTTCGTAATTTAGATTTGGCGCCAGCCACCTTTCCACCTCCTCCACGCTCATCCCCTTGCGCCGGGCATAGTCCTCCACCTGGTCCCTGCCGATGTCGCCCAGGCCAAAGTATTTCGACTCCGGATGGCTGAAGTACAAGCCGCTGACCGAAGCGGCCGGGTACATGGCGAAACTCTCAGTGAGTTTCATGCCCGTATTTTCCTCCACCTCCAGCAGTTGCCAGATGGTTCCCTTTTCGGTGTGTTCCGGGCAGGCCGGGTAGCCGGGGGCGGGGCGGATACCCCGGTATTTTTCGGCGATGAGGGCGTCATTGTCCAGCCCCTCATCGGCGGCGTAGCCCCAGAATTCGGCGCGCACGCGTTGATGGAGGCGCTCGGCCAGGGCCTCCGCCAGGCGGTCGGCCAGCGCCTTGAGGAGGATGGCGTGGTAGTCGTCGTGCTGAGACTGAAAGCGCTCGATGTGCTCTTCAATACCGATGCCGGCGGTTACGGCGAAGGCGCCGATGTAGTCTAGCCCCCCTCGGCCACCAGCCCCCCCTACTGGCCCCGAGGGGGGGGAATATGTTTTGCTCGTAGGGGTTTCGCCCAGGCTTGACTTTATACTTTCCACTACGCCGTCCACATCGCCGAGGACTTGCTCGTTGGTGAAGCGAAGGGCCTTGAAGCCTATCTCATTAAGGCGCCGGGTTCTTTCTTCATCATTTATTTTGATATCCGGCAGTTGGTGTATGTTGCCATCTACTTCGATGATCAATCTTTGCTTTAAGCAGACAAAATCAGCGATAAACTGGTCTATAATATGCTGCCTGCGAAATTTATACCCGTCAAGTGCTTTCCCCCGAAGATGCTGCCAGAGCAGCTTTTCAGCCGGTGTCGGGTTGCTTCTTTGTTGCTTCGCAAAATCTTTCAGGTATCTGTAAGCGATCGGGTCTGCCGTCTGGTAGCCCGGGGCATTCTCCCCCCCTTCGGGGGGGGCGGGGGGGGCTATAAAGTCCGCTAACGACAAATTGGGAATACCCGGCGCCTTCTGCCGCTGCTGCCGCAGCATACGCAAAGTGGCCTTAATTTTTTTCCGCTCCTCATCCGCATAAATTTCGATGTCGTCGTCATTCACCGTATTGGCGGGGAAAAGGCCGAAGACGGCCTTAGCCTGCAGCCAGCCCTCATCGATGATCTGCCGGAGCATGGAGCGGGCGTCGTTGTATAGTTTCTGCGCCTCGTGGCCCACCACCTCGTCGTCGAGGATGGCGGGGAACTTGCCGGCCAGTTGCCAGCTGCTGAAGAAGGGCGTCCAGTCGATGTACCCGGCGATCTCTTCGATGGAGTAGTCGTCAAACACCCGGACGCCGAGGAAGCGGGGGCGGGGCGGCTGGTAATTCCTCCAGTCGAGTTGAAGTTTGTTGGCACGGGCGTCGTCGAGAGAGAGGTATTTCTTGCTGGCCTGCCGGCCGGCGCGTTGTTCGCGCACCCGCTCGTAGTCCTGTTTAACATTCAGGATGAAGTTATTGCGCAGGTCCTCGTCTTCGCTGAGCAGGTTGCTGGCCACGCCCACGGCGCGGGAGGCGTCGAGCACGTGCACCACCGGGCCGGAATAATGGGGTTCCACCTTGACGGCGGTGTGCGTCTTGGAGGTGGTGGCCCCGCCGATGAGCAGGGGAATGGTAAAACCCTGCCGTTCCATCTCGCGGGCTACGTGCACCATCTCGTCGAGGGAGGGGGTGATCAGCCCGCTCAGGCCGATGATGTCGGCCCCCTCTTCGCGGGCGCGGGTGAGGATCTTATCGGCCGGGACCATGACGCCCAGGTCAATGATGTCGAAGTTGTTGCAGCCCAGCACTACGCCGACGATGTTCTTGCCGATGTCGTGCACGTCGCCTTTGACGGTGGCCAGCAGTATCCTGCCCTTGCTGTTGTCCTGCGCGCCGGTTCTGGCCTTTTCCGCTTCGATATATGGAGTGAGGTAGGCTACCGCCTTTTTCATCACGCGGGCGCTTTTGACCACCTGCGGGAGGAACATTTTTCCGGAGCCGAACAGGTCGCCCACCACGTTCATGCCGTCCATCAGCGGCCCTTCGATGACGTTGAGGGGGGCGGGAAGCTTTTGCCGGGCCTCTTCGGCGTCCTCTTCGATGTAATCGGTGATGCCCCGCACCAGGGCGTGTTCGATGCGTTTTTCCAGGGGCCATTCCCGCCAGGCGAGGTCTTTTTGTATGGAACGGCCGCCGTCGCCCTTGACCTGCTCGGCGTATTCGGTCAGGCGCTCAGTGGCGTCGGGGCGGCGGTTGAAGAGGACGTCTTCGACGCGCTCCAGCAGGCCTTTGGGGATCTCCTCGTATACCTCGATCATGCCGGCGTTGACGATGCCCATGTCCATGCCGGCCTTGATGGCGTGGTAGAGGAAGGCCGAGTGCATGGCCTCGCGCACCACGTTGTTGCCGCGGAAGGAAAAGCTGATGTTGCTCACTCCGCCGCTGACCATGGCGCCGGGGCAGCGCTCTTTGATCTGCCGGGTGGCCTCGATGTAGTTGATCGCGTATTCGTTGTGCTCTTCGATGCCGGTGGCCACGGCGAAGATGTTGGGGTCGAAAATGATGTCGTGTGGCTTGAAGCCCACTTTTTGGGTGAGAATGGCGTAGGCGCGCTCGCAGATGCCGGCCTTGCGCTCGATGGTGTCGGCCTGGCCCTGCTCGTCGAAGGCCATGACGATGGCGGCCGCGCCGTAGCGGCGCACCAGCCTGGCCTGGCGGATGAATTCCTCCTCGCCTTCCTTCAGGGAGATGGAGTTGACCACGCATTTGCCCTGCACACACTTGAGCCCCGCCTCGATGACCGAGAATTTTGACGAGTCGATCATAATGGGCAGCTTGGCGATTTCGGGTTCCGACATGACGAGGTGGAGGAATTCGGCCATGGCCTTTTCCGAGTCGAGCAGCCCTTCGTCCATATTGACGTCGATGATCTGGGCGCCGCCTTCCACCTGGTGCTGGGCTACGGCGAGGGC
>JAGFJE010000232.1 GCA_024103175.1 Phaeodactylibacter sp.
AAAAAAAGCGCCCCGCCGAAGCGGGGCGCCCAAAGGTGCTATTATCCCAAAAAAAACTCGATTATCGAATGACGTCAAAAAAAATGGGTATTACTGATAGTTGCTATTATTTTGCGAACTCCGAACCGCGAACCGCCGGCTCCTCACTCACACCCCAGGTGAGCGCGGGAAAGCGGGTCGTTATTCGGAAAACAGTTGCCCGACAGTACTTCCTCCGGCACGTAGCGCTCCAGGTTGGGGTCGTAGAGCCCGTGGGCGAGGAACTCCACCAGGTCGTCCACCTCCTGATCCGTCAGGTTGAGGGGGTGGAAGAAGGGAGAGATGTTCTCCTCCGGCACCCTCGGGTTATCGGGAACGCCCCGGTTGAAGTATTCCACTACCGCCCGCAGGCTGTGGTGGCTGCTGCCGTGAAAATAGAAGGGTGAATCCTTCATATTATAAATATTGGGCACTTTGAATTTAAACATGTCTTCCTGCCGGCCGGTGAAGCCGCCGCGGCCGAAGTTGCGTATATCATCCGGGCCGGTATTGAAGCCGCCGGTCTCGTAGAGGTCGCGAACGCCGATGGCGTGGAACTCCACCGAGTTGAGGGCGCCTCCCTTGTGGCAACGATAACAGCCGGCTTTGGAGAAGAAGAGCATGGCTCCGCGTTTTTCCGCAGCGTCCAGGGCATCTTTCTCTCCCCTGAGCCAGCGCTGAAAGGGCGCTTCGTTGGGTAAAAGGGTGCGCAGATAGGCCGACAGGGCAAAGCTGGTAGTCAGGCGGTTGTAGCGTTCCTCTTCCGGGAAATCGGGGAAGGCGGCGTCATACAGCGGCAGGTACCCCAGGGTGTCCAGCCATCCGCGCGTAATGCGCATGCGGTGGATCTTCGTTCCTTCTATATTCTGGGCTTCCAGGCCGTCCAGGCCCAGGTGGTTGACCTCGGTGTCTTCCTTCCAGAATTCTTCGGTATCTTCATTGGTGAAGCGGGCGCCGAATTTTCCGCTCCAGGTGGTATTGGTCACGAACGCCACATTGAGCAGGCTCAGCGGGCGCGCGCCCTGTACGTCGAGCTCGTTTTCTTCGTAATTGTTCATCATGCCGCGGGCCTCGCCGTTTGAGCCGAAGCCTACGCCTCCGTCGGCGATGCCTTGCCCTCTTCCCGGCATGAAGCCGGCGGTGGGCAGATGGCAGGTAGCGCAGGAATACGTGCCTTTGCCTTCCTCATAGACGGCGTCGGCCGCCAGGCCGGTCTCGTAGAACAACAGTTTGCCCAGTTCCACTTTTTCCGCAGTGAGCGGATTGCCGATCCCCTGGGGAATAGCGGCCAGGTCGTCACTTTCAGGCAGGATGAAATGATGGATGTCACCGCCGGGAGACAATTGTTGCAGCCTGTTTTCCAATTGGATGTCGAGGGGGTCGGGGAGCTCATCACTGGAACAGGATGCGGCCAGAAGGGCCACAAACGTTAGTAGTAACAAGTGCTTCATAGTCGTTCATGAAATTATCGCTAATGCCGGTCGGTTGTTTTTTACAACTTTTCCCCGTGCTGCTCTTGTTTACGGAATCATGAAAGGAGGGTTTCAAATAGATGAAAAAAAAAATTATTTTTCATGGTTATATCCTGAACCCGGCTGTATGGTGTTAGGGAATCCGGAGCTGTTTTTGATTTTTGACGTTTGATTTTTGATGCGCTACTGCGGGCAGCACAGCTGTGGCAGCTCTTCCGTGACACATCACACATCAAAAATCAAAAATCAAAAATCGCAAATCAAAAATCTCACAACCTCACCCGTATCCCCGGCCCAAAGAGCAGGAACCACTTCGATTCCGAAAGGAAGTAACCGCCCCCGGCGTAGAGGGGGAAGGACAGGCGGCTGCGTTCCTTAGTCGGTATGGGATAGAGGCTGGCCAACCCGACGATACCAACATCCCGGTTGTCATTGCTGTCGCTGAAGTTGAAGGCGTCAAAGGCCAGAAAACCGAAACCGAATTTGTAAGGTTTTTCTTTGGCGATATTTTTCTCCCGGTAAAAACTGAACTGGGCGATCATGGCCATACTGATCCCGCCGAGGTTGCCAAAGCCGGGTTCTCTTAGTTTTTTCACGACCAGGCCGGCGGGGAAGGAAACATCGATATCAAAGGAGGATTTTCGGAAGAGCACGAATTCCACGGTTTTGGACAGGGCGGCCCTGCCGTATTTTTCCGGTTTATGGCGCACGGTCAGGCGGATGGTGGTCCAGGGGTCCAGTTCAAAGGTTTTCTTTCTCAGGTATTCATTGACCCGGATATCCGTTTGCCGGCAGCCCTCTTCGGGATAGGAAGCGAATCGGGGAGAAGCCGGCCCGGGGCAGGCCACGAGGTTGCGGATTTCCCTCTGGTCCAGCAGGTTTTTCCCTTTTTCCAGCACCTGAATGTCAATCTCCAGTTCCTGCTGTCCGTGCAGGCGCCCCTGGTCGATCCGGTTATTGTGGAACTGGATGGTAATGTCATTTAAGGTGCCTTCGAAGAAGATAAGAAATTCGGCATCTTTCAAAAGGACGGAATCATTCCCATAGCGAAGGCTGACGAAATCAAAAGGGCGGGGGCGTTCGTACTCCTTTACCCGAAGGACAGGGCCCACCTGCTCAGTACCATTATATATGCGGATATTCTTCTGGCCGATATTGACAGGCACCACCCCGCTGAAGGCCACCTCGCGGTCACTGCTTACCACGCTGTCCTTCTGTACCTGCACCAGGCCGTCAAAGCGGAGGTCGGCGCGGTGCAGGCTCAGCCCTTCGACCTTGACCTCGATCCGCTCTCCGGGAAATACCTGGTGGCTTTCCTGCCAGTCCTGCCCTTCCCGGCGCAGGCTCACCTTCTGCACTTCTGTTCGGGGAATGATATCGAAGTTGGTAATAAAGACAGCCTTATCCCCATCCTTGATGTAGAGGTTGCCGTCGGAGCGGCGGTGGTAGGCATAGATCCGTAGCCAGCAGAGCACCCGGCCATTGCCCAGCACATTGCGGGTGAAGATCTCCGCGGCCAGGGCGCCGCCGGGCTCTTCGCGGGCTTCCAGGCGGTAGGTCTTGCGCATTTCCAGCATGGGGTGGTACTTCAGTTCAATTTCCACCTCTTCCCGGGCGGCGCTCTGGTCATAACTGACTTCCCGCCGGTCAATGCCGAGAAAGGCCAGCTTGGCGGGTTTGACCACAAAGGTATCGGTAACGGTGGGCGCCTGGTAAACCGGTTGCCCTTTTTCGTTCAGGAAGGGCTTGCGCAAAGAAAGGGAGAAGGAAACCACCTGTGTTCCCACCTCATTGGGCAGCAGGTGCAACCGTATCCTCCCGTCCTTCCGGCTGAACCGGTAATTGACGGGCAGGCCGCTGGTCCAGTTTTCCGGCGCCTTTATATTCTGGGGGTTATCCGACTCCAGCGGGATCACCTTTTCTTCCCCGATGAAGAGTTCTTCCGGGCCGTCCGGAAGGTAAGCCCGGGTTTTGGTGACCGGGAAAAGCCCCAGCTCGTAATTGTAAAGGGCCTCCTGATACCGCAGGCGGGCTTGTATGGTAAGGGTGAGAAACTCCGTCTGCGTGATGTTGCGCAGCTGGAGTTTGGCGCGGTAATATTCTCCGTTCACCAACCGGAAAGTATCCAATGGCTCATACCCGTCGCCGGGCGCCAGGCTTATCCCATCCAGCCCCCAGTATTTGGGGAAAACCTGGAGTTCCACCACCGGGTCGTCCTGGCGGTATTCGAACCACAAATACTGGGCATCCGCCACCTCGATCTGGTTCTCCTTCCAGGAATACATACTGGTGTCTATCCGCAAACGGATGTCACCGAACAGCTGCTGGGGAGCGATCTGGGCAGGGCCCTGCATACAGGGCGCCAGGAAAAGAAACATAAGAGAATACGACAAATATCGCATGGCATACATTTTTGGGAAAACGGCCGTTTTTAACAACGGCATTACAATTCACGATCACTTAACATACAAAACCTACTTTTGCCGCAAAAATATCCATTCTCAATGATGCAAAAAATTCCAGCCTTGTTCATTCTGCTCTGTTCTGCTCTGTTGCTGCCGTTCTGCCAGCCGGAGGCCGGGCAGGAAAAGGCCCCGCATACCAGCGGTGAAACGCTGGCGAAGACCCACTGCGCCGCCTGCCATCAGTATCCAAAGCCGGAATTACTGCCGAGTTCCACATGGAATGACCATATCCTGCCCCGCATGGGCTATATGCTGGGCATCTATCCGGATGAGCACACCCGCGCCGGGCTCATCGAAGCGGGCCCCGGCGGGCAGGCCGTCCTGGCCGCCAACACCTTCCCGGAAGCCCCCCTGCTCGATACCGCCAGTTGGCGGAAGATCCGGGAGTTTTACCTCAGCCGGGCGCCACAGGCCCTTCCCCTTCCCGAAAGGGATACCATCAGCCGGGAACTGAGCCTCTTCCGGGCTGAATTCCCGGATTACCACCTCTCCCCTCCCAGCGCCACCCTGGTGAAATGTGCGGAAAACGGATTCTTCATCGGCGACGCCAACAGCCGCAGCCTGTACCGCTTCGACGGCCGGCTGGCCCTGCAACAGGCCGCCCGGGTACGGGAGGGCGCCGTGTCGCTCCAGGAAACAGGGGAAGCCCTGCGGGTAACGGCCATGGGCTCCTTCTCCCCTACCGACGCCCCCTCGGGCTTCATTCTTCAGCTGCCCAAAGCGGGAGGCAGCCCTCCTTTCTTCCTTCTGGAAAACCTGCAGCGCCCTGTGCACAGCGCTTTCGCCGACCTCAACGGCGACGGGCGGGAAGACATCGTCGTCTGCGAATTCGCCAAATGGACGGGCTGCCTCGCCTGGTGGGAACAGCGGGAGGACGGAAGCTACGAAAAACGCGTACTGCGCAACAAACCCGGCGCCATCCGCGCCGAAGTGCAGGACTTCAACCGCGACGGCCTGCCCGATATCCTGGCGCTCTTCGGCCAGGGCGATGAAGGCTTCTTCTTGTATAAAAACCAGGGGCAGGGGCAGTTCCGGGAAGAACGCCTGCTGCAGTTCCCACCTTCTTACGGCTCCAGTTCCTTCTCCCTGTTCGATCATAACGGCGACAGCCATCCCGACATTCTTTACACCTGTGGCGATAACGCCGACTACCCTCCCGTCCTGAAACCCTACCACGGCGTCCGCATCTTCCAGAATGACGGCAACATGCGCTTCGAAGAAAAGATGTTCTACCCCCTTCATGGCGCCTACGGCGCTGTTGCCCGCGATTTCGACCAGGACGGCGGCCTGGACATCGCAGTAGTTTCTTTTTTCCCGAACTTTAAAAACCAAACCAACGAAAGCTTCGTCTTTCTGGAAAATGACGGCAAGGGAAACTACTTGGCCCGTTCTTTCCCCCAGGCCGGCCTGGGGCGCTGGATCGTAATGGATGCCGGCGATATTGACGGGGATGGGGATGAAGATATTGTCCTGGGGAGCCTTGCCTTTGAAGTAATACCCGATAATGGCGAGGTGAACCGCTGGGTGGAGAATGGGATACCGTTCGTTGTATTGAGGAATCAGCTTTACTGAGGCGCTAAGGCTTGCCTGGTTTCGGATACCGGAAACCAGGCAAGCCTATCCATCTGTAGTGTCTGCATTTCCGGCCAGAATGCGCTCGCCCCAGCCCGGGAGGTTCACCTCCGCCTCGAGGTATTCACATTCGTTGAAAGCGGCAAACGCCCAAAGGCTTTTGGCCAGGCTTTTCCAGAGGTGCTCTTTTTCGGCCTGGCCCTCTTCCCACACCAGGTTTTTGATTCTCATCACCCTGGCTTTGCGTTCCACTTTCAGGTCGATCTGCCCGACGAAGGCCGTGCCGCGCAGCAGCGGCAGGCTGAAGTAGCCCACCTTGCGTTTGTCTTTGGGTACGTAGCATTCCAGCGTGTAGGAGAAGCCGAACAATTCCTCCAGGCGTTTCCGTTGGATGACTAAGTTGTCGAACGGAGAAAGGATGCGGATGCGGCGCTCAAGGGGTATGGCGTCCAGAATTTCCAGGCCTGACGGAAAAGCGTAGTAAGACTGGGGCTGTCCTGCTACTGCCAGCTCGATGAGTTTTCCCGCTTCCACCATAGTTGCCAACCGGCGGTTGATGTCCACAGAGGAATTTTTGATAAGATAGCCGATCTCAGAGGCTTTGGCCAGCCCATGGGCCCGGATATCGCGTTCGATCAGATAGCGGATGTATTCCTCGCGGGTGGGTTGGCGGGTATCTGCATCGGCGGGCAGGGCGCGTTCGGTGAGGTCGTAAATTTTCTGGAAGCCTTTGCGGCCCACCACCATCAGTTCGCCTTCCATGAAGAGCTGAAAGAGGGTATGGCTGATGGCGGAGGCCGACCAGCCCTCCTTGTTGTTTCCGAAATAGAGCCGGCCATCTCCTTTGGTGAAATCCCGCGACATCAGCGGCCCCTCTGCCCGTATCCGATCCAGGGCATATTTGATCAGCCCGGGGTTTCGCTGATGCCACATGCCATCGCTGGCCCGCACCTCTTCCTGGCGGGGGATGGTAAAGCGGTAATCGCGCATGGGCAGGTAGGCGGCGGCGTGGGCCCAATATTCAAAGACGTTTTTTTCCTTTACCAACTCGTGGAGATGACGGGGTTGATACTTGTCTACCCGGCTCCAGAGCACGTGATGGTGGGCGCGGTTAACGACGGA